>NZ_QOCZ01000200.1 GCF_018207095.1 Nocardiopsis sp. MG754419 | reverse complement strand
GGGGTGGGACGTGAGGGCAGGGACAGCGGGGGCACCCGCCAGACGTTCTCCTCGGGCACGTGGAGCGGCTGTCGACTGGTCGCCAGGATCCGGACCCGGGGACAATCGCGCAGGATCGCCTGGCACAGTTCGGCCATCGGGCCCACGGCGTGCTCGCACGTGTCCAGCAACAGCAACAGGTGTTGGGTGCGCAGAGCCGTGATGATGCCGTCCATCAACGTCGTGGAGTCGCTCTGGACGGCGTTCAGGCCCGCGGCCACGGCGCGCAGTGCCTGTTCGTGGGTCGAGGCCTCGCTCAGGTCGACGAAACGCGCACCGTCGGGGAACTGACGCAGGACACGCTCGGCCAGGTGGAGGGCGAGTCGGGTCTTGCCGATTCCACCGGTACCGGTCAGCGTGATCATCCTGGCGTTACCGAGCAGGCGACCCAGGTCGACGATGTCACGTTCACGTCCGACGAACCGGATGAACTCGCCGGCGGACAGGGGCAGGTTGTGGCGAGGAGGAGACATGGCCTCGTTTACTAGGACACCGATGTCGATCACACCGTGTCCGTGACGTTCGCGGCGCGACCGGCACCAGTCTGGCACCCGGTACCCATGACTGTCTCGGGAATGGCCGGTTCCGGCACGAGGGGTCGGAAACCGCCCATGCCGGTCCGTGATTTGCTAAGGGCCCACGGTGACCCTCGTCGATCCACGGGGATCCCGGGGCGGGGGAGACCCGCCCCGGGACGCTCCGGAGGACTCAGTCCCTCGGGTCCCAGACCGCGGGGTCGGCGCCGGTCTGCTCGCCCCGCTCCATGTCCTTGACCTCGTGCTCGCCGTCCTCGTCGAAGGGCGGGAACCACACGAAGGGGATGCCCTTCTTGGACGCGTACTGGATCTGCTTGCCGACCTTGGCGGTGGAGTGGAACACCTCGGTGTTGAACCCGCGCTCGCGCAGCAGCTCCCCCGTGCGCAGCGCGTCGGCGCGGCGCTCGGCGTTGGGGACGACCACCATCACGTCGGTGGGGCACACGCGGCCGCCCTCGATGCGCCCCTCGGCGACGAGCTTGGCGAAGATGCGGGTCAGGCCGATGGAGATCCCCACACCGGGCAGCCTGCGGCGGATGAACTGACCGGCGAGGTCCTCGTAGCGTCCGCCCGCGCAGATGCTGCCGTAACCCGGGTCGTCGTCGAAGGACGCCTCGTAGACGGTGCCGGTGTAGTAGTCCAGGCCACGGGCGATGGACAGGTCCGCCACCACGTCGCCCTCGGGCAGGTCGGCCAGGTCGTTCATGACGAACGCCAGCTCGTCCAGCCCCTCGTCCAACAGCTCCGACGTGACACCGAGCCCGCGCACGCCGGCCACCACGGTGGGACCGTCGCCCTTGACCCGGGCCAGCGCCAGGCAGGGGTCGATCTGCTCCGAGGTGAGGCCCTCGGTGACGAGGATCTCCCGGACGCCCTCGTCCCCGATCTTGTGGAGCTTGTCCACGGCGCGGATGACCGCGATCGGGTCCTTGATGCCCAGACCCTCGTAGAAACCCTGCAGCACCTTGCGGTTGTTGACGTTCAGGGTCCAGGCGGGGATGTCCAGTCCGCTGAGCACCCGGTGCACGATGCGGGGGAGCTCGGCGTCGAAGTGCAGCGGCACCGAGTCCACGTTGATGACGTCGATGTCGCACTGGGTGAACTCGCGGAAGCGGCCCTCCTGTGGGCGCTCACCGCGCCAGACGCGCTGCGTCTGGTAGCGCTTGAACGGGAAGGTCAGCTCGTTGAAGTGCTGGGCGACGTACCGGGCGAAGGGCACCGTGAGGTCGAAGTGCAGGCCGAGCCTGGCGTCGGAGTCGTCCTTGGCGTCGGCCTGGAGCCGGTGCAGGGTGTAGACCTCCTGGGAGGTCTCGCCCTTGGCCATCAGCACGTCCAGGTTCTCCACCGAGGGGGTCTCCACGGAGGCGAAGCCGAAGGACTCGAACCCGGCGCGGATATGGTCCAGCCAACGCTGCTCCACGGCCCGGACCTGTGGGGTCCATTCGGGGAAACCGCTGATGGGAGTGGGGCGGACGACGCGCTGATCGGACATGTGGGGTTCTCGGCTCCCTCGGGAGTTCGTTCGGTGGACGCGCTGCCCCGTGGATCCCCGTGGGCGTGATCTCCGACACTCCTGACGCCGTGGTCGGGCGGGCCGCGCGGGCCCGTGTCGGCGCCGGTCAGGGGAGGGGCGCGCGGCCCATCCTACGCACTGGGGCGGGCTTCCGTGGTCGTCGGTTCCCCCGCGGTGGGGGAGGGGCGCTCGCCGCTCGCGTCCCGGCGCCGGTCGACGCGGAGAGGGTCGGAACGGTGGGCCTCCACCGGCCCACGTGGACGGATGTGGGCCGGTGGGGCGCAGGAGCGCCCGTGAGGGGAGGTACGGCCGGTCCGACATCGAAGAGCGAGACGTCGGTGGCGGTCGTGCGCCCCAAGGCGCCGCCGGGGCCCCGTGGGTCGCGTCCTCGTGCCAGGAGTCGACGGCGACCGCACAAATGCGGGTGCCCTCCACCCACCGTAGATGCAGGGAGCGGCGCCGGACAGGGGTCCGTGCGGCCGAAAGCGGCCGAAAACGGCCGCTCACAATGTCGTAAAGTCCGATCACCGGGGTACGGGAGTGTGCTTGTCTGACCACGGCCCGTTTCTCAATACGGACCCGTCGCCACGAGGCGGACATCCCACCTCGGGGGCACTTCGGTCGCGTGTGGACCGAAAACCCCCGCCCCGTCGTGGTCCCCACCGAGACGACCACTCTGCCGAAACCCCGGATTCCAGCGCCAGCCGGTGTTAGGTTCCAGATGCGGATCCTCCCGTGGAGGTTCGGACCCGAGCGGATCCGCCCCCTCCAGACCGGGTCGTGTGAGCCAACCGTCCGTGCAGGCCCGGCACTCTCGCTAGGACAAACAGTGATCCACTCAGCTAACAGCACGAACAACGTCCACGCACCCACCGAACTGTCCACCAAGATCATCATCGCCGGGGGCTTCGGGGTCGGAAAGACCACGTTCGTGGGGGCTGTCTCTGAGATCCCCCCGGTCCGTACCGAGGCGGCCGTCACCGCGGCCAGCGTCGGGGTGGACGACCTCTCGCACACCCCGGACAAGACCAGCACCACCGTCGCGATGGACTTCGGTCGCATCTCGCTCGACACCGACCTGACCCTGTTCCTGTTCGGCACCCCGGGGCAGCAGCGGTTCTGGTTCATGTGGGACGACCTGGTCCGCGGTGCCCTCGGGGCCGTCATCCTCGCCGACACCCGGCGCCTGGAGGACACCTTCCAGGCCCTGGACTACTTCGAGCGTCAGTACCGTCTGCCCTTCGTCGTGGCCGTCAACGAGTTCGACCCCGAGTCGGACCACAGCGCCGACGAGCTGCGCGACGCCCTGGACCTGACCCCCGACGTCCCCGTCGTCCACTGCGACGCCCGTGACCGCAAGTCCGTGGTCAGAGTCCTGGTGACCCTCGTCAAGCACGCCATGGCCATGGAGGCCCGCCAGCGCACGCAGCGCCAACTGGTCAACTAGGAACGGACCAGGGAGCGGAGGCGCCCCCGCGCGGGAGCCCGAACCCCGGAGGGGCCGGGCCGGTGCCCCTCTTGAGGGAGTTCGCGCCATTGTTGTGCACATGCGATCACCCGGGGGGAACCAACGGGTTGTGTCCGGCGTTACCCTGGCGTGGTGTTCGGACGAATGGCGGAAAGCGTCCGCCGCCTACTGGGCAAGCCCGGTGCGGTGGACCTGCGGCCTTATACCAAGCTCCTGCCGGCGATCGAGGCCGAAGAGGAGGGCCTGCGAGAACTCGGTGACGACGAGCTGAGGGAGAAGGCCATCGAGCTCGGCTACGCCGAGCTGCCCTACTCCCCGGCCGACCTGGTCGACCTGTGCGCCGTGGGCCGTGAGGCCGCGCGCCGCACCCTCGACGAACGGCCGTTCGACGTCCAGCTCCTCGGTGTCATGGCGCTGCTCGACGGTCACGTGGCCGAGATGGCCACGGGTGAGGGCAAGACCCTCGCGGGCGCCCTCGCCGCCGCCGGGTTCGCCCTGCGCGGCAAGCGCGTCCACGTGCTGAGCGTCAACGACTACCTCGCCCGACGGGACGCCGAGTGGATGCGGCCCCTCTACGGCATGCTCGGCGTCACCGTCGGCTCGATCAACGAGGACTCCGCGACCGAGGCCCGCAAGGAGGCCTACGGCTGCGACGTCACCTACGCGGCCGTCAGCGAACTCGGATTCGACGTCCTGCGCGACCGCATGGTCACCGACATCGACGACCGGGTGGTCCCCGAACCCCACGTCGCCATCATCGACGAGGCCGACTCCGTGCTCGTGGACGAGGCCCGCGTCCCGCTCGTGCTGGCCGGTGCGGCCGAGGCCGTGCCCGCCGACATCGAGATGGCCGACGTGGTGCGCGACCTCAAGCCGCGCGTGCACTACGAGGTCGACGGCGAGGGGCGCAACGTCCAGCTCACCGACGCCGGCATCGACGCGGTCGAGAAGGCCCTGGACGGCGTCGACCTCTACTCCGAGGACGACTCCTCGATCCTTCCGCAGGTCAACCTGGCCCTGCACGCGCACGTGCTGCTCCAACGCGACGTCCACTACGTGGTGCGCGACGGCGAGGTCCGCCTCATCAACGAGTCGCGGGGCCGTATCGCCCTCCTCCAGCGCTGGCCGGACGGTCTCCAGGCCGCGGTCGAGGCCAAGGAGAAGGTGGCGATCAGCGAGACCGGCGAGGTCCTGGACTCCATCACGGTCCAGGCCCTGGTCATGCGCTACCCCACGCTCGCCGGCATGACCGGTACGGCGATGTCGGTGGCCGAGCAGCTGCGCGAGTTCTACGAGCTCGAGGTCGCGGTCATCCCCTCCAACAAGCCGAACGTCCGCGAGGACCACGGCACGCGCCTGTACGCCACGCGCGAGGAGAAGGAGGACGCCCTCATCGCGCAGGTGGAGGAGGTCCACCGGACCGGCCGCCCCATCCTCATCGGCACCCAGGACGTGGCCGAGTCCGAGCTGCTCGCCGGCCGTCTGCGCGAGGCCGGACTGGAGTGCGTGGTCCTCAACGCCAAGAACGACGCGGACGAGGCGTCCGTCATCGCCGAGGCCGGCACGCACGGCGCCGTCACGGTCTCCACCCAGATGGCCGGTCGCGGCACCGACATCCGGCTCGGCGGCAGCGACATGGCCGACCGTGAACGGGTGGTCGAGACCGGCGGCCTGTTCGTGATGGGCTTCGGTCGCTACCCCAGCAGCCGCCTGGACGGACAGCTGCGTGGACGCGCCGGACGCCAGGGCGACCCGGGCGACTCCATCTTCTTCGTCAGCATGGACGACGACCTGCTCGTCAACCACGCCTCCGAGACCACCGGCTACAAGACCACCGCCGAGGGGGAGATCACCGACGACGCGTGGTTGTCGATGGTCGACCACTCCCAGCGGGTCTCCGAGGGGCAGCTGCTGGAGGTCCACCGCAACACCTGGCGCTACAACAAGCTCATCGACGTGCAGCGCGAGGTGGTCCTGGAACACCGGGAGCTGGTCCTCAGCGGTGACCAGGGCGACCGACACATCGCCAAGGACCAGAAGGAACGCCACGAGGAACTGGTCGAGGAGCTGGACGCCGCACGGGTCGCCGAGGCGGCCCGGCTCATCACCCTCTACCACCTGGACCGTGGCTGGACCGACCACAACGCGTTCCTCTCGGAACTGCGCGAGGGCATCCACCTGCGGTACCTGGGTCGCCGTGATCCGCTGGACGAGTTCAACCGTGAGGCCGTTCCGGTCTTCAAGGGTTTCCTGGACGAGGCCCGCGCCCGCGCCGCCGCGAGCTTCGCCGAACTCGAGGTGGTCGACGGTGAGCTCGACGTGAGCGAGGTCGGTGTGAAGCGTCCGTCGATGACGTGGACGTACATGGTGCACGACCACCCGTTCAGTTCCGCCCTGGAGACCCTGGTCGGTCGCCTCAAGGGCGATCGGGGATCCGACGGCTAGAGCCGGTGCGTCGCTTCATCGGCGGCGTCCCCTCGGTCGGCCGCCGGTGGAGCGTGCTCTCCCGGACCCTCGGAGGCTCCGGCCGTGCCGTCGGGCGTGCGAGCACGGGCCGAAGCGTCGGCGGAGGCCCGGAGAACACGGCCCAGGACTCATCTCACACTGATTTCTCGCGCGGGTCGGGACCAAGGTCCCGGCCCGCGCATTACTTGTGTCGGCTATTCTGCACGAAACGTCGGGCAACTCTCGCAGTCCTCTGCGCAAAAGCAGGGGGAGGGTTAATATAGACGCGTTTTCAATGGAATACGAGACGGTGGGGACTGAATCCACGGTGGTTCACGAGATCGGTGCGCAGGAGAAGATCAGTTACGGTCGCAACGACCGCTTCGCCGGCGGCCCTGTCGGTGGTGGAAGTTTCTGGATCGACGACGAGGGAAGGGCTGTCGCCAAGATCGGCGGTCCCAAGGAGTGGCGTCCCACTCCCATGATCGATGTTCGGGTAGGCGACGTGTTCAGCGTCGGAGGCCAGGTCTGGCAGGTCATGGAAATAGTCGAGGCCGATTCTCCGAGCGCGTATCTGACGGCGAGCAGGATTAGTTGATCCCGGGCCGACCTCGACGTCGGCCACTTCATTGTTCGTACCCCTGTCGGAATTGCAACCCCCGGCAACCTCACCGTTGATTGTTGCCGAGGGTATTCCCCTGCGATTTCCGGTGGGGGTGTTCGACCCCCTGGCCGTCGCTCGGACGCCACCACGGAGCCGCATCACCGGTCGACCGGTGGGTCCGCCTCCTGTGGTGACGTTCTGTCGTCGCAGGTCAGCGCGGTGTCGCGCTCCTCCCTTCGGGCCGAATCGAGACGTTCCGGTTATCCGAACGGGGTGGTCGTGTGACCACCGCTTCGTTAACGTCGAAGATGCACGGCGCGCCCCGCCGGCGACCATGGGAGGGCTCCACGCGTTCGCGGGTGCATGGCCGCCGCGTCCTGCCGAACAGGGCCGGTCCCAGGGGCTGTCCCCCGCCCCTGGGCCTGGCCTCCCGCTTTCCCTCGATCCCCGCTCCGTGCCGTGCGGCCTCGCACGAGGCCGGCCACCGGTAGGTTCGGCGGTATGGCACTTCGACACATCGCACTCTTTCGCTGGCAGGACGGCACCACCCCCGAGCAGGTCGCCCGGGTGGAGGAGGTGCTGGGTGCCCTGCCCGGCGCGATCTCCGCGCTCGACGCCTACGCCTTCGGCCCGGATCTCGGGATCGGGCCGGACACCTTCGACTTCGCCGTGGTGGCCGACGTCGCCGACCAGGCGGCCTTCGTCGCCTACCGGGACCATCCCGAACACCAGGCCGCCCTCGCGATCATCCGCCCGCTGCTGACCGAGCGGGCCGCCGTCCAGTTCGAGCTGTGAGGCCCCACCGCGCCGGCCGTGTGGTGGATCCGGTTCCCCTCTGAGCTCAGGGTGCCCCGCTCCGCCTCGACGGGGTGTTCCGAAGCCCGTCGGGATCCTGTGGTAGAACCTGTTCTTGTGCCGTGCCTCGGCCTCCGTCGGGGCGCCCGACGGTTCGGTCGTCGGGCCTCACTCGTGGTGGGCACGGAAGGGGCCGTCGCTCGTCGACCTCGGGTCGCGCCCCGACGTCGGCGGGCGACGTCGGTCGTGCCGTGTCCGGGGCGGGCGCCGGGGGCGGGTCAGCTCAGGAGGCGGGAGATCTCGCCGAAGGTCGCGCAGGGCCACGTCAGTCGGCAGCTCACGCACCGGGAGCCGTCGTGTTCCTCGGGGCTGTGCAGGAGAAGCAGGTCCACGCACACGCGGGCCAGGGTGGAGACCTCGTTGCGCGCGTTCGCGTAGAAGGCGACGTCGTTGATGCGGGCCAGCGCGCTGTCGGAGTGGGCCTCGGGGAGACCGACGGTATCCGGTTCCCAGGGAACGGCCCGATCCGAGCGGTCCAGGATGCCCTGCACACACTGCAGCAGGCGGGCGTGTTCGGAGGGTCGGCCCCTCCGGCTCGCTGGTCTGGTGAACGGCGACATCGCTGATCTCCCCCCAACGGGTGGGTACGCGGCGTCTCACCCCGCGGGGAAACGCTGTGACTCAGCGTACACAAATGAGGACCCGATGTCGCGAAGCGTGAGGGGCGTCCGTGGAGGACGTCGCAGAGTGCGGGCAGGGAGCCGGCCCCGCGGGGGAGGGGCGAACGGGG
>NZ_QOCZ01000199.1 GCF_018207095.1 Nocardiopsis sp. MG754419 | reverse complement strand
GTCCCCGGTCCCCGGCCCCGTGGACCGGGTACCGGGGGAGCGGTGCCTCCGCGACCGCCGCCCCCGAGAGTGGCCGCCGCTCGGGCTCCGCCGGTGAGGGCGGCGGTCCGAACCGCCGTGGTCCACCCGTGGGCGGGCCTCACGAGGAGCGGTCGATGGAATCCTGCATCTCGGCGAGGAACTCCTCGGCCGCCTGCTGCGTGGACTTCTCACCCAGCAAGGCCTCGTGCCCGTAGCGCACCTGGATGGTCGCGATGACGCTGCCGCCGTTGGGGGTGATCGGAGGAGCGTCCCCCACGTGGTCCATGGCCCTCTCGTTGAACTCCATCGCCATGGCGCCGCTCTCGTCCAGGTGCGGCTCGACCACCTCCTGGAACTGCGGGTGCGCGGGGAGCCCCCGATCGAGTCGGAAGATCTCGGCGACCCGGGTGTCGTTGGTGAGGAAGTCCATCAGCAGGGCCGACTCCGCCGGGTGGTCCGAGGAGGCCGAGGCCGACCAGTACATCGAGGGCTTCATGTACTGATAGCCGTCGGCGGTGTCGTCGTCGGTGGGCCACTGACCCAGGACGAAGTCGAACTGGGGCGCGGCGGCCTGCTGGGCGGTGAACACGCCGCCGGCGATGAAACCGATGAGCGTCTCGCCCTGGGACAGGCCGGTCTGGTCGAGGGGGACGCCGTGGTTCTCGACCATCTCGTGGGCCGAGTCCGCCGCACCCGAGTCGATCCACTCCGCGACCCGGTCCCAACAGGCGGCGATGGTCTCCGGTGAGGCGGCCACGTTCCCCTCGCGGTCGAACAGGTCCTCACCGTGCTGGCGCAGCCACACGTTGAGCGAGAAGTTGTCCAGGCACATCGCGCCCAGAGGGTTGTACTCGCCGTCGGAGGCCTCGTGCAGCTCCAACCCGACCTCGTGGAGGTCGTCCCACGTCCAGGTCTCGAAGTCCGGCAGGTCGACCCCGAGTTCCTCGAAGAGGGTGGTGTTCACCGCCAGCGCGTTCGGTGCCGCCCCGGTCGGTACGGCGTAGAGGGTGTCGTTCACCGAGCCGGTGTCCAGGACGGGGTCCTCCAGGGCGCTCACGTCCAGGATGTTGGAGACCGTCGACAGGTCGAGCAGGGACCCTCGATCGGCGTAGGAGGCCAGGTACATCTCGTCGAACTGGGCCACGTCGGGCATGTCGCCCCCGGCGGTCATGGTCGCGAGGCGGTCCCAGTAGCCGGCCCAGTCGGCGTACTGCGGTTCCACCGTGATGTTGGGGTACTCCTCCTCGAAGATCTCGATGGCCTCCAGGGTCTGCTGGGTGCGGTCGTCCGCCCCCCACCAGGCGAAGGTGATGGTGACGTCCCCCTCCGAGAGTTCGGGCTGGTCGACCGTGTCGGGGGTGACGGCGCAACCGGTCAGGAGGAGCCCTGCGGCGAGCACCGCCGAGGTCCGGACGCGGCGTGGACATGGGGTCATGGTCTCTCCTCGTGCCTCGGGCACTGTGGGCTGTGGTCTCCGGTGGCTCACTTGCCTCCGGTGGTGGCGATCCCACGGAGGAGGAACCGCTGTCCGAAGAGGAAGACCAGGAAGACCGGGATGAGGGTGACGACGCTCATCGCGAAGAGCGCGCTGTAGTCCGATTGCATCTGGGCGTCGATGAAGGAGCGGAGTGCCACCGGCACCGTGTACAGGCTCGGCTCGGTGACGAAGATCAGTTGCGAGAAGAAGTCGTTCCAGGTCCAGATGAAGGTGAAGATCGCCGTCGTCGCCAGCGCGGGGACCATGAGCGGCAGCATGATCTGGAAGAAGATCCTGGCGTGGCCCGCGCCGTCGATCCGTGCCGCCTCGTCGAGTTCACGGGGAATGCCCCGGATGAACTGCACCATCAGGAAGATGAAGAAGGCGTCCGTGGCGAGCAGTTTCGGGACGATGAGCGGGAGATAGGTGTTGATCCACCCGAGCTGCGCGTACAGAACGTACTGCGGGATGATGAGCACGTGAATGGGAAGCATGATGGTGATGAGCATCACCGCGAATGCCGTGCGCCTGTACCTGAACCTCAAGCGCGCGAAAGCGTATGCCGCCAAAGAGCACGAAACGAGGTTCCCGAGAACCGTTCCGAGCACGACGACGGCCGAGTTGAGCAGGTATTTCCCGAAGGGTTCGCTCAGCGCGTTCCACCCGTTGGGGTAGTTCTCGAAATGGAACGTGTCGACGAACAGTGTCGCGTTACCGAAGATCTCGTGGTTGGGGCGCAGCGACCCGGCCACCATCCACAGCAGCGGGTACAGCATCACCAGTGACACGGCGATCAGCGTCAGGTGTTTCGCTAGGCTCCACACGAGGGCGCTCGGCGAGCGGGTGCGTCCTCTACGTTTCCCGACCGGTTTCCTTCCCGGGGGTGGGCCCGGTGTCACGGCGTTCTTCTCGAGGGTCTCAGTCATTGTAGAACACCCAGAATTTCGATGCCCAGAAATTGATCGCGGTGAAAGCGGCCACGATGATCAGAAGAAGCCAGGCCAGGGCGGACGCGTATCCCATCCGGAAGCCCATGAACCCCTCCTGATAGAGGTACAGGGAGAAGAAGAGCGTCGAGTCCGAAGGCCCTCCCGTGCCGTTCGAGACGATGAAGGCCTGGGTGAAGGCCTGCAGGCTTCCGATGACGCCCAGTACCAGGTTGAAGAAGATGATCGGGCTGAGCAGGGGAAGCGTCACCGAACGAAAACGTTGTAAGGGTCCGGCGCCGTCGATCGAGGCCGCCTCGTAATAGTGGCGGGGGATCTGTCGCAGCCCCGCGAGGAAGATGACCATCGGCGCCCCGAAGGTCCAGACGTTGAGCGTGATGATCGTGCTCAGAGCCGTCTCGGGTGAGGCGATCCAACTCGGACCCTGAATCCCGAACACGGCGAGGAAGGAGTTCACCAGCCCCTCCGCCCCGAACACGAGCCGCCACAGGACCGCGATGGCCACGCTTCCGCCGAGCAGCGACGGCAGGTACAGGGCGGAGCGGTACAGCGCCAGGCCGCGCAGGCCCCGGTCGAGCAGCAGGGCGAGAAGGAGAGCGGCGGCCAGTTGCAGGGGCACACCGACGAAGACATAGGTGAAGGTGACCTGGAGCGAAGCCCAGAGGCGCTCGTCCCCGAGCATGCGCGCGTAGTTCTCGACACCGACGAACCCGGGGTTCTGCAGCAGGTTGTAGTCGGTGAAGGAGAGGTAGAGGGAGGCGATCATCGGGCCGACGGTGATGCCCAACAGACCGATGATCCAGGGGGCGAGGAAGGCCAACGCGGCCTTGTCGTCCTTGCCGTGGGCCTCGTCGTTCCGCCCGCGGCGGGACCGCCCGATGGTCCTGAGTTCGCCGAGCATGCTCATGGCGACCACTCCGGTGCGGTGTCACGGGACAGCGGCCCCGCGTTCGCGGTGCGCCCTGCGGCCTCGCGGCGATGGTCCGCGCCGTGTCGCGCGCCGGCCCTACCGCCGGGCGAGGATGGATGGGCGCGTCCGAACGTCGCGCCGTCCCGTGCGGGGAGCCCGTTCGCGCCGGAGGGGAAGGGGCCCGGCGTCGCGCCGGCCCCACGAACGCCGCGGTCGTGTGGGGTGGTGTCCGGGGCGCCGCGCGGCGGTCTGCGCGCCCGGGGCCCGTGGTCGATGGTGGGGTTCTCACACACCGGGAACGATCTCCTTTCGTTCGAGGATCGCTGTGGCGGCGCTCGCGTCGTCGCCGTACATCGCTTCATGGAAGGGGTGGCCCGGGACCAGGTCCCTGCGCCGGACCGTGCCACCGGAGAGCGCGGAGGCGTACATCCCCGCGATGAGTTCGAGTGCCCGCCGGCCGTCCGCACCGCCGGCCCGGGGTCGGCGCCCCGCCGCGTGGGCGTCGAGGAGGGCCGACAGTTGCGCCCGGTGGGAACTCGGCTCGTCGACGCGGGGCGGCCACACCTCGGACAGGCGCGCGTCCACGTGTGCGGCAGGCGTCCAGCGCCAGTGCCCGTTGTCGTAGCCGTGGAGGTGCTCCAACTCGACCGTCGCGTGTTCGAAGTCGAAGCGCAGGTAGCTGGTCTCCCGCGGGGACAGCAGGCTGTTGACCATCGACACGGTCGCGCCCGACTCCAGTTCCACGATCGCCATCGAGACGTCCTCGGTCTCGGTCCGACGCGCCGTGGTGGACATGCGGGCGGTCACCTCGGACCAGTCGCCGAGCAGCGAGAGCATGAGGTCCATCTGGTGGATCCCGTGGCCCATACTGGGGCCGCCGCCCTCGGTGGCCCACTTCGCCCTCCAGGGCACCTCGAAGTAGGCGGGGGAGCGGTACCAGAGCGTGTTGCACACGCCCACGAGCGGTCGTCCGAGGGCCCCCTCCTCCAAGTGGTGGCGGAGGCGCTCGGCCCCGGAACCGAACCGGTGCTGGAACACGTAGCTCGCGTAGGGGCCGTTCGCGGTTCCCTCGTGGGCGCAGATCTCGTCGTATTCGGCCAGGGAGAGGGCGGGCGGCTTCTCGCACCACACCCAGGCCCCCGCGTCCAGGCTCGCGATCACCGCTTCCTTGTGCGCGGCGGGCGGTGTGCACACCACGACCAGGTCGGGGGATTCGGTGGCCAGCATCGTGCCGAGGTCGGTGTACCTACCGGGGACGTCCCACTCGTCCGCGGTGGCATGGGCGCGGTCGGGGTCGACGTCGACGATGGCGACCACATCGACGCGCTCGCGGGCCGAGGAGAGGGCGGGGAGATGGCTGCCGCGGGCGATCCCGCCTCCGCCGACGACGGCGGTACGGATGCGGGGAGGGAGGTCCGACACATGTGCCCCTAGCGTCGCAGGTGCATAGTGAACGTTCACTATTGCGGGGGGCACCTAAAATAGTGATCGTTCACACATCGTGTCAAGATTCCTTTAACGCCGAGTTCACCGATGCAACAGGAGCGTCATGACCACACGTGACCCGCGGCGGCGTCCCACGATCATGGACGTCGCCCGTCTGGCGGGCGTTTCCCACCAGACCGTCTCCCGCTTCCTCCGCGACGAGGGCAAGGGCCTCAAGGAGTCCAACAGGGAGAGAATCGACGCGGCCATGCGGGAGCTCGACTACCGCCCCAACCTCGTCGCGCGCTCCATGCGCACCCGTCGCACGGGGCGCCTGGCGATCGTCCTGCCGAGCCTGCGCACCCTGGGCCCCGCCCGGATGCTCATCGGCGCGGTGGAGACCGCCCACGCCGAGGGGTTCGTCGTCGAGGTGGTCAGCCTCGGCGGTGGGGCGCGCGCCCGGACCGAACGGATGAGCGAACTGGCCGACGCGGGTCAGGTCGAGGGCATCCTCTCGCTGAGTCCGCTCGACCTCGACGGCGCCGGACCCATGAACAACGCCGCCGTGGTCGTCTCCGCCGACTATGACGACGAGATGCGGGGCATCGGGGAGTTGGCCGACGCCTCGCCCGTGGTGGAACTCATCGAACGCCTCGCGGACCAGGGCCACCGGCGCTTCCTGCACGTGACGGGTGACCTCGGGTTCGCTTCGGCGCGTGGGCGCAGGAAGACCTATGAGGACACCATCGCCAAACTGGGCCTGGAGTCCTTCGGGGTGATCGAGGGGACCTGGAGCGCCGAGGCCGGGTCGGCGGCGATCCGGGCCCTACCGGAGGACAGCGGCGTCACCGCGATCATCGCCGGGAGCGACGTCATCGCGGCGGGCGTGTGCCGAGGTGCGAAGGAGCGCGGTTGGCGCGTTCCCGAAGACCTCAGCGTCACCGGTTGGGACGACAACCCGGTGGGCGCCCACCTCAGTCCCTCGCTCACCACCGTCGACGTCGACCTCGTGCTCCTGGGGGAGAACGCCATGCGGCGTCTGGTCGCGGCGGTCCGCGACACGACGCCGCAGCTCACCGAACGGCCGCTCAACAGGATCATCTGGCGCGAGTCCACGGGTCCGGTCCCCGGATCGGTCCGTCACGCGCAGGGATGAACAGGGGAGGGAGGAAGGTCTCATGGGGAAGCGCCCCATGTCCCGATCTCTTCAGTAGGTTGGTGTCCGGGTCGAGAACACGGGCGGGTCCCGCCCGGACACCGATCGGCCCTCCACGTTCGACTTCCGGAATCGAGGAGACGATGTCCAGGGTCAAACTCCGGCTGCGCGGCCAGGAGGACGACGTCGAGCGCCTGCTGGCGACCCTGCGTTCCGACGACGCGGTGCGCCTGGTCGAGAAAATGCCCGAGCCGCAGCCCGGGGGGTATGTGGTCGTCCACGCGGTCGCCTCCACCGGCGAGGACACCGGCGAGGCCGAGTCCTAGAGCCGGAGCGCCGGGTGTGGTCCGTCGAACGCGCGTCGGCGGAGGTCGCCTCCCCAGAACCCGGGGAGGGATCGCAGGTGGGAGGGCGAGCGACACGCCTGCCCGCCGGAGGTCCCTGAGGTTCCCTGCCGGGCGTCGTGCGCCCGGCCCGGGGGCGACGCCCGGCTCATGCCCTGAAGCACACGGCCCCGCCGTCCCGCCCGGCGGACTGGGAGCGGTTCGCGCGGGCGCCCGTGCTCACCGCCCGTGCGGGCGCCCGGCATCCACCGTCTCGGTCGACCGCGGGGGAGCGGTGCTCTCGCACGTGTGCCCGGACGCGTTGGTCGCGATACCGATGACCTCGTCGAGCTGGTCGCGTGCGGCGATCAGGTCGGCGATCCGCCGATCCACGAGCGAGCGTTCGGCCATGAGCCGGTCCAGCATGTCCGGCGTCGCCTCGCCCGTGTCCACACAGGGCAGCACCTCACGGACCGTTCTGCTCGGTAGGCCCGCGGCGTAGAGCTGCTGAATGAGCCGTACCCGGCCGACGGCTGAGGCCGGGTAGTCCCGCTGACCGCCGGGGGTGCGTTCGGCGGTCAGCAGGTGCTGTTCCTCGTAGTAGCGCAGCGCCCTCACACTCACGCCCGCCAGCTCGGCGACCTGACCAATGCGCACGGATCCACCTCACGTCCGACCTTCGCGATGTGCACCTGACGTCAACGTCAGGTTCTAGAGTACCGAGCGTCGCGCACATCGGTTCTCGGTGCGTATCGGAAAGGCAGGACATCATGCGTGCAGCCCGTTTCCATGAGCACGGCGGTGCCGAGGGTCTGGTGATCGACGAGGTCCCGGACCCGGAGAGATCCGTATCCGCGTCGCGGCCGCCGGTGTCAACCCCATCGACTGGAAGGCCCGTGCCGGTGCGTTGCGCGGACTCCTCCCCGTGGAGCTGCCCGCCATCCCCGGCCGCGACGCCGTCGGCGTCGTCGACGAGGTCGGTGAGGGCGTTCAGGACACGGTCGTCGGAGACCGTGTCTTCGGCCTGGGAGGCGTCACCGGTGCGACGGCGGAACTGGCCCTGCTGTCCGCCCGGGCCCAGGCGCCCGCCACCTGGAGCGACGAGGAATCCGCCGGCGCCGGGTTGGCGTCGGTGACCGCGTTGGGCGGGCTGAAGGTGTTGGGCCCTCTCCCCGGACGCACACTCCTCATCGAGGGCGCGGCCGGGGGCGTGGGCAGTGCCGCGGCCGAGATCGCCCTCGCCCACGGTGCCACCGTGATCGGGACGGCCGGCGAACACGACCACGCGTTCCTGGCCGAACTCGGAGCGATTCCCACCACCTATGGCAGCGGTCTCGCCCGGCGCGTCGCGGCCCTCGCACCCCAGGGCGTCGACTGCGCGTTCGACACCGCGGCCTCCGGTTCCCTGGACGACCTCGTCGCCATCACGGGCGCTCCGACACGCGTGTCGACGATCGCCGACCACGCCAACGCGCGGCGTCTGGGCACGCATCTGGTCAACGCCGTCAACGATCCCGCCCTCCTCGACGCGGCGGCGGAACTCGGCCGCCAGGGCCGCTACACCCCGCGCATCGAGCGGACCTACCCACTGGAGCGGATCGCGGAGGCCCACGCACGCGCGGAACGGGGACGCACACGCGGAAAGATCGTGATCCGCATCTGACCACGGAGGATCGCCGGGCGGTCCCACAGGGGTCCCCGCCGGTGCCCGAACGGGGCCGTTCCGGCGGTCCCGCGGCGCAGAACGATGGGCGGTGTTCTCGGTTCCGCTGATCCGCGTTCTCAGCTGCGGGTCGACCCGGTGGCCCGGTGGTCGTCGTCGAATCATGTGACACCAGAGCGCCATGTCGCCTGATTTACTGGGTTTTCGAACCTGAGCGGCGAGGGAGCCGTGCGCCTTCGGCCTCACGCTCGCCGCCTGAGCCGGTCGCCCGGTGAACAGGCCCGACGGGCCCCGGGCGTGTG
>NZ_QOCZ01000198.1 GCF_018207095.1 Nocardiopsis sp. MG754419 | reverse complement strand
CGGCGACATCGCCGCGGTGGCGGTGGCCGCGCTCACCGAACCGGGCCACCACGGACGCACCTACGAACTCAGCGGACCCCGCGCCCTGACCCTGGACGAGGCGGTCGCCGAGATCTCCACCGCACTGGGGCGCCCCGTACGTTACGAGGCGATCGCGCCGAAGGACTACATCGACGGACTCGTCGCGTCCGGTTGGGCGCGGGGGGAGGCACAGGCCATGGCCATGGGGTTCTCCCCCATCGCCAAGAGCCTGGAGGCGCCCACGGCTCCCGGGGTGCGCGAGGCGCTCGGACGCGACCCACGCGACTTCGGCGAACACGTCGCGCACGCCTTCTCGCGCCCGCCGTGGCGCGCCGCCTGACCCCGGGGCCCGGGGCCGCCCGACCCGACCGACGCCACGAGGCGAGGAGAGCGACGCATGAGCGCACACGACGACACCGGCGGCGACGGCGGAGCGCGGCCGATCCTGGTGCTCGGAGCCACCGGCATGACCGGGAGCCGAGTGGTCCGGTGGCTGCGCGCGGACGGCCGTCCGGTCCGGGCCGCCTCCCGCACATCGGAGTGGAACTTCGACTGGCAGGACCCGACCACCTGGGATCCGGTTCTGGCCGGGGTCCGGGCGGCCTACGTGGTCCAGTTCGATCCCGAACCCCTCACCCCTGCGTTCGTCGAGCGGGCGGCGGCGCAGGGTGTGGAACGCGTCGTTCTGTTGTCCGGCCGCGGGGTCGACGACCCCGACTACTTCCCGCAGGCCATCACCGCGGACGCGGACTTCGTGCCCACACACCTGGTCGGTGAACGGGCCGGCGACATCGCCGCGGTGGCGGTGGCCGCGCTCACCGAACCGGGCCACCACGGACGCACCTACGAACTCAGCGGACCCCGCGCCCTGACCCTGGACGACGTCGCGGGGAAGGTCTCACGCGCTCTGGGGCGCGAGGTCGCCTACACACCCGTCACGGTCGAGGAGTTCGTGGCCGAACGCGTCGCCGCAGGCGAGGACGCTGAGGCGGCACGGGGACTGGCCCTGGCACTGTCGCCCATCTCCCGGGGCAAGGACGCCCACCTCTCCCCCGGAGTCCACGAGGCGCTGGGCCGGGAGTCACGCGGGTTCGACGCGTTCGCCGCGGAGGCCGCCGCCTCCGGGGTCTGGGACCACTGACCCGGGACCGCGGCCGTTCGGGCGGAAGACTCCACGGGTCGGTGCGGGGCGCCCGCACCGACCCGTGGCCCGTGCTCTGGCGTTCCCGCACGGCGGGGCGCGGTCAGTCGACGACGGTGATGCCGATCGAGGCCAGGATCATCCCGGCCTGTCCCGGGCCCAGGGTGGCTCCGCGCAGGTGACCGGCCTGGTCCAGCGGTACCGCCCCCAGGTCGGCGCCGCGCAGGTCGGCGCCGGCGAACTTCGCACCCACCAGGTGAGCCCCGCGCAGCCGCGACTCCACCCACACCGTCTCGCGCAGGTCCGCCGCGGACAGGTCGGCCTCGTCCAGGCGCAGCCCCTCCAGGGTCCGGCCTCGCAGCACCAGGCCCTTGCAACGGGCCAGCATCAGGTTGCACTGGGCGAGGGTGTAGCCGACCCCGCGCAACGACGTGAGGTCGGCACCGGTCATCCGGCATCCGTGGAAGGCGGTGTCGGTGAGCAGGGCGCCCTGCCAGCGGGTGTTGGCCAGGTCCACCCGCTCGAACCGGGCGTCGGTGGCCTCGATGTGGGTGAGGGAGGCGCCCGAGGCGCTGCCGCCCGTCATGACCGCGCCCTCCAGCACCGCCCGGTCCAGGCGCGCCCCGTCCAGGCGACAGTCCACCAGGCGGGCGTCCACCAGGGAGGCGTCGCGCAGGTCGGAGCCGCTCAGGTCGCAGCGGGTCAGGACGCGCGGCGCACCGAGGTCGTGCGCCAGCGCCTCGCGCAGGTCGAGGTCGGACAGGTCGGCGTCGGTGATCTCGGCGGTGGCGAGAGGGTCGGTGCTCATGCACCGGACCCTAGCGGTCGACACCGACAGGAGACGGTCAGTCCCGCAGTTTGAGCGCCAGGAACAGGTCGACGCGGTGTTCGAGGCTGCTCAGGTCCCGGCCGGTGAGCTCCTCCACACGGCCGATGCGGTAGCGCAGGGTGTTGACGTGGACGTGCATGGCGGCGGCGCAACGCTGCCAGGATCCGGAGTGGGCCAGGAACCGCTCCAGGGTCTCCACCAGCTCCGAACGGTGATCGCGATCGTAGGCGATGAGCGGCCCCAGAAGCCTCTCCCGGTAGGAGGTCTGCACCTCCTCGGGGACCGAGGCGAGCAGGAGTTCGTGGGAGTCGATCTCGGCGCCGGCGATGACACGGGAGCGGCCACCCCGGAGTTCGGCCAGGCGTCGGGCGTGGCGGGCCTCGACGGCGGCTCCACGCAGTTCGGACACACCGCGGGTGGCCGAGCTCAGCCCGATGGCCAACCGGTAGTCGAGCAGTCCGGTCTCCAGCACGCGGGCTCGGTGGACCAGGTCGGCGCGCAGTGCCTCGCCCCGGGCGCGGACCCGGTGGTCGGCCCCTTCGATGGGAAGCACCGCCAGGGCGTCGTTGTCGCCGGTGACCACGGCGCCGGGGTGGTCGGCGACCAGCTCGGTGACCACGCGCCTGGCCAGGTCGGGCACCCGGGGTTCGGGCAGCATCATGGCGCTGACCACCACGTGGGCGCGGTCGTCGGAGGCTGCTCCGTCCCCGGTGCCGTGGAGCAGCGCGGCGACCTCGTCGAAGCGCTGGGCGGCGAGCAGGCGCGGCAGCCCCTCCAGGTGACGCGCGGTGGTCAGGGCGCGTTCCTCCTCGCGACTGCGGGCCAGGACACCGATCGAGACGAGTTCGGCGACGGTCTCGTGCACCTCCTCGCCCCAGGTGGCGTGGTCACCGGCGACGACCATCGACCACCCGGCCAGCGGGTGGGAGTCCTTGGCCCGGACCGGCAGCACGGTGACCACGCGCCCGCCGTCGCGACCGTCGGGAACACGCGTGGTGTGCGGGAACGAGGACCAGGTCAGGGCCTTGGCGGCGAGGTGTGCGCGTTCCTCGGGCGGCAGGGGTTCGTCGTGGGCGGCGATGGGCCGGCCGGTGGAGGAGAGGATCCAGGCCTGCAGCCCGGCCTGGGTGGCGGCCGAGGCGAAGGTGCGGGGGAAGTCGGCACCGGAGGCGACCTCGGCCATGAGGCGACGGTGACGGTCGCGGGTCTCGGCGATGGTGGTGAAGCGACGCTGGGTGAGGGAGCGCAGGACCTCCTCGGTGACCGCGCCGAAGGAGGTCTCCGCGGGGATCTCCACGAGTGGGATGTCGTGCTCGCGACAGGCGGCGACGAGGTCGTCGGGGATCGCGCCCAGAGCGGTGCCCGCGCCCACGGCCACGGCCCCGGCGTCGAGGATCGAGGCCACGAAGGTCGCGGAGTCCTCGGGACGGGTGCGCCACATCATGCCGGTGAGCACCAGTTCGCCGCCGCGGAGATAGCGGGCGGGTTCGAGCAGGTCAGTGGTGTAGGCCCATCGGATGTCGCGATGGGCGTGCTCCGCCCCCGTCAGGAACCGCAGGTGCAGTCTCTTGACGTCGAGCAGGTCACTGATCCGCATGGACTTCCTTCGGAGTCGGGGTGGGCGTGTCCCCGCCGTGAGGACGGCGGGTCACGACACAGTGTGTCCCACGATGCGAGCGTCGGGCACCGGTGGTGGACCACCTCGATATTCTCACCAACGCCATTTGGAGGAAACGACCAACCGTCACCGTTCGTTCCCCGGGCACTTCATGTCATCACCGCCTGGTAGGGGCGGAAGGTGCAGTGGTGTACTTCACAGGATCGCCCGCTCTTCACCGGGATCACCGGTTTCGACGGGGGTGCGCGTCGATCAGGACGCGGCCGGACCACAGCGCAGGACGAGGACGAGCATGGAATTCCTGAGGCCCTCCACACTGGTGGAGGCCCTAGAGGCCAGGAGCGCCCATCCCGACGGTGTGCCCATCATGGGCGGCACCGACGTGATGGTGGAGCTGAACTTCGACAAGCGCCGCCCCTCGGCGCTCATCGACCTGACGCGGGTCCCGGAGCTGACCGAGTGGGGTGCGGACGGCGACCACACCCGCCTGGGCGCCGGGGTCCCCTACACCACGATCATCGAGCACCTGGCGGGGTCCGCCCCGGCGCTGGCCAAGGCCTCGCGCTCGGTGGCCTCGCCACAGATCCGCAACCGGGGCACGGTCGGCGGCAACCTGGGCGGGGCCTCCCCCGCCGGGGAGTCGCACCCGCCCCTGCTGGCCACCGACGCCGAGATCGAGCTGGCCTCGGTGCGCGGCACGCGCAGGGTGCGGGCGCGCGACTTCTATCTGTCGTTGCGCACGACCGCCCTGCGTGAGGACGAGCTGATCACCGCGATCCTGCTGCCCGAGCCCACCGGCCCGCAGCAGTTCGCCAAGATCGGCACCCGCAACGCCATGGTGATCGCCGTGACCTCCTTCTCCCTGGCGTTGGACACCCGGAACCGGAAGGTGGGCACGGGTGTGGGCTCCGCCGGACCGACTCCTCTGCGCGCCGAGGCCGCCGAGGAGTTCCTGGAGGCCGAGTTCGACTGGGAGGACGGTCGCCCGCTCGCCGAGCCGGTGGTGCGCCGTTTCGGCGACCTGGTGGCCGCCGCCGCCCGTCCCATCGACGACCAGCGCGGCAGCGCCGAGTACCGCAAGCACGCGTTGTCGGTCATGGCGCGCCGTGCGCTGAGCTGGTCCGTCACCGACTACCGGAAGGGGTCCGCGCGATGCGCGTGAGTTTCAAGGTCAACGGTGAGAACGTCACCGCCGACGACGTCTGGCCGGGCGAGAGCCTGTTGTACGTGCTGCGCGAGCGTCTGGGTCTGCCCGGCAGCAAGAACGCCTGTGAGCAGGGCGAGTGCGGGTCGTGCACGGTCTACTTCGACGGGGTCACCGCCTGTTCGTGCATGATCGCCGCCGGGCAGGCCGAGGGGCGCGAGGTGCGCACGGTCGAGGGTCTGGCCCGCAAGGAGGGCGTCGGCGGCGACCGCGCCCTCAGCGACGTGCAGGAGGCGTTCGTCGAGGCGGGCGCCGTCCAGTGCGGGTTCTGCACCCCGGGCCTGCTGGTGCAGACCGACGACCTGCTGGAGAACACCGTGGGCGCGGGCAAGGGCGCACCGGCCGACGCCGAGATCCGTGAGGCGCTCGCCGGCAACCTGTGCCGCTGCACCGGATACGAGAAGATCATCGACGCGGTCCACCTGGCCGCCGGGCGCCGCGCCGAGGCCGGGAGCGGCTCATGAGCGGGGCGATCGTGATCGAGGGCGCTCACGTGGTGACCGTGGACGGGCCCGAGTACACCGACGGCCACGTCGTGGTGCGCGACGGGCGCATCGCCGCCGTGGGCGCGGGCCCCGCACCCGCCGTGGCGGGCGAGGTCGAACGGATCGACGGTCGGGGCCGCGTGGTCACACCCGGTCTGGTCAACACCCACCACCACCTGTACCAGTGGGCGACGCAGGGTCTGTTCGCCGACGGCACGCTCTTCGAGTGGCTGGTGGGATCCTACGAGATCTGGCACCGCCTGGACGCCGGGGTGGTGTCCGGGACGACGTCCGCGGGGCTGGCGCACCTGGCCCTGTCCGGGTGCACGACCGCCTCCGACCACCACTACATCTACCCGGCCGGGCGCGGCGACATCGTGGCCGCCGAGGTGGGGGCCGCCCGCGAGGTGGGGATCCGGCTGGACCTGGCCCGCGGATCGATGGACCGCGGGCACAGCCAGGGCGGTCTGCCGCCGGACAACGTCGTGGAGACCCTGGAGGACGCCCTCACCGGGACGGCCGCGGCCATCGACGCCCACCACGACCCCTCCTTCGACTCCCTCACCCGGATCTCCGTGGCACCGTGCTCGCCGTTCTCCGTCTCGCGGGAGCTCATGGTCGAGGCCGCGGCGCTGGCGCGGGACCGGGGGGTCCGGCTGCACACCCACCTGGCCGAGACCCTCGACGAGGAGGAGCAGTGCCTGGCGGAGTTCGGCTGCACCCCCGTGGAGTACGCCGAGAAGCTGGGGTGGTTGGGCGAGGACGTGTGGTTCGCGCACGCGGTGCACCTGTCGGACGCGGCGATCGGCCGCATCGCGGCCACCGGCACCGGAGTGGCCCACTGCCCCACGTCCAACGCCCGTCTGGGGGCGGGCATCTGCCGGGTGACCGAGCTGCTCGAGGCCGGCGCCAAGGTCGGCCTGGGCGTGGACGGCCCTGCCTCCAGTGAGCTGTCGACGTTGTCCGGGGAGATGCACCAGGCACTGTTGATGGCGCGGGCCCGCAAGGGACCGCAGGCGCTGTCCGCCCGGCGATCCCTGGAGCTGGCCACTCTGGGCGGTGCCCGGGTGCTGGGCCGCGCCGACGAACTGGGGTCGCTGACGGTGGGCAAGCTCGCCGACCTGGCCCTGTGGCGGGTGGACGGGCTCGGATTCGACGTCATCGACGACCCGGTCGTGGCGATGGTGTTCGGCCCCAACCCGCCCCTGGAGCGGCTGTGGGTCGGCGGGAACACCGTTGTCGACCGCGGCGAGCTGCGCACCCTGTCGGCCGAGACCGCCGCCGCGCGCGGTCGTGCCGCGCACCGGAGTCTGACCCAGGAGGTGAACCGCTGATGGCGGCCACGACCCCGACCGTCACCGACCTGACCAGCACCACCAAGGACGGGGTGGGCGCGAGCCCGCGCCGACCGGACGGCACGCTGAAGGTGACCGGTGAGTTCGCGTACTCGTCCGACATGTGGATGGAGGACATGCTGTGGGGCGCCACCCTGCGCAGCCCCCATCCGCACGCGAACATCCTCGGCATCGACGTGACCGAGGCGCTCAAGGTGCCCGGTGTGCACGCGGTGCTCACCCACGAGGACGTGCCCGGCGCCAAGCGCTACGGGCTGGAGTACCAGGACCAGCCGGTGCTGGCCTTCGACAAGGTGCGCTACAAGGGAGAGTCGGTGGCGATCGTGGCCGCCGACCACCCCGAGACCGCCCGGCGGGCGATGGAGCGCATCAAGGTCGACTACGAGGTGTTGGCCCCGGTGAGCGATGCCCGGCGCGCGGCCCTGGACCCCGACTATCCGCTGGTGCACGCCCGGGGCGAACTTCCCGAGCACCCCGAGCACAACCAGAGCGGCAACCGGGTGCGCTACCAGCCCATCCGCACGGGCGCGTTCGTGGACGCGTCCGCCGTCGGCGAGGAACGGTCCGCGGTCCTGGAGCGTCTGCGCGCCGAGGCCGACGTCGTGGTGTCCTCCGACTACGAGGTGGGCATGCAGGACCAGGCGTTCCTGGGACCGGAGTCGGGAATGGCGATCCCGGCCGAGGACGGCGGGGTGGACCTGTTCGTGGCCACTCAGTGGCTGCACGTGGACCAGCGCCAGATCGCCCCGGCCCTGGGGCTGCCCCAGGAGAAGGTGCGGCTGACCCTGGCCGGGGTGGGCGGCGCGTTCGGGGCGCGTGAGGACCTGTCGATGCAGATCCACGCGTGCATGTTGGCGCTGCGCACCGGTAAGCCGGTCAAGTTCGTCTACAACCGGGAGGAGTCCTTCTACGGGCACGTGCACCGTCACCCGGCCACGATGCGCTACGAGCACGGCGCCAAGGCGGACGGGACGCTGGTGTACGCCACGTTGGAGATCATCGTGGACGGCGGCGCGTACGCGTCGGCGACCCCCGCGGTGGTGGGTGTGGCCTCCTCCCTGGGCATCGGCCCCTACGAGGTGCCCAACGTTCTGGTGGACGCCTACGGCGTGTACACCACCAACCCGCCGTGCGGTGCGATGCGCGGGTTCGGCGCGGTCCAGGCCTGCTTCGGTTACGAGTCGCAGATGGACCGGCTCGCCGAGAAACTGGGGATGCACCCGGTGGACCTGCGGATCAAGAACGCCATGGCGCAGGGATCCCGGATCATCACCGGCCAGGAGATCGACATGCCGCTGCCCATGGCGGAGATGTTGGAGCGGTGCCGTGACCTGCCGATGCCGGTCGAGCGCACCGAACTGGAGGACCCGGCCGACCAGCGCACCCTGCCCGGAGGCGTCGCGGGGACCACACGCGGCGAGGGTGTGGTGCGCGGTGTGGGGTACGGGGTCGGGCTCAAGAACCTGTGCTTCTCCGAGGGGTTCGACGACTACTCCACCGCCCGGGTCCGCCTGGAGGTGGTCAACGGCGAGCCGGTGGTGCTGGTGCACACGGCGGCGGCCGAGGTCGGCCAGGGGCTGGTGACGGTCAAGGGGCAGATCGCCCGCACCGAGTTGGGTGTGGAGAAGGTGGTCATCGCCCCCTCCGACACCCAGGTGGGTTCGGCCGGCTCCTCGTCGGCCTCGCGACAGTCGTACATGACCGGTGGCGCGGTGCGCACGGCCTGCGCGTCGGTGCGGGCCGAGGTGTTCGCGCTGGCCCGCGCGCAGGACCTGGTGCCCGACGGGGTCGAGGACACCGGGCTGGCCCTGGACGGCGGCAAGATCGTCTCCGTGACCGGGGACGTCCTGGCGTCGCTGACCGATGTGCTGGGCGAGTCGGCGCGGGGCGGCACCGTGGTGGAGCACACCCGCGAGTACCATCACCGGCCCACCGAGATGATCGACCCCGAACTGGGGCAGGGCGACTCCCACACCCAGTTCGGGATGTGCGTGCACCGCGCCGTGGTGGACGTGGACGTGGAACTGGGACTGGTCAAGGTCGTGTCCCTGGACGCGGTCCAGGACGTGGGCCGGATCCTGCACCCCCAGCAGTTGGCCGGTCAGATCCAGGGCGCCTCCACCCAGGGGCTGGGGTTGGCGCTCATGGAGGAGATCCAGGTCGAGGACAGCGTGATCCGCAACCCGTCCTTCACCGACTACCTCATCCCGACCATCCTGGACACCCCGCCGATGCGCATCGACGTCCTGGAACGCCCCGACCCGCACGCGCCCTACGGCCTGCGCGGGGCCGGTGAGCCGCCCACGTTGTCCTCCACCCCGGCGGTGGTGGCGGCGGTGCGCGACGCGACCAAGCGTCCGCTCACCCACGCGCCGGTGCGCCCCGAGGACATCGTCGGCATCGATCTGTAGGTCGCCGACGTGTCGTGACACCCGGACCGGGAGGGACGACGGGCGCCGGTCGTCCCTCCCGGTC
>NZ_QOCZ01000197.1 GCF_018207095.1 Nocardiopsis sp. MG754419 | reverse complement strand
CGTGCTCTCCGCGATCACCACCGACGACCGACGCCGCGTCGCCTACGTGCGGGCCGCAGTGACCGGGGAGCTAGCCAGGGTTCGAGGCGCCCAACCCGGCACCCGCAACGAGAACCTCTACATCGCCGCAGCCTCGTTGGGTCAACTCGCCCGCGAAGGGCTCCTGGAGACCGGCTGGATCGCCTCCGCGCTGCACAACGCCGCCCTGGAGGCCAACACCGCGGGCGACCCCAACAGCTCCCGCGAGCTCCAGACCACCATCCGCTCCGGCCTGAACAAAGGCCTGCGCGAACCCCGACGCACCACACCACGACCAGGAAGGACGGCCGCCTAGATGAGCGGGAACAGCGACGAGAAGAAGCCCTCCCAGGCCACACTCCTCATCGAGATGGCCGACCGCCGAGTCGACGTGGTCGCCGGCGCGGATGGCCGCTCCTACGCGGTGAGTCGTGGAGGACCCCGGGTCGCGTTCCCGCTCCTGCGCAAAGACGGACTACGAGCGCAGCTGGCCCGCCAGTACTACGCCGAACACCACTCCGTACCGAGCCAGAGCGCGCTCACCGACGCGATCTCGGTACTGGAAGGACGCGCCATGGATCAAAGCCCCCAGGACATCAACCTACGCCTGGCCACGCACCGCACCGAGACCGGAGAACAGGTCATCATCGACCTGGGCACCCCCGACGGTCGATGCGTCGTGGCCGGCCCCCGCGGCTGGCACGTCACCGACCAATCTCCGGTCCTGTTCCGGCGCACTCGCCTGACCAGTCCCATGCCCGACCCCGGGCCGGCCGGCAACACCGACCGGGGTCTGGCCGCGCTGCGAGGGCTGCTCAACGTCGACGAACCCGCCTTCCGGCTGGTCGTGGGCTGGCTGGTCGCGGCCATGCTGCCCGACATCCCCCACCCCATCCTGGCCGCCAAGGGGGAACAGGGCACCGGGAAGTCGACGGCATTGGCCATGCTCATCAATCTCATTGACCCCTCCCCGGCTCCGCTGCGCTCCCTGCCCAAGGACATCAAGACCTGGGCGACCGTGGCCTCCGCCTCCTGGGCCGTATGCCTGGACAACGTCTCCACGATCCCGATGTGGCTGTCGGACACCCTGTGCAAGGCCGTCACCGGCGACGGCCTGGTCGACCGGGCCCTGTACTCCGACGACGACGTGTCCGTCCTGTCGTTCCGCCGGCTCATCGCGCTCACCTCGATCGACACCGGTTCTTTGGCCTCGGACTTGTCCGAGCGGATGCTGACCGCGGAGTTCCTGCCGATCAAAGGAGACCAGCGCCGCACCGACGCCGAGGTCAAGGCCAGCTTCGACCGGGCGGCCCCCGCGATCCGCGCTGCGCTTTTGGACCTGCTGTGCCAGGTGCTGGGTGAGTTGCCCACCACCCACCTGACCGAACTACCGCGGATGGCGGACTTCGCCCGCATCCTCGGCGCCCTGGACCGGATCATGGGCTGGGAGACCCTGCACGCCTACCGTGCCGCCTCCGAGATCAGCAGCGCAGACCTGTTGGACGCCAAACCATTCACCTCCGCGGTCGCCGACTTCATCGACCAACGCGGCTCGTGGACCGGGTCGATCAGCCAACTCCTGGGCCTGATCCCGGCACCCGAAGTACGCCCCCGCTCATGGCCGGTGGACGCCACCCGCGCCTCCGGTCAGCTCAAACGCGACGCCCCGGTGCTGCGCAGTATCGGCATCACCGTCGAAGAGGCCGGCCGGTCCAAGGACCGACACCGCCGCCAGCTCTACACCTTCACCGCCCACGCCATCACCGTGCAGGCCACCATCCAGCCTCCACAGACCGAATCGGCCACCACCACACCGGTGAACAGCCAGAACACCCTCCCCTGGGGCCAACAGCCCGACACGAATGGAGCGGAGGCTACCGACACAGACTCCGCAGCCTCCGCGACAGACTCTGCACGAAACACCAGCTCAACGGCGGCTCTGGAGCCTACGGAGCCTGCGGAGGCTGTCTTCCCCCAACTCTCTGAAAGTGCCCCACCCATCGAGGCCGGCACCTGCACCTCCTGCGCAACCACATTCCGACGCTCCGAAGCCACCACGCACCCGACGACGTGCACCGGCTGCGCACACAGCCACCGCACCTGACCGCACACACGAAGCGGCCCCGGCTCGTACCGCCAAGCACCCGCCGGGGCCGCACCTCATCAAAAGGAGGCACCACCAGCATGACCGAGTCCAGCAAGCACCGCCTAGACCTGGCCAGGGTTCGCGTGATCGGACCACCCGACGTCGTGGAAAAGGTGGTCGAGGCAATCACCACCGCACTGACTTCCGCCTCCCCCTCGAAGCCCTACCCGAGCCGCCACAACGCCGGCCACGTTCGCGTCTACCTGGAGGTCACCCCCGTATGAGCACCAAGACCCTCAGCATCCCGGCACCACGGTCTCGGAACTGGCTGACCGTCGACGAGTTCTGCGAAGACATCGGCATCGCGCGGTCTACCTTCGCGGACTGGCGGGCCAAGGGCCGCGGACCGAAGTGCGCGAAGCTGCCGAGTGGCCGGCTACGCATCCGTCTCAGCGAGGCGGAGAGGTTCATGGCCTCGCTGGAGGACGCCTCCTGATGGACGATTCGACGTACGAGGTACGGATCTGGAAGAAGTTCGAGGTCTACCGGGGCAAGCGGAAGACCACCCACACTGTGCGTTGGCGGGTGGGTGACAAGAGGTTCCGTGAAGCACACAGCACGGCGGCGATGGCCGACTCCTTCCGCTCCGAGCTCGTGGCCGCGACCAACCGTGGGGAGGCCTTCAGCTTCACCACGGGCCGGCCCTGCTCCTGGGCCAAGGTCGAGGAGGCAGAGGTCTCGTGGTTCGACTTCGCACGCGACTACGTGGATGCGCACTGGGGCTCCGCATCCGCGGGGCACCGGCTCGATCGGGCCAAGTACCTGGCGAAGGCCAGCATCGCGATGATCGACCAGGAGGCACCCGGTCGCCCGGACGAAGGCATCTTGCGGGAGGCTCTGCGGAACTGGGCCTTCAACAAGGCGCACCGTGGTCGTGAACGGCCTCCCGAGATCGAGCACGCGTTGGTGTGGCTGGCACGACACACGCTTCCGGTGCGGCGGCTGGAGGATCCGGTACTGGCTCGCTTGACCCTGACGAGGGTCACCAGCAGGTTGCCGGAGAACGGTGGCGGGAGCCTGGGAGCGAAGGCCGCGACCAAAGGCAAGCGCATCCTGTCGCACTGTCTCGACTTCGCGGTGGAACAGCGGCATCTGCCCGCCAATCCGGTGAGTTTCCACAGGAATCCGGCGGGTGCGATCAAATGGTCGCCACCGAAGATCAGCAACGTGGTGGACAAACGGTCCGTGCCCAACCCCGCGCAGGCTCGTCTCCTGCTCGATGCTGTGGCCGAACAGGGACGTAGTGGCCACCTCCTACGTCCATTCTTCGCGGTGATGTACTTCGCCGGGCTGCGGCCGGAAGAGGCCGTCAACCTTCGCTGGACGGACGTGGCCCTGCCCAGGTTCGAGTGGGATGCGGAGAGTCGGTCATGGGTGGCACCCGCGGACGCCTGGGGCGAGATCACCGTGCGTGAGGTCGCCCCGGACGTGGGAGGTCTGTGGACCGACAGCGGTGGCCAGAGGGATCGGAGGCCACCGAAGGGACAGGCAGAGGGTGAGTCCAGGCCGGTCCCCTGCGCCCCCAAGCTGAGCCTCATCCTGTGGGAGCACGGCCGGCGCGAGGAAAGGGGCCCCGACAACCTCGTGTTCTTCGGGGAGCGTGGTCGCCAACTCGCGACGAGTACCTACTCGAAGGCGTGGAGAAAGGCGCGTCGTATGGCGCTCACGGCGGAACAGTTCGAGGGACTCCTCGCGCGGCGCCCGTATGACCTGCGGAGCGCGTGTGTGTCCACCTGGCTGAATCAGGGGGTGAATCCACCGCAAGTGGCGGAATGGGCCGGACACGGCCTTGATGTCCTACTTCGGATTTACGCCCGGTGTCTGGACGGTGGCGAACGGGAGCGCCGCTGGCCTGTATCCGCAGGTCGGCGGCGCTTTTTGTGCGTTGGGGAGGGGTAGGCCGGGCAGGACTCGAACCCGCGACCCAGGGATTATGAGTCCCCTGCTCTAACCGACTGAGCTACCGGCCCTTCGCCGTTGGCAAACGTCATCCTAACAGGGTGTGTCCGCCGTTTCCGCGCTCGAATCCACTGCACCGTAGGGGTTGCCCGCCCCCGTCCACCACGCCGCGCGCTCGCTGACCCGACCTTGCCCGCCGGCGCGGACAGCGCTCGGTCTAGGGTGGGCAGGTGCGGCGCGCGCCTGGCCATAACCCCTGGGCCCGGCACCGGAGCCGCCACGAACCCGTTGGTAACATCGCGGGTCGCACATCGTCGTCAGGAGAGTTCACGCCATGTCCAAAGCACCCGTCAACGTCACCGTCACCGGCGCCGCCGGCCAGATCGGCTACGCCCTGCTGTTCCGGATCGCCTCCGGCCAGCTCCTCGGCGCCGACACCCCGGTGAAGCTGCGCCTGCTGGAGATCCCGCAGGCCGTGAAGGCCGCCGAGGGTACGGCGATGGAGCTCGACGACTGCGCCTTCCCGCTGCTCCAGGGCATCGACATCTTCGACGACGCCACCCAGGCCTTCCAGGGCACCAACGTCGGCCTGCTGGTCGGCGCCCGCCCCCGCGGCAAGGGCATGGAGCGCGGTGACCTCCTCCAGGCCAACGGCGGCATCTTCAAGCCCCAGGGCGAGGCGATCAACGCCGGCGCCGCCGACGACATCCGCGTCCTGGTGGTCGGCAACCCGGCCAACACCAACGCGCTCATCGCGCAGAGCCACGCCCCGGACGTCCCGGCCGAGCGCTTCACCGCGATGACCCGTCTCGACCACAACCGCGCGCTCACCCAGCTCGCCAAGAAACTCGACGTGTCGATCAACGACATCAAGAAGCTGACCATTTGGGGCAACCACTCCGCCACCCAGTACCCGGACCTGTTCAACGCCGAGGTCGGTGGCGCCAACGCCGCCCAGGCCGTGAACGACCAGGCCTGGCTGGAGAACGACTTCATCCCGACCGTCGCCAAGCGCGGCGCCGCGATCATCGAGGCGCGGGGCGCGTCCTCCGCCGCCTCCGCCGCCAACGCCGCGATCGACCACGTCCACGACTGGGTGAACGGCACCCCCGAGGGCGACTGGACCTCCGCGGCCATCCCCTCCGACGGTTCCTACGGTGTGCCCGAGGGCCTCATCTCGTCCTTCCCGGTCGTGTCCCGCAACGGCGCGTGGGAGATCGTCCAGGGCCTGGAGATCGACGCGTTCTCCCGCACCCGCATCGACGCCTCCGTCCAGGAGCTCGTCGAGGAGCGCGACACCGTCCGCGAGCTCGGCCTGGTCAAGTAGGACCCGAGCGCACGACGGCCACGGGCACGCCCTCGCGGGGGCGTGCCCGTCCGTGTGCACGGCCCCGGTGAGGGGACGAACACCTCGGCACGTCCCGAGGGGGGTGTGAGAACGGGCAGTATAGAGACCGTGAGTCTCATCGATGTGCTTCCGGCCGAACCAGAACCCGATTCCCTGTTCGAGGCGTTCGCCTCGTGGGCCGAGGAGCGGGGCCTCACCCTCTATCCCCATCAGGAGGAGGCGCTGATCGAGGTCGTCTCCGGGTCGAACGTCATCCTCAACACCCCCACCGGCTCCGGCAAGAGTCTGGTCGCCACCGGTGCCCTGTTCGCCGCGCTGGCCCGGAACGAGTGCGCGTTCTACACCGCGCCCATCAAGGCGCTGGTCTCGGAGAAGTTCTTCGACCTGTGCAAGATCTTCGGCACCGAGAACGTCGGCATGATGACCGGTGACGCCTCCGTCAACGCCGACGCGCCCATCGTGTGCTGCACGGCCGAGGTCCTGGCGCAGATCGCCCTGGCCGAGGGCGGGGACGCCGACATCAACACCGTCATCATGGACGAGTTCCACTTCTACGCCGAGCCCGACCGCGGGTGGGCGTGGCAGGTGCCGTTGTTGGAGATGCCTCAGGCCCGGTTCCTGCTGATGTCGGCCACGCTCGGCGACGTCAGTCGTTTCGAGGAGGACCTGGAGAAGCGCACCGGACGGTCGACCGCCGTGGTCTCCTCCGCAGAGCGCCCGGTCCCCCTGTACTACGACTTCCGGTACACCCCGTTGCACGAGACCCTGGAGGAACTCCTCGGCGACGGCAACGCCCCCGTGTACATCGTGCACTTCACCCAGGCGCAGGCCGTGGAGCGCGCGCAGTCGTTGACCAGTATCAACATGTGCACCAAGGAGGAGAAGGCGAGGATCGCCGACGAGATCGGCGCCTTCCGCTTCACCACCAAGTTCGGCCGCAACCTGTCGCGGTACGTGCGGCACGGCATCGGTGTGCACCACGCCGGGATGTTGCCCAAGTACCGACGCCTGGTGGAACGGCTGGCCCAGGCGGGTCTGCTCAAGGTCATCTGCGGCACGGACACCCTGGGGGTGGGCGTGAACGTGCCCATTCGCACCGTGTTGTTCACCGCGCTGAGCAAGTACGACGGGGTCCGGGTGCGCCGTTTGCGGGCCCGGGAGTTCCACCAGATCGCCGGGCGCGCCGGCCGGGCCGGGTTCGACACCGTCGGCAACGTGGTCGCCCAGGCCCCCGAACACGTCATCGAGAACGAGAAGGCCCTCGCCAAGGCCGGTGACGACAGCAAGAAGCGCCGCAAGGTGGTGCGCAAGAAGGCGCCGGACGGGTTCGTGTCCTGGGACGAGGCGACCTTCCGCAAACTCATCGAGGCCGATCCGGAGCCGCTGACCTCGCGGTTCCGGGTCAGCAACGCCATGCTGCTGAGCATCATCGCCCGGCCCGGCAACTGCTTCACCGCGATGAAGCACCTGCTCACCGAGAACCACGACGATCGTAAGACCCAGCGTCGGCACATCCACGAGTCCATCGCGATCTACCGCTCCCTGTTGGACGGCGGCATCGTGGAGACGTTGCCCGAGCCCGACGAGCAGGGTCGCACCGCCCGGCTCACCGTGGACCTGCAGGCCGACTTCGCGCTGAACCAGCCGCTGTCGACGTTCGCGCTGGCGGCGTTGGACCTGCTCGACGTGGAGTCGCCCTCCTATCCGCTCGACGTGCTCAGCGTCGTGGAGTCCACCCTGGACGACCCCCGGCAGATCCTCGGCGCCCAGCTCAACAAGGCCCGTGGCGAGGCCGTCCAGCAGATGAAGATGGACGGCATCGAGTACGACGAGCGCATGGAGCGGTTGGAGGAGGTGGACTACCCCAAGCCGTTGGAGGAACTCCTCGACCACGCCTACGAGGTGTACCGGCGCGGCCACCCCTGGGTCGGGGACCACCCGCTGCGTCCCAAGACGGTCGCCCGCGACATGTACGAGCGGGCGATGACCTTCACCGAGTACGTGGGCCACTACGATCTCGCCCGCTCCGAGGGTCTGGTCCTGCGCTACCTGGCCGGCGCCTACAAGGCGCTCAACCAGACGGTGCCCGACGACGCCAAGACCGAGGAGCTGCGCGACCTCATCGAGTGGTTGGGCGAGCTGGTCCGTCAGGTCGACTCCAGTCTCCTGGACGAGTGGGAGAAGCTCACCAACCCCGAGGAGGAGGCCGAGGGCGAGGAGCCGACCGAGGAGCGGATCCGACCGGTCACCGCCAACCCCCGCGCCTTCCGGGTCCTGGTACGCAACGAGATGTTCCGCCGGGTGGAGTTGGCCGCCCGCCGCCGCTACGGCGACCTGGGCAAACTGTCCGAGGACGACGAGTGGGACGGCGAGGAGTGGGCCGAGGCCGTCGAGGCGTACTTCGCCGAGCACGACGAGATCGGTATCGGACCGGACGCGCGCGGCCCGAAGATGCTCCTCATCGAGGAGGAGAAGGACGTGTGGCGGGTCCGGCAGATCCTCGCCGACCCGGAGGAGGACCACGACTGGGGCATCAGCGCCGAGGTCGACCTGGCCGCCTCCGACGCTGAGGGCCGGGCGGTCGTCCACGTCACCGACGTGAACCGGATGTAGGGGGAAGGACGCGGTGGGCGTCCCGCGCCGTCGACGACGGCGCGGGACCCGTGGGCCGCGCGGTCCTGGGTGGGCGCCGGGTCAGGTGGACCGGGGAGCCCCTCCGAGCAGGTGGGCGTTGACCTCCCGCACCTGCGCTGCGAGGTCGGGGCGTTCCACCACGGTGCGTCCGGCCGCGGCCAGGCGCTCGGCCCCGTCACAGTCAACGAACACGTCGGGTTCCCGCCAGGCGAGCACCACCCGCGGGATCGGGGTCAGCAGGATCAGGGCGCTGCACGAACGCGGCCGGGAGGCGCGGGCGCTGCAGGGTTCCAGGGAGCTGTAGATCGTGGCTCCGGTCAGCCGGGGATCGGTGAGGTCGAGGTCGCGCAGGGCGACCTCCTCGGCGTGGTCGTGGGGGTCGTCGCGGCGCGAGTGGCCCTCGCCGAGGACCAGGCCTTCCGCGGAGACGACCACGGCGCCCACGGCGAACGCGGTGGTCGAACGCGGGCTGGACCGGGAGAGTGCGACCGCGCGTTCCAGCCAGTGGGTGTCGGCGTCCCCCGGGGCGGGCGCCGGACCGCGGTCGCCGGGCACCGTGCTCATCGGTCCTCTCCCCGGTCGAGGCGGTAGCGCAGGACCGCGATCTCGCCCAGGGCGCGTGCCTCGACCAGACGCATGGGCGCCTGGGGGGTGTAGGGGTAGGCGGCCGGGTGGACGAAGCTCGGGGCGTCCGGTTCTCCGACGAAGAACGGTGCGACGGCCAGCCTCAGCTCGTCGACCAGGCCGGAGGTGAGGAAGAGGGTGTGGATGTGGCCGCCCCCCTCGACCAGCAGACGGGTGACACCGCGGTCGGCGAGGTCGGCGAGGATCGCGTCCACCCGGGGAGGGTCACCGGCGTCGACCACGTCCGCGGGCGGGTCGGTCGCGGGCCGACCGGCCAGCAGGCGGGTGGCGGTGGCCACGCCTGCTCCCCCGGTGTACACCACCGCGCCGGCGTCGCCGGTGGCGAAGAGGCGCGCCCGCGGGTCCACCTCGCCGCCACGGGTGAGCACGGCCTTGAGGAGGTGCTCGGTGCGCCCCTGTGCGCGCCGGCGCTCGCGCAACGCCTGTGAGCGCACCAGAAGTCGCGGGTCGTCCGCTCTGAGGGTGCCCACTCCGACCAGGATCGCGTCGCAGCCGGCGCGCAGTTCGTCGATCTCGGCGAAATCGGCCTCGTTGGACAGACGGAGCCGTTCGGGTCCGGTGTCGTCGATGCGGCCGTCGACCGACATCGCGCAGCTCAGGATGGTGTAGGGACGGTCCATGATCCCAGGTTAGCGGTGGGCGGGTCCGCTCCCGCCGATGATCCGTTCACGGCGCGTTCCGTTTCCGGCGCCCCGCATTCGACGCGCGGGACGGCTCTCGGTGAAACGAATACGGTCGACCCGCGCGCCTTTGGATTTGTGCTGGCAGTGGTCGGTATCGGAATTGGACGGTCCCCATTCCGTAGGGATCGGAAGTGGTTTTCCCCGGTCCGTTTCCGTATCCGTTCTCGGTCGGACCGTTCGTGACGGAGGACCCGGGACCCTCGTGGGTCGTCACAGGAGGCGACCGGTTCCCCGGGAGTCCCGGTGAAGCCCGGTGCCGCAGTCACTTCGGGGCTCGGCCGCTCCCGTGCACGTGCACCGTGTCCCGTTCTTCACATAATGGACATTCGACGTATAGACGCAAGGAAGCGCAGGTCGCGCCTTGCCCACCCCGCGCACCGCTTCGAGGTCGACCTCGGGCGACGATTTTCGCGACCTGTATCCTGGACTCGGTTAACAACCGGGCGAACTCGGAATACAATCCTGGGAGTCGACCACACTTCCCCACCTCAGACAAGAGGACGGCGATGTCTCGTTTCACCTCCCCCGATTTCCTGAGGCAGGCGGGGGACAAACACGTCAGGGCCAAACCCCCGCCGCCCGTCAACCTGACCAGGGCCAACATCAGCCGGCTCCACTCCTTCCACCTCAAGGGCAAGGACCACTTCGAGGTGGATCGGGAGTTCGCCGCGCAGGCCGATCGGATCGCGCCGGGCTTCGTCGACCTCGTCCTGGGTGAGCGCGCCTTCCTGCAGCGCGCCGTCCGACACATGGCCGCGGACCTGGGCATCACCCAGTTCCTCCAGGTGGGGGCCGGACTCCCCGCGCCGGGCGACCCCCACCGGATCGCCCTTGAGGTCAACCCGCGGGCCCGCGTGGTGTACGCGACCTCGGACCCGGTGGTCCTGACCCACCACCTCGCGCTGACCAGGGACGGCCGCACCGCCACGGCCGTACCCGCCGGTCTGGAGAACCCGGCCCGGTTGCTGCACGACCCGGAGAGCCACCACTTCCTCGACCTGGACCGTCCGGTCGGGCTCCTGCTCACCGGCACCGTCTCGCACGTCACCGACGCCGAGACGGCGGCCCGCAACATCGCCACCCTGCGCGAGGCCCTCGCCCCCGGCAGCCACATGGCCCTCAGCCACTACTGCCGCCCGGACCCCACGCGGCACCCCAGGGACGCACAGCGCGCCGAGCAGCTCGAAGACCTGTTCCTGCGTCATCTCGGCCACGGTCACTGGCGCACCGAAGAAGAGGTCGCCGCCTTCTTCGACGGCTGGACCTCGGTCGCCCCCGGCCTGCTCCAGGCCCAGAAGTGGCGCACCATGCCGGTCGCTCCCCCGGTCCCGGGCAGCTACCAGATGCCGCACCGCAACCGACGACTGATCATCGGCGGCATGGGCCGCATCTGACCGCGACACCCCCGCCACCCGCGTTGGAGCCTCTCCGGGCCCGGCAGCGGGCCGGGGTGCACCCTCTCGCACGTCTGCGCGCCACGGGTGCCGTTCCGTCATGCCCAGACCCCGCACACGACGAAGGCCCGCCGGATTCCTCCGACGGGCCTCGCCTCACCGCTCCCGCGACTGGACTCGAACCAGTAACCTGCCGGTTAACAGCCGGCTGCTCTGCCGATTGAGCTACGCGGGATCGCGCTTTCAGGAACAGCGTAGCGGTCGAGGCATACGCCCGCACACGCTTTCTCCCGGCTCCCGCGACTGGACTCGAACCAGTAACCTGCCGGTTAACAGCCGGCTGCTCTGCCGATTGAGCTACGCGGGATCGCGCCACCCCAGGGCCCGTAGGCCTTGGCGACATCACTAGACTAGCGCGCTTCAGGAGTGCTCGTGACCGGTGTCGACTCGTGTCGGCGCAAGCACGACAGGGTAACGTCGGGGCACGGACCACTCCGACAGTCACCAAGGTCGTAAAGAGGGACCCATGCGCTACCGGATCACTTTCGTCGCCGGACTCGCCATCGGATACGTCCTGGGCGCCAAGGCGGGCAGGGCCCGCTACGAACAGCTCGCGCGGGCCTCGCGCAAGGTCGCGGACAGCCCCCTCGTACAGGAGGTGGCCGGTCTCGTCGGCGCCCAGGCGAGCAACGCCGGTCGTGTCGTCTACGACAAGGCGGTGGAGAAGATGCCCATCACCTCCGTGCGGGACTTCCTGGCCCGGCCCACCGATGAGGAGGAGGAACTCCTCGAGTGGGAGGCGAGGATCGTCAACGGAACCGCGCCCGAACCCCGCACCGGCCCCGACCAGGACATCTGACCATGGCCTGGTTCGGACGCGACGTACCCGACGCGATCCGCTCCCGGTTGGAGCGCGGCGAGCGCGTGCTGGCGCACGTGCCCGTCGCCGCTCCGGCCGGGACCGGCCCGGCACCGGAGGGGCGACCACCCGTACTGGCGGCCACCACGCGCGCCCTGTACCTGCCCGACGGCCACCCGGTCCCCTGGCAGGACATCGACCAGGCCAAGTGGAGCGCGGACGAGCTGAGGTTCGTCGAGGAGGGGCACGGCGAGCGCGCCGTGCGTCTGCGCACCGAACTGACCGGCGGCGCCGTCGACTACCGGCGCATGGCCGAGACGGTCGCCGAACGCGTCACCTCCACCATCCTGGTCAACCGCTTCGTCCCCTTCCCCACCCCCGATTCCACCGAGGGTTTCCGGTTGGTGGCCCGGCGGCCCCCGCTCGGCAACGAGATCGACTGGCGGGTGCACCTGGGCGAGGGCCTGGACCCCGAGGACCCGCGTCTCTCGGACGCCGTCTCCCGGGCTCTGGCGCTCGTGCGTGAGCAGATGGGCGTCTGAGCCGCACGATCCCCGTCGACGAGCGACGCGGGCCCTAACGAGGACGGACGAGCCCCCAGGCCGGCCGGGAGAACCGCGGACCCGCGGCTCACCCGGCCCCGGGGGGTCGTGCTTTCGGACGCCGGCGGGCCCTGCTCTCTGTGACCCGGAGGGGTGCCGGAGGGGCGATCGCGAGGAACGAGCCATCACAC
>NZ_QOCZ01000196.1 GCF_018207095.1 Nocardiopsis sp. MG754419 | reverse complement strand
GCGCCGGTTTCGGTGTGCGCCTGGCCGCGCGGCTGATCGACTACGTGCTGGCCTTCATCGCCGCGTCGGCGTTCTTCTTCGTGATGATCGTGGTCGTGTTGATGCTGACCGGTGACACCGAGACCACCGACGCCGAGGGGGAGCTGTGGGCCTTCCTCTTCTTCTTCGGCTGGGGTCTGCTGCTCTTCTTCTACGACTGGCTGTACCTCGTCACCTGGGGACGCACGCTCGGCAAGATGATGGTGGGCATCAAGGTCGTCTCCGCGGACGGCGGGAAGCTCGGCCAGGGACAGGCGATCGGCCGGTCCGCCGTCTTCTGCCTGCCGCAGTCGCTGCCGTGCGTGGGACACCTGGTCTCGCTCGGCGAGTCGATGGCCATGATCGGTGACCGCGACGAACGCGCCCTGCACGACCGCGTCGCCGGGACGATGGTGATCCGGACGCGCTGATCCGAGGGTCGCCGCAGGTCGTCGCCGGAGCCCCGACGACGACGGAGCGGCCCGTTCCGACATCCCCGCCTTCAGGGCTGGTCGGGCAGGCACTGCGGGGATCCGGATCCGCCGTCGGCGAAGGCCGCCGGCACGTAGTGGCCCTCCCCGATCCGGTACCAGACGTCACTGGTGCCGTTCGCTCCGGTGGCGGGGTCGCCGACCACCTGGCAGGCCACGTCCACGTTGGCCTTGTGCGCGGCCAGGCCGACGGTGTCGTGGTGGGATCCGGGGCCGCTGCGCACGATCACGGGGTCACTCTGGGTGATCGTGCTGATCTCGGCGCGCTCACGGTACTCGGCGGTCCACAGGTAGTCGACCCGGACCCAGCCGTTGGTGGGCAGCTGCAGCCCCTCGTTGAAGGCGCCGTCGGCCAGGTCGATTCCGGCGGGGTTCTGCACACGACGCCCGAAACCGTCCAGCCCGCTGTTGTGCCCCTCGGTGTAGGCGGCCTGCGCCTGCGGGCGCCCCCGGTCCAGGTCGCGCCAGGACTCGCGGTCGCCGTTCCAGTGGTCGTCGGTGATGTTCCACGGTCCCACGTCCCACACCGGCAGGTACGCGCAGCGCGGGGTGTGGTTCTCCGTGTCCCCCGAGGCATCGGGACCGAGCTCGCCGGTGCTGCACACCCTGACGGTGTACTCGCCACCGCCCCGATGGGCCAGACCACGGCGGGAGGGCAGGGCGACGAAGTGGTCGTCGGGACGCACCGTGTGGCCGTTGGCGGTGGTGTTGCCGACCAGGCCGATCCGGGTGGCGAAGAGACGGGCGGAGTAGGGCTGCGGTACGTCGTCCCCGGCGAGATCGCCCCGCCCCTCCTCCTCGGTGCCCTCGACGGCGTCGGGGCCGGTGTCGGGCTCGCGGTCGGAGTCGCCGCCGGCGCCACTGTCGGGGGTCGAGGATTCCACGGGACGCAGACGCACGTCGGTGACGGCGGTGTCCCGCGCCTCCCCCTCGGCGGACATCTCGACGCGCAACTGGACCTCGGTGACGGCTTCGGGAAGGGCCACCCGCCCACCGCCGGGCCGGGTCGGGTACCACTCGGTCCACATACCGTCGGCGCGGGCTCCGCGCGCCTCCGTGAGGACCTCCTCCGCGTCACCGGTGGTGTCCACGGCCACGTCGACGGTGTCGGTGGCGGACTCCAGTTCCTGCTCGGGGAAGGTCGCCAGCCCGGTCCGCCGCTCGGCGGTGTCCAGCCGCGGCGAGGCGCCCAGGTCCCCCACGTTGTCCAGGCGCAGCGCCCCCGAGGCGAGGGCCAGCCCGATCCGGTCGGTCGAGGACAGATCCTGTGTGAGCCAACCGGGCTCCGCGGCGGCCGTTCCGGGTACGGCCAACGGTGTCAGCAGGGCGAACGCCCCGAGGGCCACCAGGGACGTGGTGGTGCGCCGGTTCTGCGCCATCGTTCCTTCTCTCACCGAACACTCAAAGTGAACACATTCATCACTCTTAGTAATCATCTGAGTACGGGCACACACAAGGAACCCGCGCCGAGTGTTGGTGATACGGCGGTAAAAGTCCGACTTGGAACGTGGAGGCCGGATGCGGCCGATGTGCTCCCGACCGGCCTCGGGTCAGGGGGCGAAGGCCAGCAGACAGGCGGTGAACCCGTGCACGTGGTTCACCCCCGAGACCGGACCGATCTCCCCCGCCGCGAAGAACCCGGCCACCGGCGCCGCGCCCAGGATCCGCCGGACCGCGAGCACGTCGTGGTCGGCCCGGCTGAACAGTCCACCGCCCCGCTCGTTGCAGGAGAACAGCAGCCCCGCCCCGACCGCGTGCTCGTCCCCGAACTCCGACAGTCGGCGCGCGAGGTCCTCGTCGGCGGTGCCGGCGTCGCGCACCTGGAACCTGACGGTCTGGCCGACCTCCACCATCTCCCCGATGGTGAGCGAGCCCGGATCGGGGTCGGCGCCCACCAGGCTCCGAATGAGGAAGTCGCCCTGTTCGTGCCGGTCGGCGTACTCGTCCATCGCCACACCCAGGTGCAGGCCCTGCTCGGCGAGGGCGCGGTCCTCGTCGGAGAGGCCGGCCACCAACTCCTCCAGCTTCTCGTAGGCGTTGACGCCGGCGAGTTCCAGCAGGAGGTTGCCCTCGGCCTTGGTGATGGTCATGCTCGGGCCGACCGGGCGGCATCCCTGGCTGACCACCGTGCCCAGCACACCTTCCCCGCCGATGAGGACGCCGATGGCGCCGTTCGCGGCGACCTCGCCGTCGCTGAAGAGCCGCACCGAATCCTCACCGCGCATACCGTCGGCCATCCCCCCGACCAGGGGCAGGCCGCCCAGGGCGGCCGTGGTCTCCCGGACGAACGCCTGGGTGGGGAACTCGTACGGGTTGGTGAGCAGGATGCCGGCGCGGTCGTCAGGTCCGGGCTCGCGCATGCCCACCACCGCGAGCTGGTCGTCCTCCACCGCGGTGTCCAGACGGAAGGGGGTGAGTTCCACCCCGGGCAGGCGTGCGCTCCACACGCTCACCGCTCCCTGACCCTCGACGCCGCGGCCGCCACCGACCACGCCGGTGGCGCTGCACCCCAGGGTGACCGCGTCGCCGGACAATTCCATGACCCGCAGGCCGGCGAGCGTGACCTCGTCGGGGTCCGCGCCGCTGACGAAGAAGCAGACGAGGTCGGCGGGACCGTCCATCTGCTCCAGGGCCTGGAGCACGGCGCGCTCGGCCGCGTTCACGAGGTCGGCCCCCGTCGTCAGAGCATCGCCGAACCTTGCCACTGCCACCCCTGCCTTCACCGGTCACCGCCGGGATCGCGAACCTCGCGGTCCCCTTCTTCCATCCGTACTTCAAACAGGAGCTTTCCTGCATCTGGCCCCTCAAACTCCCTCGGGCCTACACTGCTTGCCGTGACCCATGCCGCACCACCTCCCGGCGGACTCCCGCGCACCCGCGGCGCGCTGCGCGAGTCCGGCCACGTCCACCGCTCCACCGCGGTCGAGGTCCGCGAGAACCTCCTGGCCCGGATGGGGACCGGCGAGCCGCGTTTCCCCGGCGTCCACGGGTTCGACGACACGGTGCTGCCCCAGTTGGAACGGGCGCTCATCGCCGGTCACGACGTGGTGCTGCTCGGCGAACGAGGGCAGGGCAAGACACGGCTCATCCGGACCGTGGCCGGGCTGCTCGACGCCTGGTCGCCGGCGGTGGCGGGCTGCCCGATCCACTGCCACCCCTTCGCTCCGGTCTGCCCCTCGTGCGCACGCCGGTCGGCCGCCGAGGGCGAGGACCTCCCCGTGCGGTGGCGGCACCGGGACGAACGCTACGGCGAGAAGCTGGCGACCCCGGACACCGGCACCGCCGAACTGGTCGGGGACGTCGACCCGGCACGGCTGGCCGAGGGCCGGTCCCTGGGCGACCCGGAGACGATCCACTATGGGTTGCTGCCGCGCGCCAACCGGGGGATCTTCTGCGTCAACGAACTGCCCGACCTTCCCGCCCGGGTCCAGGTCGCGCTGTTCAACGTGTTGGAGGAGCGCGACCTCCAGGTACGCGGTTACAGCCTGCGACTGCCCCTGGACCTGCTCTTGGTGGCCAGCGCCAACCCGGAGGACTACACGAGTCGGGGCCGGATCGTCACCCCGCTCAAGGACCGGTTCGGGGCCCAGGTCCGCACCCACTACCCTCCCGATCTCGAACACGAGTCGGCGTTGCTGCGTCAGGAGGCCGACCTTCCCGCGGGGACGGTGGTGCCCTCGCACCTGTTGGAGTCGGTCGCCCGGTTCGCCCGTCTGGTGCGCGGCTCCAACCGGGTGGACCAGCGGTCGGGGGTGTCGGTGCGACTGACCGTGGCCGCCGCCGAGACCGTGGCCGCCTCCGCGCTGCGACGCGCGGCGCTGACCGGTGAGGAGGTGCCGGTGGCGCGGGTCTGCGATCTGGTGGGGGTGGCCGAACCGCTCCTCGGCAAGGTGGAGTTCGAGACGGGCGCCGAAGGCCGCGAGGCCGCCATCCTGGAGACGCTGCTGCGCCGCGCCGTGGCGGAGACCTTCCGCTCCCGATTGGGCGACGCGGACCTGGCACCGCTGAGCGACCGTTTCTCCGGCGGCGGCACCGTGGAGAGCGGTGACCTGGTGGGCGCGACCGAACTCCTGCGCCGGGTGGGGACGGTGCCCGGTCTGGCCGGACTGATCGCCCGGGCCGCCCCGGAGGACGAGGACGGACCGCCCACGCCCGGCCTGGCCGCGGCGGTGGTGGAGTTCGCCCTGGAGGGCCTGTACCTGGAACGACGACTGTCCAAGGACACCGCGCCCGACGGAGGCGTGTACCGGTTCTGAAGGGGGCGTGGGGTGTGAGGTTTCGGTATCGGGCCTACATGGGCGGACCCGACCCGCTGGCCGAGGAGGAACCACCGCCGCCGGAGGCGATCGACGCCGCCGAGGAGCTGCGGACGTGGATCGTGGCCGCCGGCGAGGACCGGGATCCGTCGGCGGCGGAGTCCGCCTTGCTCGCCACCACGGCGGAGGCCCTGGGGCGTTACACCGCCGGAGAGCGCTCTGCCGTGGACGAGGTGGACCCCCGGGCCCTGGGCGGTCTGCTGGGGGCGGAGGGGCGGGCGGCCCTGGACCGGTGGGACGCGGCGGACCACGGGCTGACCCCACGCGAACTGCGTCGGTTGGGCGAGGTGGCGCTGGCCGAGATCGAGTCGGCGCCGAGCGTCCGCCCCGGCGGTCACGGCGGTGGTCCCGGACACACCGGCGAACCGACCGGGAGGAGCCTGCCCGGGGACGGACTCGACCGCCCCTTGGACGCGGTGGCGACCCTGCGCGCGGCCATGGTGCGTCGCGCCGCCCGGGCGGGCGCGACCTCCGGCGACGGCGGCCCCCCGTTGCACGCCGACGACCTCCGGTACACCGAGACCGAGCCGACCGGGGCGGCCGTGGTGTGCCTGCTGGTCGACCTCTCCCACTCGATGGTCGCCCGGGGGCTGCACGAGGCCGCCACACGTACCGCCCTGGCCCTGCACACCCTGGTACGGACACGACGTCCCGAGGACCGGGTCCTGGTGATCGGGTTCGGGGACCGGGCCCGGACGATGACCCCGGCGGAACTGGTCGAACACGACTGGCGCCGGGTGCCCGGAACCAACCTGCACCATGCGTTGCACCTGGCCCGCGGGTACCTGCGCCGCCACCGGGGGACGCGCCCACTGATCATGGTGGTCACCGACGGCGAGCCCACCGCCCACCTGGGCGAGGACGGGGACGCACGGTTCGCCTGGCCGCCCACGCCCCGCACCGTGGAGCTCACCACGGCGGAGCTGGACGCCGCGCTGGCGGAGGGGGCCGAGCCGACGTTCTTCCTCCTGGCCGACGATCCCCGCCTGCGCTCCTTCCGGGACCTGGTGGAACGGCGGCGCGGGGTCCGGGTCGTGACGGCCGACGCCCAGGCCCTGGGCCCGTTGGTGATCGGGCACTACCTCGACGGAACCGACCGACCCCGGTGACGGTGCCTCCGGGCGCGGCGGCCCCGGGGACCGGGCGGCGGGATCAGCGTTCGAAGATGTTGACGTCCGAGGCCATGACCAGGAGTTCTTCGGGGGCGTCGCCGCCCGAGTAGAGCAGCTGGTGACGGTTGGCGGGCATGACCGTCTCGGTGAACCGCAGCGGCCGGTCGCCTTCGTGGACCACCCGCTCCTGGACCAGCAGCGGGATCCCCGGGCCCAGCCCGAAGGCGTCCGCCTCGTCCTTCGAGGGCATGCGCGCGCCCACGACGTCCCAGTTCCACTCCTCCCGGAGGCCGAGGTCGCGCATGGCCGCCGGTACTCCCCCCTCGATCGGTTCGGGGGACATCAGGGGCGTCCCACCGGCGATGCTGAACGGGAAGTGGATGATCTGGGACTGCCAGAGGCTGCCGTCCACGAAGCGGTCGCAGGAGCGGATCACCACGAGCCCTCCGTGACGGGAGTCGTCGTCGGAACCGATGCGCAGCCGTTTGGCCACCTTGGGCCGCATGGTGTCGAGGCTGACCCGGATCTTCTCGTCGATGTCGTGGTAACCGGCCTGCAGCAACCGGGGTTGGTAACCGGCGTGGAACCGTTCGGAGTCGCTGCCGCCGGAGACGGGGGTGGCCAGGTGGAGGAACGGCTGGTGGTCGGCGACGAAGGCGCCGCGACCGGGGACGATCGCGATCCGGCCCTCGTCCTGCAGGACCCGCATCCCCAGACGCGCGGTGGCGCGGGAGACCCCGAGATCGTCGGCCAGGTCGTCCTCACCGGGCAGCCGTTCACCGGGCTCGTACTCACCGCGGGCGAGGGCCTCTCGCAGGTGGTCGGCGACAACGGTCTTCTTCGGAGTGCTCATGCGCTGCATCAGTCCCGGTGGTAGGCGTTGAGGTCACCGTGTTCGTACTGGTAACGGATGCTGTTCCCGGCGTGGACGGTGTGCACCAACCGCAGCGGACGTTCCTCGGAGTAGTCGGTGCGGTGGACCTCCAGGACCGGCACTCCGGGGGTGAGCTCCAGCTGCCCGACCTCCTGGGGCGTGGGCATCCGGGTCTCCAGTTCGTCCACGTAGCCGACCTGGCGGTGGCCGTGGTCCATGAGGATCTCCAGCGCGCTCTCCACGTCCTCGGGGAGCATGAGAGGGGTGCCCTCGACGAGGTCCATGGGGTAGTACGCGGCGCTGACGGAGCCCGACCGGTCACCGGAGAAGCGGTGCAGGTGGCGGACGACCGTCATGGTGCCCTCGGGGATGCGCAACCGGGGGGCGATGTCGGCGTTGGCGCTGAGAAGCTGCAACTCCTCCAGGGTCAGACCGGCGAGGTTGGGCTCGTTGAACCCGCCGGGGCCTCCACGGCTGCGGGTGGCGTAGAAGATCTCGGGGACCACGTCCTGCACGTAGTGGCCGCGTCCGGGTCTGCTGACGATGAGGCCCTGGTTGCGCAACATGCCCAGGGCGAGACGGATGGTGTTGCGGGACGCCTCGAAGCGCTCCTCCATCTGCTTCTCGGAGGGCAACTGACCGCCCTGAGGGAGGCTTCCCTCCTGGATCTCCCTGCGCAGAGTTCGAGCGATCTGTCGATATCGGCTTTCTGCCCGCATAAGTCCGCCCTCTGGGGGGTATAAGACCAACAACTCAACCTGTACCAACAAGTTGAGAGGAACACCAACCGAACGAGTCCAACCTGTTCCGTTGGACCCATATTAGTGGAAGGGCACCCGGAGTAAACGCCGGATCCACCCCCGACCACCGGGCCGAACCCCCGGACACCCACCCTCCACCGTCCGCCGGCCGACCACCCGCACCGACACGACAAGGGAACGTCTCCACACCGTGAGATCCCAGGTACCGCCCTCTTGGTTCACAGGGGGTCCGACCGGATAACAGCCCACTCTCCACTTCCCCGGAGGAGAACCCCGATGGAAACCACGTTCATCGCTCTGACGCTCATCGGTCTCGTCCTGCTCGGCCTCGCGGTCGGCTTCTTCCTGGCCATCTCCATCGGCATCCGCCGCCAGGACAGCCGGGGTCGTTACCGCTCCCTGCGCGACGACGATGACGACAGCGCCCTGTCCCACACCGGCCGCTACGTGTGCGGTCTGCGCTTCCGCGCCGACGAGACCGACCCCGAGACGGACGCCCTGCCCACCGACGACCGCACGCCCACCGCGGTCTGACCACCGGGCCGAGGGCCCCGTGCCCTCCAGGCTCCGACGGAGCCGCATCCGCGACCGCTCCCACACTCCCGCCCCGACCACGTGGGTCGCACCACCGCACGACCGAAGGCCGCCGCGACGGGCCCGGCAGAAGCCGCCAGGGAACCCGCGCGGCAACGTCGCGCGGGCCCCGGGACGACCTAGCTGTACTGACCTGAGAGGTTAGGTACGCGGGAGGCGGGAGGGCCGCTGTTCGCGGTGTGGAACCGGTGGTGATTGTAGTGGTGCAACCACCCGGTGAACG
>NZ_QOCZ01000195.1 GCF_018207095.1 Nocardiopsis sp. MG754419 | reverse complement strand
GTTGGTCCACACGTGGGCGGCCGGTCTTCGGGGCCGGTGGCAGCAGAGGCTGGATGATCTCCCAGAGCCCATCGGGCAACACATCGCTCACAGCACGTGATCATGCCAGGCTCAGGGTCATCTCGCAGGGCTTTTGAGATGAGCTCTAAGGCCTTGCGCAGCGGTTCCGCGGACGTGCGCGCCGCCCGAAGCCCACCCAGGACACGACTCACCCCCGCACGAGAACCTTCGCGCACCAGGCGTGGAACGCGTCCTGTTCGGCGACCCGCCAGTGCGCGGGGACCTCGACGTCGAACTCGGACTCGACCCACCTCCGAAAGGCCGCGTGCGCCTCCACCGCTTCCTCCTCCTCGGGAGGTCCCGCCAGGTACTCGGCGTAGGGGACCTCGTCGTAGCCGATCGCGACGAAGCGGAGGAAGTCGACCGCGGAGTCGGCCAACAGGAAGGTCTCTCCGTCCGAACCGAGGACCGCGAACCGGACCGTTCCGGCGTCGTTCCACAACACGCACTGGGAGCCGTCCCCCGCGATCTCGGCGATCGGCAGAAGATGGTCGTGGCCCGGTTCCCCGGGCTCGCACCACCCGCCCAGGTGCTGCCCTGGGGAGAACACGATGCCCAGCTGTCGCGTGCCCGCGTACGGGGTCACGAAGTGGCCGGACCCGTGCGCGACGACGAAGCCTTGATCCTCCATCCACGTCCACGCGCGTTCCAGGGGCTCGGGGATGCTCATCCCCGGCGGCAGAGCGGGCGTCAGCAGGGTGCGCAGTCGCGACATGGACCATCCTGAGGTCGGGAGCCGTCCGGACGGTCGGCCTGTCCTCGCAGTGTGCCGGACACCGGTGACAGGACGGCCTCGCCCAGATGTCGTGAGGGGACCGGAGGCCCCTCACCGTCCCCGTCCCGCGCCCGCCCACCGCGCGCGGCGACACGGTCGGTGTCCCGTCCGCTTCTTCGGGAAGGCACAGAGGTGTCCGCCGCCGCAAGCGACCACGAGGAGCACGAGGTATGAGCGAACACCACCGGATATTGGACCGCGTGTACGCCCTGCGCAGCCCGGAGGAGTGCGAGACCACCTACGACGCCTGGGCCGCGACCTACGAACACGACACCACCGAGGAGATGGGCTACGCCGCACCCGCGCACACCGCCGAGCACCTGGCCGGCCTGCTCGTCGACCGGCCGGACGCCGAGATCCTCGACGCCGGATGCGGCACCGGGCTGGTCGGCGCCGCACTCTCCGAGCGCGGACCATGGACCATCGACGGGCTCGACCTGTCCGCCGCCATGCTGGATCACGCCCGCGCCAAGGGCGTGTACCGCGACCTCGCCAAGGCCGACCTGACCCGACGCCTGCCCCTGGAGGACGACTCCTACGACGCGGTCATCTGCGTGGGCACCCTCACCGAGGGGCATGTGGGCCCCGAGGCCTTCGACGAACTGATCCGGGTCGCCCGCCCCGGAGCACCGATCGTGGTGACCGTCCTGGACCGCATCTGGGAGCCCTCCGGCTACAAGGCCAAGGTCACGTCACTGCGGGAGTCGGGCGCCGTGCACCTGGAGGAGAGCATTCCGCGCAGCGTCTACCACCGTAAGGAGGACATCACCTGCCACCTGGTGGTCCTGCGCGCCCGGTAGTCCCCAGACCCGCCGCCCCGCCGGGGCGGCGGGCCCTCCCGGACCCTCAGTGGTCGAGGAACGAATACCCGAACCGCTCCAGCCGGGTGCGCGCCCGCCCCCGCTTCCTCCAGGGTGAACAACGGAGCGAACCTCGGCTCCAGCACCAACGCCTCCACCGTCAGGTCCAGGCGTCCCCGCTCCCAGAGATTCGCGAACCCGTCAGAGACCGCGAGGCTCTTCCCTCGGGCCGTCCTCTCCAAAGCGAGTGGGCTCGGGGACGGGTCCGTTCGCAGGGGAGAGGTTCACCGTGCGAGGGAAAGACGTCTCTCTGACTCTCTCCGCGTCGGCTCAGACGACACCGCCTCGGTCTGGACAAAGCGGAGGGTGTGCGGGGGTGTCGTTGCTGTTCACGGCGTTCGGGAGCACGATTGCCGGCACGATCGGTGGTCTCTGGCCCCTCTGTGAGAGTACGGACTGAGGCGGAGGGGGCGTCCAACATGGTGCGGCCTTCCGCCTGCGACCGACCATCGGTGATGGGAGTTCAGCGGGACACACGATCGCTCCGTAGTCTGGTCGCGGATCCGGACGGCGAGTGGCGTGAGAGGCGACGGTTCGTCAGTGCTGCGCTGGCGCACGGACCAATAGGTCATACAACCGATGTGCGGAAAGCACTGAGGCGAAGGACCCGTCAGTCACTTCGGAATCACAGGAAGCTGGTCACCCTCTCGTGGTGGATCCGAAGGCGACTTGCCGCTGGCGAAGCCTTCGAGTTGGTGACCGAGACTCCCGCGGAGAGTGGTACCGCGCTCTCCTATCCAAACGAGCGCGCCTGCCTGTGCCGGGTCCTGCCCAGGTCAACCCCAGGGGCCGGATCAGCTCACCGTTCCGAGAGCGCGCTGAGGCCGTCCGCCGTGGTCTTGCGTGCCTGATCCGCGTTGATCGACACCATCCGCTTCGGTCCGAGGCTGATTCGCCCCGTGTCGGTACGGGGCGTCGGCACCTCGCCTCTCCTCGGGGCGGATCCGCACTCTGATAGCGAAACGTCTATCGGCCTACAGCTCACCCTCAGCGGGCGCCCTTGCTGCGGAAGGGAGTTGGCATGAGGAGGTCCAGGGAGTGAGGCACACACGATGCGGTGCTCACAACCAGGGGGCGGGGTACTGTTCGCCGGTTTCGGGGTCGATCATCAGCGTGGTCGGTGCGAAATGCTCTTGCTCGACGATGTTCTGGTTCTCGTCGAGTTCACGGTGGATGATCTTGTTGCCGAGAGCGTCGTAGATGGTCTCGCGGAGCAATCGGCCTTGTTCGTCCCACTCATGCCAAGGACCCACAGGTCCATGAGGGTGACGACGGACTCCTTGGATGATGAGATTTCCGGATAGCGACCATCGAAATACTGGGCCTTCTTCCCTGCCATCGACCACGGCGCGGACTTCGATCGCACCGACGAGTGATCGGAAGAGGACATCTCCTGTGAAAGGCTGCCCACGCAGATAAAACAAGCCCCCATCGGATTCCTGTTGCAGATCCGCGACTCTTACCGTCGATGTGCAGTTCTCCGGTGTTACATCCGATAGTGCGGCGGCCTGGGGGATGTCTAACCAGGGAGACCGATGGTGATCTGCTTGGTCCAAGAACCTGTTCATCTTGCTCAGCTCGCTTGATAGTTCAAGATGAAGATTCCCGCGAGAGTCCCACTCCCTGTGGATGAGCAATCGTCCGACCTCGTCGGAGATTTTTTCCGAAGTGAGATGCCCGTCTTCGTCCCAGCCGATGACCGCGCCGACAATGGGTCGATACGGGGCCAAAATGGCAAAGTCTGCAAGAGTGCCACTTTCGTTGATGGTGTAGTCGCATCCTTGTGCTACGCCTCTGATGAAAGCCCGGTGTGATACATATCCGGGCTCGCTCTCTACCGCGTAGCCAGTGAATCCTTGGCCCTTGAAATAGGCGTAGCGCTCGTTGTTTGAATCGAGTTCGTCGAAATGTCTGTATCTCAAATCTGCGCCTGGTTGATCGTGGGCATCGTGCGAAATATTACTCGATACGCAAATAAGAGGTGGAACGACTGTTTATTCCCTGGTGAAGGTAGAGTACTACTGCTGGCCTAGGTGAATCCCGCCTCTGCTGTGGCCCTGGCCTGGCGGGCTGGCTCACGTGGTGGTAGCCGGTCGCATGTGGAGGGCGGAGGAATCTTCTCAAAGGGCATGAGTGGTCGGGCCGTATGAAATTCAGGTCAGGTTGTGGGTTTTCAGCAGGCGTGGAGTCTTTCGCTCATTATCGCCTGGGAGTCCGAGGTTTTCTGATGTCTTTATGTGGTGTGCTACCGCGGCCCTGGAAGAATGGTGATGGTAGCGCCTATCGTCTGCCCTGGTTCGGTTCTTGCCGTGTCGGGATGCACGTACCTGTCGGGGCCTTGTCAGGCACTCACACTAAGCGCAGGGACGAATCCGCTATGAGTGCAAAGAATCAGCCTGTGAATTGTGCAATCCAGTTCGACGGATTGGAGTATTACGTGGGGAATTCGCCGTACCAGGAGCGTTCGAGGAGGTGTTTGGGTAGGTAACCGGATTCTACCTGGAAATCGAAGTCGGGTTCGGCTTCTGCGGCGTCGTAGGCGAAGCACGCGAATGCCAGTAGGGGCATGGGGACGACGCCTTCAATGTCGTTGGCTCGCTCGTCCGTGGCAGTCCAGTATTCCGCGTGGGAGGCCAGGGCTTCGGCGAGGCTTTCGTTGAATCTTTCGGTGTCGCGTCGTACGAGGTTGATGAAGGTGGTCAGTTGTGGGGAGACGACCTGGTTCATGGTGTCGGCGCCGTCGATGCGAGAGGGGTCGGGGGCCGACAGGTCCAGGGCCTGTTTCAGGTTGTCGACCAGGGTCGGTCGGTTGAGGACGAAGCCTTGGATCGAGGCGATCCAGGAGTAGATAAACGGATTGTACTGGGATCCTCCGGATTCGCCGGCTTCGCGCAAAAGATCGACCGGTATTTCGCACAGTTCGCGGTAGCGTTGTTGTTCGCGGCAGATGACGGCCAGGTAGAAAGCGTTGAGCCAGTTGCTCGCATTGGTGCAATACATCGGCCCTGTGCCTCGCATGTGGCGGATGCGGCGATTGACCATGACGTCGACCGGCTCTTCATCTGGGGTGGTGGAGACTTTGAAAAGCGCATGGTGGATCTGCATATCAGCCACCCAGGTCTCCCATGTTTCCAGTTTCGCAGCCGATGGATCCTCGACTGTGTCGAACATAGTGTCGACGTGGAAAGAATCGGCGATGGTCCCGATGCCCTCAGTGTTAAGCTCTAGATTGGAGAGGAATTTCTCCCTGTACCAAAGGCGCTCTTCACGCTGGTCTGGTTCTGCGCGATGGGTGAGGTCGTGTGCGGGTATATGGAACATTAGTTTTTCGCCTTTCTGATATCGAAGAGTCTCATAGAGTTACCTTGATAGTCACCCGTTTTTCCGGGGTTGCCTCGGGCCTCCGCGTAGTGTAGCTTGTCGGGATTGAAGGTAAGCGTATCTCTAATTTCTCGCGCCAAGGTCGCTTCTGATCCACCCCTCTTTGTCATCACTCTAAGGATATCTTCGAAATAGTCTCGTGATCCTTGTGATACTCGTTTGAGGTCTTTGTCGCCTTCGCCGACTCTGATGGTGCGTTCACCGAGTTCGGTTTCAAGGCTGCCCTTGGCTTCGACGATGACGAAGCCGCCGTCGTCCGTGCGCCAGATCTGGTCGAACTGATCGTTCCCGTTCTTGGGGGCGTTCTCGCTCGCCGGGATCGGGTTCGGTCGTTCCGGTGTGCTCTCGGCCAGCCCTGGTAGGTCACGGGTGTGCCGGTCGATGACCGGGTTGCCGTGTTCGTCCTTGATTTTATTACCGATGGTGTCTCTTCGGGCTTCTTCGAAGGTGACTTGTCTTCCCTTGAAGTTGTCTCGAACAGCCAGTTCGGCGGACCATTCTCCGAAGTTCTCGGTGATGATTTTCTTGCCGTTTGCCACCGGCCTTCGGATGTCTCGGGCCGTTTCCAGGTTCGCTTTGTTCGTGCTGTTCTTGAGGTTCTCGAATTTCCGCTTCAGGTCAATGACTCTCTGATTCAGAGTCTTGTGCACGTCCAATGTGATCTGTCGGACTTTAGCGATCGTGTCCATTTTCTGGAGGACGGCGAACTCGACCCCGGTGCGGGACCCGTCCATCGCGCCGGGATGGTATCTCGGCGGTTGCGGATCGGGGAGGTCGCTACGAAGGATCCACGGGCTGCTCTTCTCCGCGCGTGTGAGAATCGGGATGCCCTGATTGTTGACGGTGAGGTCGGCCCTGAACCTATCTCCGTTGATGTTGTAGAACGCGCGTTCCAGCAGCGGCCCGTACTTCTTGCTGTTGACCAGGTCGAGGAAGTTGTTCGCGAAGTCTTTCCCGGTGCCCAGATTCATGGGGCTCAGGAGTTCACGAGCCTTGGCCTGCGCGTCGTCTCGGTGCTTCGGCACGGAGACGGGATCGTCGTCCTTACCGCGCGGAGTGTTCTGGTCCGAAGACGAGGTCGGGTCCCCGCCTTGTCGGTCCCCGCGCTCGCTGTCAGGAAGCGGGGACGGCGTCGCAGGCCCATCCGTACCGTCCTTACGGGTCGAGTCCCCGGAGGAGTCGTCGTCGCGACCTCTCCGATCGCCATCGTCTCTGCGGTGGTCCGGGTCGGGCCCGCTGCCGTCCCGGTGGTGCACCGGGACGGTCGAGCGGCCCTCGCTTCTCCCCGTGGAGGTCTCACCCCCGCCACGCCGGCCACCGTCACCGCCGCCGAGATCACCCAGGTTATGCCCTACGGGTACGGCAGGGGAGGGCGTTCCGGATCCGGGGGATCCGCTGCCTTGGTTGTGGGCGATGGGGGTGCGGTTGCGTAGATCGGCGCCCTGATTACGCCCGTCCCCGCGCTCGCCCGCCTCCCCGCGGCCACCGGCGGCCTCGTGGCCGGTTGAACGACCTCCGCCGGGCTCGCCGGTGTCGTTCAGTCGAAGGTGCTCCGCGGCCACCGGTGTGTTCCGGGCGGCCGAGACGTCCAGGGTGTCGTTCGGACGCGGCGCGCCCGCCATCTCCAAGACCCTGTCTCCGGCGGCGTCGGGCCCGCGTCCTTCGGATCCGCGTCCGTCCGGCCCGTCGAAGAGTGTCCCGGCCGTCCACCGGCCCTCGTCCGACGCCGGTGCGCGGCCCGGTCCGGTCTTGGCCTCCTGGTCCACCCGGGCGATCTCGTCCTGGCGGCTGCTACGGACCTCATCGCCGAAGGTCCGGTTGTCGGGCTGGTTCACGATGTCGTCGAAGGCCAACGCGTCGGCCACTGTGGGGTCCTGCACCGGGCGCTGGATGGGCCGCTGGTCCGTGGTGGAGGCCGGCTGTGGCGGGCGCGCAGCTCCGGGACGGCCGCCACCCGCTTCGCCGGTTCCGTCTCCGGTAGGGGTCAACCGCTCGACGGAAGCCTGCACCTCGGCGGCCCGTGCGGGGTCGAACCCACTGGTATTCACCGTATGGCCGGTCAGGTCGATGGTGGGCGCACCCTGTCCACCGAACTGGGTGATGTCGAGGATGGCGGGCAGGTCCGTACCCGAACCGCCACCACGGCCCGAACCGCCCATCCCGTCCAGGATCGCCATGCCGCGCCAGGCCATCAACGGCACACCCACCACCGCGCCCACACCGGTGGCGGTCAGCGCCGCGCCCGCCACCATCGCGCCGATGTTGAGCACGGCCGTGCCGATCACGTAGCCGGGACGGTCGTCCCATTCCTCCCACGGCACCACCGAGTGGGCCAGGTCCTTCCACGCACCCTTGACGCTGTCCCCACTGGCCCACCCGAACTCTTCGGTCCCGGTGTCGTACAGCCCCACCAGCGAGGCCGCCGAGGTGAGGTTGTCCCAGTGGTATTCCTTGAGCGCATCACCCCACGACGCCTGGAACCAGCCCTCGGAGGAGTGCGCGCCCACCACACCGCCCAGGCCCTCGACCGCGCCCACGCCGAAGTCCCACACGGAGTGGCTGACGTCCACCCACCAGCCGTAGTCGGTCTGGGCGCCCTCCTGTCCCCATGCGGTGGTCAGTTCCGACAGGTCCTGTTCGAAGCCGTGGTAGAAGACGTTCGGGTCGAGCTCGACGTCTCCTGACGGCATCTCCTCGAAGTTGGTCCGCCCGGCGATCCCCGCGTTGATGGCGTTGGCGCAGTCGTTCTCGGCCTCCATGTAGGCCTCGATGATTCGACCGCCCTTGTCGATGAGCGCCTGGTTCTCCTCCACCAGGGGACTGTCCCCGAAGCCGAGGAAGCCGCCGCCCTTGCGCCAGTCGTCGCCTTCCTCCTCGATCCGGGAGCGCAGGTCGTAGGCCTCCACCCGCAGGTTCGACCAGCGGGTCTTGATCGATTCGACGTCCTCGGCGAAGTTCTCCAGCGCCGTCGCCGCGTCGGCCAGTGCGTCGCTGATGGTGTCGCCGTCAGTGGCCACCGGATCCAGGACCGCGAACAGGGTCTCTGCCTCGGGTGCGGAGTAAGGACCGTTCAGCCCACTCCAGGAGGAGGTGATGTCGTGGCCGGTGTCGGCGATCGAGGTGCCCAGGGTGCGCAGCCCCGAGGCCATGGTGGTGACGTAGGACGCCGATACCGACGGTTCCGGAAAGGTCAGCGGGCTGATGATGTCATCGGCGTCCGTCAGACGGTTGGATTGTTCCTCTGCGCTCAGGGGAGCGGCGGGGGTCGTGTTCGTATCAGGAGGCAGCACAGGGGGCTCCGAGCCGGGGACGGG
>NZ_QOCZ01000194.1 GCF_018207095.1 Nocardiopsis sp. MG754419 | reverse complement strand
TGCTGCCACCGGCCCCGAAGACCGGCCGCCCACGTGTGGACCAACGCGCGGTGCTGACGACCGTGCTGTTCGTCCAGGCTTCGGGCTGTTCCTGGGAGAAGGCCGACGGGCTGTTCGGCGTCACCCGCGCTACCGCCCACCGCTGGTTCCAGACCTGGACCGAAGCAGGCGTATGGCCGACGATCCACCGCGCGGTTCTGGATGAACTGGGCAGAGGGGCTCTGTTGGACTGGTCCCGCGCCACCGTCGACTCCCAGTCGATCCGCGCTAAGAGAGGGGGAGAGGACGGGGCCAAACCCCACTGATCGGGGTAAACCCGGCTCCAAGCTTCATCTGCTGTGTGACAACCAAGGACTGCCGTTGACCTGCGCGATCTCCGCGGCCAACGTCAATGACGGTGAAGCCCTCAAACCCTTGGTACGGGGCGTGCCCGCCGTGCGCTCACGCCGAGGTCCCCGCAGGCGGCGTCCGGCCAAGCTCCACGGGGACAAGGCCTACCACTCCCGTGACCGAGGCCGCTGGCTGCGTGAACGCCAGATCGGTGTGCGCATCGCCCGCCCTGGTGTCGAGTCCTCACAACGGTTGGGAAGGCACCGGTACAAGGTCGAGCGCTCCATCGCCTGGCTGGGTTCCTATCGCAGGCTGAACGTGCGCTGGGAGCGTAAGGCCTCCAACTTCCTGGCCATGCTCGGTATCGCCTGCACCCTTATCTGCTACAAGCACCTGGCCAAGCAAGTCGATGGGTTTTGAGATGAACTCTTAGCTCTCACCACGGAGGCACCCGAGCGGGCGGCGTCGTCGCAGTTCAGCGGCGGGTTCTCGGTCGGTGCGGGTTTTCTGTCCGAAACCCTTGGGATACCGGGGTCGCGGGCTGCTTGGGATTCTCGACGTAGTTCCCGCCCCCTCTTGGTGCACTACTCGGAGGGCGGGGCGCGTGGGGCTCTGGAGGTTCGGGGGTCCCACGGGTCCCGATCACGGCGGGGCAGATCCGGTCCGTTGAGCCCCGAGTGTCTCCGGCAGATTCCCGTGTTGGCACCCCCGTCAGTCACTGACGGGGGTCAGCGGGCTGTCAGGGCCCGGGGACGCGCCCCGGGCCGGTGATCAGCCGACGGGCACGGGTCTTCTGCGTGTCATGCTCGCTCCCGGATCAGTGGTACGCGCAGTGCGAAGGCCTGCGCCGGAGGAGGGTGCGGTCGGGACGGGGGCGGGTGCCCGGGCAGGTCATCGAGACGGTGACACGTGGCGTCGGCGGCGGTGAGGACGCGCAGGTGACGAAGCGTTCGACGGACGCACCGGAGGTGGACAACAGGGTGAACAGGAGGAGCCCGGAGCACGGGGCGACGAGGCGGTATCGCTCGATCATGGGATCAGCCTCGCAGGCACCCGGTGGTCGTGTGACTACTTCGCGTGATCGGAACTGTCCGCTTGAGGCCGGCGGTCACCGGTGTGGTCCGGCGCTATCAGGGGTACCGACGAGCCCTCAGGTGAAGATCTCGAAGAGCACGATGATCACACCGATGACGAGCATCGCGAAGAAGATGAAGTAGCAGCCGACGTTGCCGGTGCCTCCCGGGTCACGGGTGGGGCCACGGTGGATCTCGGTGCGGCCCTTGCCGGGCTTGCGCTTGCTCTTCTTCTTGGCGGCCACGTGGGATCCGTTCCGGTTCGGGGGATGTCGCGGCCAGAGCCTGCCACGGGGACCGGGCCCCGGGCAAATCCCGATCCAGGTGTGTTCTGTGGATGCCCCCGTCACGAGCGATGCACCGGTGGTGCCGGCACAGGGCCGAAGCAGGGGTCGGCCCGGGTGTGGCCTTCGCCTGAGGAGTACGCGGTGACGGTGCCACCGGAGCGAAGGGCGGCAGGGTGGGTGCCCACCGACCACGCCTTAGGTGTGTTCGGGTTCGCGGGCGTCCTCGGGGGTCTTGCGGGCCCAGTAGGTGGCGACCAAGGCACCGGAGAGGTTGTGCCACACCGAGAACAGGGCGCCGGGCAGGGCGGCGAGCGGTTCGAAGTGGGTCGCCCCCAGGCTCGCGGCCAGACCGGAGTTCTGCATGCCGACCTCGACGCTGAGGGCGCGTCGCGAGGTGTCGGGCAGGCGCCCGACCAGGCCCACGAGGTACCCCAGGCCCAGACCCAGGGTGTTGTGCAGGATGACCGCCAGCCCCAGGAGCAGACCGGTGCTCAGAACCGCGTCGGCGTTGGCGCCCACCACCCCGGCGACGACCAGCACGATGCCGGTGACCGACACCAGCGGCATCATCGGCAGGACCTTGGAGACGGCGCGGTCGGCGAAGGTGCGCAGGAGCAGGCCGGCCACCACCGGGAGCAGGACCACCTGGAGGATCGACAGGAACATGTCGGCGACCGACACGTCCAGGGTGGAGCCGGCCAGGGCCAGCACCAGGAAGGGCGTGACGAACGGCGCCATCATGGTGGAGATCGACGTCATCGCCACGGACAGGGCGACGTTGCCGCGGGCCAGGTAGACGATGACGTTGGAGGCGGTCCCGCCGGGAGCGGCACCGACCAGGATCATGCCGACCACGAGCAACGGCGGCAGGTTCATGAGGTGGGCGATGCCCCAGCCCAGCAACGGCATGATCGTGTACTGGGAGGCGATGCCGAGCAGCACGGCCTTGGGGTGCTTGGCCACGATCGCGAAGTCCGCGGGGCGCATGGTCAGGCCCATGCCGAACATGATGACGCCGAGCAGCAGGGAGACGTGTGGGGCGATGAGGGAGGCCTGGGCCGGCATGGCCAGACCCACCACGGCTCCCAGGAGGACCAGGAGCGCGAACCACCTGCCGACGAAGTCGGCGACCTGCTTGATGACCGTCATCGTGTACTTCTTCCCGCGTGTCGTCCGGCCGGTTTCAGCCGGGTCGAGGGCACGTTACTCCCCTGGTCACGGCCGTGGTCACACCGGGGTCGACGCCGCGAGGTCGCCGACCAGGGTGGGAACGACCGACTCCTCGAACACGGCGTGCCCACGTGCGTGCATGGCATCGGTCAGGGCGGTGTCCCAGGGGGTGGGTCGGGCACGTCCGTCGAGCGTGTGTTCGGTCTCGGGTTCGTGGGCGAGATAGTCCGCGGCCCCCATGCGCCAGGGGTCGGCCTCGTAACGCTCGATGATGCGCTGCGTCATGGCGATGCCCGGCCAGTCGAAGTCGCCGTGGTAGCGCAGGCGTGCCCCCGCCGCCCGGGCGGCGCCCGCGAGTCGGTGGAAGGCCGCCGAGGGCCACCCCTCGGTGCACAACAGAGGGGCGGAGCGCGCTCCGAGGTCTTAGGCGGCCTGACGCAGGACGGCGGGGTTCTCGCACACGTGGATCACGCGTGCGCTGGGCTCGGGTGGAAAGCGGACCAGTTGTTGGAGGGTCACCTGGAGCGGGAGTCCGTGTTCGGCGGCCTCGTTCATCCAGGAACCGAGCACGGGGCCTCGCGCGGGCAGGTTGAGCACCAGGACACGGCTGGCCAGGTCGTCCTGGACCACGTCGTACGCCTCCCAGAGTGCCCGGCGCTCCTCGGCGGTCTCGGGCCGCTCCTGTGCGGATCGTGCGCTCAGGGCCGCCAGGACCAAGGTGGCCAGGGGGCGGTCGTTGTTGAGTGCCTTGGTGTCGCCGGTGACGCGTACGGCCAGGTTCGGCAGGAGCAGAGGGGTGGTGCCGGTGTCGTGGGCGTCGATGGTCTCCAGCACGCGTACCGCCCGACCCAGACCGTCGGTGTCCGCACTGGTGACGCGCTGGGTGATGGCGCCTCGGGTGCGGGGGTCCTCCAGCCAGGCCCGGAACCAGTCGGTTTCGTGCAGGTGGCTGGCCAGGGCCGGGGCGAGGATGCGTGACCGCAGTCGACTCCGTTCCTCCTCCACCTTGCTCTTGAGGCGCAGCGGAGGCCCCACCCGTTCCAGCAGATCCCCCAGGCCGATCCCGTAGCCGTCCCGGAGAGTGGCGTCGAGCACCGCGAGGTCGACGCGTACCTGGTCCGACACCCTTCCCGGCTCGGTGCCCAGCAGGCCGTGGACGTGGGCGACGTCCTGCTCGTCGAGACCCTTGAGGGTGAAGCCGCCCCTGGCCTGCCCGTCACGACGTTCCAGCTCCCTACGCGCCCGTTCCAGCAGGGCGCGGTAGTGGGGGCCACGGAAGTGGTCCAGGTTCACGACGCGCTCTCCGTCTCGGCCAGCAGGGTGCCGGCCAGGGACCGCGGTACGTGACGGGTCGGGGTGATGCCGACGAGTTCGGCGGCGAGCTCCTCGTTGCCGGCGAACCCGGCGTCGGCGTCGAGGGTCTGCTCACCGTCCCACAGCATGAGCAGCGCCGAGACGGTGCCGCTGGCCTTGTCGTGGTGCATGTCGTAGTGCGCGGCCATGGGCACGCTGTCGTAGTGCACCCACAGGTCGTGGCCGGTCATGAACATGTCCAGGTCGAAGGTGACGGTCAGGCCCATGAGCTCGGGCTTGTACCGGTCGTCGATCCCCGCGAAGGCCTCGTCGAGGGCGACCACGCGCGGGCAGGTGGGGGCCGCCGAGGTGTACAGGGCGTTGGCGGCGGCGAACAGCGGCAGGTGGATGGCGGCGGACTTCTCGCCGCCGGACATCTGTTCGTGCTTGTTCTTGGTGAGGGTGACCTCGTCCTTGCCGGGCACGGCCAGGCGCAGTTCGAACCGGTACCAGGTGCGGTAGTCCAGGACCGCGGACAGGACCTGCTTGTGGCCCGCCCGAGGGTGGGCGCCGTGGTAGTCCCGGATCATGCGGCGCAGGACTCCGCGCAGCTCACCCAGTCCGCGGGGGCCGAGGCCGGTACCGTCCCGGCGGACCAGTTCGGTGGCCTTGCGCTGGTGTTCGGTGAGCCCGTCGGAGCGGGACCACCGGATCCCCACCCGTGTGCCCGAGGACATGGGGCGGGCGCGGGTGTCGTGGTCCATCGCACGGACCAGCTGCTTGGCGGTACGGATGCGTTCGTGGATCTGCTGGGCGATACCGCCGAGCAGTTCGTCCTCCAGGACCCCCTGCTCCTCCTCGCGCAGCAGTGCGCCCTGCTCGTCGACGCGCGCGGCCACCGCGCGGGTGAAGGCCGAGACGGGGGTGCGCCCGTTCTCGTCGTTGACGTGCACGGTGACCAGACCGCTGACGCCGACCTCGTGGTCGACCCGGTACCCCTCGGCGTCACCGCCGAGCGCCTCCTGGAAGGTGCGCAGGGCCTGGGACATGCGCGTGCCCACGCTCTTGAGCTCGCCGTCGCTCACCTTGGCGCTGCCGACCCGGTCGGTGAGGGCGGCCATCAGCGCCGCGGCGTCGCCCGGGAGGGTCGCGCGGACCGAGGCGAGGTCCCCGGTGACCAGTGCCCGTGCGGCGTCCTCGGGGGCGGGCCACTGTTCGGGGGCGGGCCAGACCCCGGTGGTGTCCACGTTGAGGACCGCGCGCACGGCGGGCCGGGTGAGCGCGGACAGCGCGGTGGTGTGCTCGAAGAGGGTTCCCAAGGAGTCGGTCAGGGACCGACCGCCACTGTCGCGCAGCGTTTCGGAGCGCACGGCCAGGTCGTGGGCGTCGGACGCCGTCTTCTCCGCCCGGCCGTGCTCGTCACGGACACGGCGCAGTTCGGCCTCGGTCCGCTCCAGCCGATCCAGGAGTTCCCGGGCCGGGGCGTCGATGGCGGCCTCCAGCGTGGCCAGTTCCGCGGTCTCGCGTTCGTGGTCGGTGCGGGCGCGGTCGAGTTCGGCCCGGTCCCCTTCGAGCGCTTCGCTCAAGCGGGTGACGGTGTCCCGGCGCGCGTCGAGGTCGCGGGTGTATTCGGCGATGTCGGCGCGGGCGGCGTGCAGGTCGTGGGCGGACGTGCGGAAGACGTCGAGCGCGGCGGCGACGGCGTCGACGTCCTCGGCCAGGGTGGGCATGGCCCGTTCGGCGGCAACGGCCCGGACCCGACGCCGTTCGGCGTCGACCTGGGCGACGGCGGCGTCGAGGTCGCGCCGGGCCTCGGCGCGGGCGCCGCGCGCCGAGGCCAGCAGGGTGGAGTGGTGTTCGAGGGCGCGCACGGCCTTGGCCACGTCGGTGGCCTCGGGCAGGTCGGTGCGGGCCCGGGCGTAGTCCTGGAGCCGTTCACCGGCCCGGGTGAGCCGCCCGTCGAGGTCCGTGCGCTCGTCGTTGAGTGCGGCGATGCGGGCGTCCTGTTCGGCCAGGCGTTCGCGTCGGCGCTGGGCCCGGTTGGTGGCCCCGATGAACTCGGCGACGGGTTTGGGGTGGGCGCCGACCAGCGGGCCCAGCCGGAAACGACCCCGAAGGTCGACGCCGTCGGTGCCGGTGGGGGCCTCGTCGCCCGTGGTGAGGGGGAGGGCGGCCAGGACCGCGGCGATGACCTCGGTGGGCACGTGCTCCTGGGTCTCGGGGACCAGCGCGTCCGCCAGGGTGGGCCCGGTGGGCGTGGAGCCGACGGGCAGCAGATGGGCGTCGGCCTCGACCTCGTCCAGGGACCGCCGGGTGAGTTCGGGGTCGGGGTGGATCCAGGCGGTGAGCAGGCCGGCGCCGTGCAGGGCGCCCTCGATGGCGGCGCCGTGGTCGGCGGGCAGGTCGTCGCGGAACCGGACCAGGCGCCACAGGGGCGCCCCGGCGCGGTCCTCGCGGGGCGCGGGACGCAGCGGATCGGCGGGCGGGGCGTCGTCGCGTTCGGCGGCCACGTGGTCGCGTTCGCGCCGGGCCTCGAACAGTTCGCGGCCCACCCGCTCCCGTTCGGCCTCCAGGGTGTGCACGACGGCGGCCGCCTCCAGGCGGTGCTCGTGCACCTGTTCGTCGAAGACCTGCGCGAGGGTGGGCGTGCCGGGTTCGCCGTAGGTGGTGAGGGCCTGGCGCAGGGCCTCGGGTCCCTCCGGGCCGGTGACGTCCCACCTCTGTGCCCAGGCATCGAGTGCCTCGGCGGCCGCGCGCCGCCGGGCGCCCAGTTCCTCCTCGGCGGCGGCGCAGGCGCCTTCGTGTTCTTCCAGGGTCGTCGTGGCGCGGGAGGCGGCGCCGTCGGCGCGGCGGCGTTCCTCCTCGGCGCGTTCCTGGTCGCGCAGCCGCTCGCGTACGGCGTCGACGTCGTCGCGACGGGCGCTCGCCCGGGCCTTGGCGGTCTCGGGCAGGTCGTCGCCGGTGTCCACCTCGCCCTCGGCGTCGTGGACGATGCCGGAGCGTTCCGCGGCGCCGACGAGTTCGGCGCGCAGTTCCTCGGCCCGGGAGCGTTCGCGGCCGACCCGCTCGGCGACGCGGGCGGCCTCGCCGCCCAGGCGACCGATCTCCTCCTCCTGACCGTGCACCCGGGTCTCCTGGGTGGCGATGCGACGGGCGCGGTCCTCGTTGCCGGCCCGCCTGACCTGGAGCGCCTGCTGGTCTCGGAGGGTGTCGTGCTGTCGGAGGGCGTCGCGCTCGGCGGTCAGGCGGGCGGCCTGTGCGTCGAGGCCGGTGGCCTCGGCGCGGGCCCGCTCACGGTCGGCGCGGGCCTGTTCGAGGTCGGCCGCGGCCTCGGTGACGGTGCGGGCGTGGGTGTCGGCCTGCTCGGTGGCGGCCTCGACACGCAGCAACCGGTGGCGGGCGTTGACGCCCAGGTAGTCGGAGTAGACCTCGCTGAAGGCGCGGGCCGCTTCGTGGGAGGCGGTGGCGGCGGCGAAACGGCTCTGGACGGCGGCGAGGTTGGCGAAGTCGCGCGCCGCCTGGTCGATGAGGGTCTCGTCCAGGGGGCTCAACCCGCCGGTGAGGGTGTGCGAGACCTTCTCGGGGTCCAGGTCCTTGGCCAGCAGGGGACGCCGCAGGGCGAGCAGGAGGTCGAGCAGTTGGAGGTAGCGGTCCCCCAGCCCGAACAGGCGGGCGTCGACGGCCCGGCGGTAGTCGGCGGCGCTGCCGTGGTGGGCCTCCTCGCCCAGGACCGTCTTGAGTTGGCGTTCGGTGAGCGGCCGGTCGTCGGTGGACAGCAGTCCGAAGTCCACCCCCAGCCGCCGGTCGGTGACGAAGAAGGAGGGGGTGACGCCGTCACGGTGGCGGTGGGCGCGCAGACCGATGATGAGGGTCACGGTCTCCGTCGCGGAGTGGCCCGAGCCCTCCTCGCCGTCACGGGCCCGGGCGAACTCCATCCAGACGTACCCGTAGGCGGACTCGTCGCCCCGGTAGAGCAGGTTCGACTTCATGGTGCGGTTCTGGCCGCTGAACGGGTCCAACCGGCGGGCGTCGGTGTGGCCGTCCAGGATGAAGGGGAACAGGACCTCCAGCGCCTTGGTCTTGCCCGACCCGTTGTGGCCGCGCAGCACGAGACGGCCGTCGCCGAAGGCGAACTCCTCGTCGAGGTAGTCCCAGATGTTGACGATCCCGGCCCGGTTGGGTCGGAAACGGTCGCTCCTGCGGATCATGACGCGCTGTCCTCGGTTCCTTCGGGCTCGTTCGGGGCGTTCTCGGGGAAAAGGGGTTCGGGGTCGTC
>NZ_QOCZ01000193.1 GCF_018207095.1 Nocardiopsis sp. MG754419 | reverse complement strand
GTCGAGAACGTGCTCCAGGGCCCTCGCTTGGGCCCACGCCGCGCCCCGGCCCACACCCCCGTCGCCCTCCTCACCCGCGCGGCCGACGCCCGGGGCGGAGACGGACACGACCGGCTCCACCACGGCCACGCCGACACCACCGGGTCATCGGCCAGGAGGCGCCCGGTGCTCCGCACCGCCCGCGACGCCCCGCCGGCCCTACCCCACGACACGACGGGCACCGGGCCCCCACCAACCGGAGTCCGCGCCCTCGTCGACCACGACACCGAGGCCCCTCGGCCCGACGACGCCCGGGCCGCCATCGCCACCGCACGCTCGAGCGCCCTCGATCCCCCACGGGACGGCGACCACCGGTACGCCCATGGCACCGGCCACGGCGACCGCACCCGCGCCCCCACGACCACCGGCCCCGGACCCGCGCACCGCACCGCCCTCGGCCACCGGGACCACGCCCACCGGGGCTGATCCACCGACCGGCCCCACCCCTCCACCGGCACGATCCGGCGCGTGCCCACCCACGCGCCGGGCCCCGCCGACCCTCCACAGCGGCTCACGGCGACCGCACCCGCGTGCCGCCAGACTCGTCGAACGGACCCGAACCATGCACGTCCGCCCCACCCTCGCCCTGCCCGCCGCCGCACTCGCGGCCACCCTCACCCTCACCTCCTGCGCCGACGCCAACGGATCCGACGACGGCGCCTTCACCTTCGGCCTGCTCTATCCGCAGAGCGGCTCCCTCGCCTTCCTGGCGCCACCACAGATCGCCGCCGTCGACTACGCCATCTCCCTGATCAACGACGCGGGCGGTGTGCTCGGCACCGAGGTGCCACCCCCCGTCCAGGCCGACGAGGCCGGTGACAACGCCCAGGCCAACGAAGCGGCCAACACCCTCGTCAACGACGGCGTGAACGCCGTCATCGGCGCCGCCTCCTCCTCGATGACCCAGGCGACCTACGACACCATCACCGGATCCGAGATCACCCAGTGCTCGGGGTCCAGCACCTCACCCGAACTCAGCGAGATCGACGACGGCGGCTACTTCTTCCGCACCGCGCCCAGCGACCTCATGGCCGGCCCCGTCCTCGCCCAGCGGATCATCGCCGACGGCCACACCTCCGTCGCCATCGTCGCCCGCGCAGACGACTACGGCACCGGCTACCTCACCGCCGTCGAGGACGAACTCAACGCCCTCGGCGCCGAGGTCACCCTCAGCGAGACCTACGACCCCGACACCACCAACTTCGGCGCGGTCATCGACGGTGTGTTCCGGGCCGAGGCCGACGCCATCGCCCTCATCTCCTTCGAGGAGGGCACCCAGCTCATGGCCGCCCTCATCGAGACCGAGGTCGACAGCACCTTCTACCTCACCGACGGCCTCAACGACCCCGGACTCGACGAGACCATCGCCGACCGACGCCCCGACGCCATCGTCGGCACCACCGGCGTCGCCCCCAGCGCCGACAACCCCGCATTCAACGAGGGACTCCGCGCCTTCGCCCCCGACCTGGACGTCTTCCAGTTCGCCCCGCAGATCTTCGACTGCGTCACCGTCATCGCCCTGGCCGCCGAGGCCGCCGACTCCACCGACCCGCGCGTCTACGTCGAACACCTGCCCGACGTCAGCCGCCCGGCCGGCACCGAGTGCACCTCCTTCGCCGAGTGCCGCGACCTCCTCGACCAGGGCCAGGACATCGACTACCAGGGCGCCAGCGGCGACATCGACTTCGACGACAACGGCGACCCCACCTCCGCCACCTTCGAGGTCTTCCACTTCGGGCGCGACGGCTACGAGATCCTCGACTACGTCGACTACTCCAGCCGGGAGGACTGACCCCGCGCACGACGAAAGAGGGGGTGGGGCCGCGGCCCCACCCCCTCGAACACGGCCCCGAGGGCCCGCCGGATCACGCCTTGGCGAGCGTCCCCAGGTACAGCTCGATCACGTTCGGGTCCTTCAACAGGTCCCGTCCCGTGCCCGTGTACGCGTTCCGACCCTGGTCCAGCACGTATCCGCGGTCACAGATCTGCAGGCAACGCCGGGCGTTCTGCTCCACCATGATCACCGAGACACCCGTGGAGTTGACCTCCTTGACGCGCTGGAAGACCTCCTCCTGGTAGATCGGCGACAACCCGGCGGTCGGCTCGTCCAGCAGCAGCACCGACGGGTTCATCATGAGGGCCCGACCCATCGCCACCATCTGACGCTCACCGCCCGACAACGACCCGGCCTTGGCCCGACGCCGGTCCCCCAACAGCGGGAACAGCTCCGCCACCACGGCGAACCGCTCGGAGAACGACCGCGGGCGCAGGAAGGCCCCCATCTGGAGGTTCTCCTCGATGGTCAGGGACGGGAACACGTTCCGCGTCTGCGGCACGTACCCCACCCCCCGCTCCACCAGCGTGTGGGCCTGCAGGCCGGCGATACTCGAACCGCGCAGCGTCAGGGAACCCTCACGCACCGGGATCAGCCCGAAGATGGTCTTGACCAACGTCGACTTGCCCGCGCCGTTCGGGCCGATGATCGCCACGACCTCGCCCTCGGTGAGCGTCAGGGTGCACCCGTTGAGGATGTTCACCCCTGGCACGTAACCGGCCACCATGTCCTTGGCGAGCAGCAGGTAGTCCTCCGGACCACCCACCTCCAGCACCTCGGCGCTCGCGTGCTCCAGGATCTCCTCACGGTGCTCCTGGACGACCGCGGCCTCCTCGGCCTCCACCGGGATCTCCTCCGGCTCCGGGCGCAACTTGTCGTTCTCCTCAGGCATCGCCACTCTCCCCGGCCTCGCCCTCGACCTCCTGGGCACCCAGGTAGGCATCGATCACCTGCTGGTCGGAACGGATGTCCGAAGGACGACCCTCCGCGATCACCTGCCCCTGCGCCAGCACCACGATCCAGTCACTGATACCCATGATCACGTCCATGTCGTGCTCGACGAACAGGACCGTCTTGCCCTCGTCCCGCAACGACGTGATGTGGTGCAACAACGACTGCACCAGCGCCGGGTTCACACCCGCCATCGGCTCGTCCAGCATGATCATGCTCGGGTCGGTCATCAACGCGCGCGCCATCTCCAGCAGCTTGCGCTGACCGCCCGACAACGACCCCGCCATGTCCTGGCGCTTGTCGACGAGCTTGAACCGCTCCAACAGGTCCAGGGCACGCTCGGTGTTGGCCCGCTCCTGCGAACCCCACAGCGGCCGCAGGAACGCGCCCGCCATCCGCTCGCCCACCTGGCCCTGGGCGCCCAACAACATGTTGTCGAGCACCGTCAACCGGGTCAGCGCCTTCGTCAGCTGGAAGGTCCGCACCATCCCGGCCCGCGCCACCTGGTGGCCGCGCCGACCATTGATCTGGCGACCCTCGAACGTCCACTGACCACTGTCGACCCGGTCGAAGCCGGTCAACAGGTTGAAGAACGTCGACTTGCCCGCACCGTTCGGACCGATCAACGCCGTGATCGTTCCGCGCTGCACCTCCAGGTGCTTCACGTCCACCGCGGTCAGACCGCCGAAGGAACGCTTCACGTCGTCGGCCACCAGGATCGGGTCCGCCTTCGACGACCCCGGCTCGGGAACCGTGTCCGTCATGCGGTCGACCTCGACCGCCGCGGCCTCGTTCACCTCGTCACTTGACATTGATCAGCATCTCCTTGCGGTCACCGATGAGACCCTGTGGCCGGAAGACGATCAGCAGCACCAGCAGCAGACCGATGAAGGCCAACTGGATCGCGCCGTAGTCCGGACCGTCGAGGAAGGGCAGCAGCCCCTCACGGCCCAGGCCCTTCAGGAAACCGTCCGTGAAGTTCATCAGGAACCAGAACGCCATCGAACCGATGATCGGACCGAACACCCGGCCCGCACCGCCCAGCAGCAGGATCACCCACAGGTAGAACGTCACCTGGGGCTTGAACTGGTCCGGCTGGATCGCCCCCTGGTGCACCGCGAGCATCGCACCGGCGAGCGCACCCAACAGACCGCCCAGCACCAGCGCCTGCATCTTGTAGGCGAACACGTTCTTGCCGAGGCTGCGCACCGCGTCCTCGTCCTCGCGGATGCCCTTGATCACGCGCCCCCACGGGCTGTGGATCAGCATCCACGTGACCAGGGCGGCCAACCCGACCAGACCCCACGTCACCGTCATCAACCACATCTGGTTGCCGGTGAACATGAACGCCCCGACGCCGTACCGCTCACCCGCGTCGAAGGGGTTCACCTGACGGAACCCCGAGGAGAGGTTCTGGAGACCGTACACACCGTTGGTCAGCGGCTCCGCGAAGCCCGCCCGGTACACCAGACGGAGGACCTCCGCCGTCGCGATCGTCGTGATCGCCAGGTAGTCGGCCCTCAGGCGCAGGGTCGGGATACCGAGCAGCAACGCCAACACGAGCGCACAGCCCAGACCCACCAGGAACCCGACCGCCACCGGCAGCTGGAACACCGCCACGCTGATGCCCACGCCGTAGGCGCCGACCAGCATGAAGCCGACCTGACCGAAGTTCAGCAACCCCGTGTAACCGAAGTGCAGGTTCAGGCCCACGGCCGCCAGCGCGTAGATCGCCGCGACCGGTCCGACCGCGGAACGGGCGGACTCGGCGAGGATCATGAGAATATCCATCGTCTACCTCTCCTAGCCGACCCGCTCGCGCGAACCGAGCAGACCCTGAGGCCTGACCAGCAGCATGAGGATCATCAGGGCCAGAGCCCACGCGTTCATGAGCTGCGCGGGGAACCACAGGGTGGACAGCATCGCCACCAGGCCGACGGCGAGACCGCCGACCATGGCGCCATAGGCCGTGCCCAGACCACCCAGGATCACCGCGGCGAACATCAGCAGCAGGAGACGGAAGCCCATCTCGTAGTCGACGACCTGGTTCAGGCCGAAGAGCACACCGCCCAGGGACGCCAGACCGCCACCGAGCAGCCACACGTACAGCGTGACCCGGTCGACGTCGATGCCCGAGGACTCCGCCAGGTCCCGGTTGTCCGAGACCGCGCGCATCGCCTTACCGATCCGGGTGAACTGCAGCAGGCACGCCACCAGCACCAGGACCACCAGGGCCACGCCGATGATCACCAGGTCACGCGGCGGCATCGACACCGGGCCGATGTGCACCAGTTCCTGCACCTGGTATCCCGCGTAGCGCGTCCGGTTCCCACCGAACAGCACCAGAAGCACGTGCCGCAGGACCAGGGCCAGACCGATCGAGACGATGAACATCTGGATCAGGGCCACGTTGCGCTTGCGCAGCGGACGCCACAGGTAACGCTCCATCGTGCCGCCCAGGACGGCGCCCATGACCACCGCGATACCGGCCGCCGCCCACAGCGGCACCCGCCACCCGATGTCGTCACCGAGCACGCCCATCACGGTCGCCAACGCGATACCGCCGAAGACCGACGTCCACTGCAGAACGATCAGCAGGGTCCGGCCGAGCCTGCCCTCGAAGGCGGCTCCCAGCAGGATCGCGACCCCCAGACCCGCGAAGATCGCCAGCAGGGAGTTGCCCATCCCGGCCGCGCCGCTGCTGAAGAGCAGCGCCATCATCGCGCCGAAGGTGACCATGTCACCGTGCGAGAAGTTGATGACCTGCGTCGTGCCGAAGATCAGTGAGAGACCGATCGCGGAGACCGCGATGACCAGGCCGAACAGGAGACCGGCCGCGGCCAGCTGGACGAAGCGGTCACCGAAGCCACCACTGAGCCCCTCGACCTCGACGGTCGGGTCCTCGGCGGAGGTGTCCTCCTCACCCTCCTGGGCCGCGCCGTCCCCCTCCTCAGGGGCATCCGACTCGGCCGGCTCCTCGGCGGCCGCTCCGGCCTCGTCCAGAGCGACGATCAGGGGCCGCTGCTCGTTCGCACCGACCTCCGCCTCCGCCTCACCGTCGACGAGGAGGACCGTCTCACGGATCTCATACTCACTGGGGATGGACTCCTGATCCACCACAACGCGGTAGGTGCCCGGTCCGGGCAGCTCCACTTCCCACATTCCATCAGAGTCGGTCGTCACCGCTTCGATCTCGTCCTCACCCTGGAAGACCGTGATCTCGATGCCTTCGACACCTTGATCCCGATCGTCCGGCTGACCGATCTGACCCTGCAGCGACTCACCGCCCTGTTCGTCCGCCGTAGCCGCCGCCCCGGGAATCACCAGGAATGCGGTGATCAGGGCGAGCAACACGGTCACGAGGCGTGTGCGCACGCGCGCTCCTTGCGCATCTGAGGTCACGTGGTACCCGGATTCGAGCATTCGGGCACCACTGTCCTTTAGCTGTTCGGTGCGGCGAGTTTAGCCCGGTTTAGGCTGATCATTCAGCGCAGCTAAAGCCACGTGACACAACCGTCACCCCATTGTGCGCAACCGAGATCAAACCGGTACCGGATCCGCGTTGACCCTGAACAGGCGTCCAGGTTTTTCCGAGTGCGGCGAGACGATCTGTCACTTCACCTCCACCTACGGTGACCGGATGGCCACACTTGAGACGGCATCCCGACACAAAGCAGGGGCCGCACCCACGGGTGCGGCCCCTGCGTCACGACTCGAGGGAGGAGGTCAGCCCTTCTGTCCACCGAGCGTCTCGACGACGGTCTCGGCGACCTTGCGCATGGTCAGCCGGCGGTCCATGGAGTTCTTCTGGATCCACCGGAAGGCCTCGGGCTCGCTCATCCCGTGCCGGCTCTGCAACAGACCCTTGGCCTGCTCGACCAGCTTGCGGGTCTCCAACCGGTCCTGGAGGCTGCCCACCTCCGCCTCCAAAGCGGAGAGCTCGGCGTAACGAGAGGTCGCCATCTCGATCGCCGGCACCAGGTCCGACTTACTGAAGGGCTTGACCAGGTAGGCCATGGCTCCGGCGTCCCGAGCACGCTCCACCAACTCCCGCTGGGAGAAGGCGGTCAGGATCACCACCGGGGCGATGCGCTCGCCCGCGATGCGCTCGGCGGCGGTGAGACCGTCGAGCACCGGCATCTTGATGTCGGTGATCACCAGGTCCGGCCGGAGCTCCCGTGCCAGCCTGATGGCGGCCTCGCCGTCACCGGCCTCGCCCACGACGGCGTAACCGTCCTCCTCGAGCATCTCCTTGAGATCCAGGCGGATCAGGGCCTCGTCTTCCGCGATCACCACACGGCTCTGCGTCCTCGTCACGTACACGAGGTTACCGAGATCCGCTAGTATGCTGAGCGTCGACCCCGGCAATGCCGGTCGATCGTGATATCAATGTTGACCGGCCGCCGCCCCTCGGATATAAATCCGACAGAGTCAACAAACCGGCCGGGATGATGGAATGGTAGACATAGGGGACTCAAAATCCCCCGTCCTCACGGGCGTGTGGGTTCGAATCCCACTTCCGGCACCATCGCACTGAGAGCCGCCAAGGGCGGCTCTTTTTGCTGTGGGAGAACTTTCCCCGAAAGTGTCCGAGGCATGGGCGAACATGCGACCCATGCACGCTCGCGCCCTCGTCGACAAGGCCCTGACCCTGCACGGGCTCGGCTGGACCCAGCGTCGTATCGCCCGGGAGTGCGGGGTCTCCCAGACGGCGGTCAGCCACTGGATCAACGGGAGACGACGCTCGATGCCCGGCGACGGCGACCGGGGCGTGTACTGCCCCGTGTGCGGTGACGGTCGGCTCGCCCCTCGGGCCTACGCCTACCTCCTCGGTCTCTACCTGGGGGACGGGTACATCGGGGCCATCCGCCGGGGCGTGGACTACCTCTCCATCGTCTGCTGCGACACCTGGCCGGGACTCATGGTGGAGTGCGCGACCGCCATGGCCGCGGTGTTCCCCGTGACGGTCTTCCAGGTGCGAAGGCAGGGCTGCACGGAGATCAAGGCGACCTCGAAACACTGGCGGTGCGTCTTTCCCCAGCACGGCCCGGGCAAGAAACACGAGCGTCGGATCGCCCTGGAGTCCTGGCAGCGGGAGATCGTGGACGCCCACCCGAAGGAGTTCCTCCGGGGGCTGATCCACTCCGACGGGATCCGGGTCGTCAACCGCGTGCGCAGGAAGAGGCCGCGGCCCGGAGCGGAGTTCCACGTCTACCCCCGCTACCAGTTCACCAATGCCTCCTCGGACATCGTCGCCCTGTGCACCAGGGCCCTCGATCGGGTCGGCGTCGACTGGCGGACGCACGTCACCCGGCGGGACCGGGAGGACCTGCGGCCCCTGCACGTGGTGTCGGTGTCGCGCAGGGAGGCCGTGGCCGCGATGGACACCTTCGTGGGTCCCAAGTACTGACCCCTGCCCCCACGCCGCTCGGCGACGGCGTCGGTCCCTGCGCACCACTTGTGGCCGCGTGCGCGCGCACGCCCTGCCCTCCGTCGCCGTCCCGCGGGCCCCTCCCCCACGTCCGTCGGGGCGGTCGTGGCCGCCGCGTCAGGTGGAGCGCAGATGGTCGCGGAGGGCGCGGGCGACGCGGCCCATGAGGGCTTCGGCCTCGGGTTGGTGTCGGGCGGGGACCTGTGAGGCGGTGAGGGCGGCGATGGCGTAGGCCTCGCCGTCGCCGTGCTCGACGACACCGACCTCGTGGCGGTGGTTGAGGACGGTGCCGGTCTTGGAGGACCAGGTGGTGGCGTCGGTGGTGAAGTCGGGGGCCAGGCGGTGGCGGATGGCGTTGTCGGCCATGAGGGCACGGACGCCCCCGGCGACGTCGGGGTGGAGGCGGGTCGGTTTCCAGAGGGCGTGGAGCAGGTCGACGTGGGCGCGGGCGGAGCCGGAGTTGGCGGTGGTGACGTCGAGTTGGGGGATGCCGTGGCCCCGACCGTGGGTGCCGGCCGCGATGGCGAGGGTGTGGGCGAGGTGGGTCTCGTCGGGGGCGAGGCGTTCTGCGGGGGTGGCGTTGAGGACGCCGATGCGGTGGCGGACGGTGAGGCCCCGGATGTGG
>NZ_QOCZ01000192.1 GCF_018207095.1 Nocardiopsis sp. MG754419 | reverse complement strand
ACCGGCGTCCCATGGGGCCCCGGCCCAAGGCGGCCGCACCCGCCCCGACCCAGGCGCTGCCGCCCACACTCGTCGAGCCGACCGGCCAGGCGGTGCCGGGGCTCGCCCCCGGGGAACTGGCCGAAGCCGACGGGCACGCCCAGGCGCTCATCGAGGAGGGCCGCTTCGCCCAGGCCGTAGGCGTCCTCGACGATGTCATCCGCCCCGCCTCGGCCGCTCTGGGCGCCGAGTCGGCACAGGTCGTCGAACTGCGCCTGCTCCGGGCCAACGCCCTGGCCATCAGCGGTGACGCACAACGCGCCCTGCCGGAGTTCACCGACCTGGCCGACATCCTCCAGCGCCAGGCCGGACCACAGGACGAACGGGCGCTCATCTGCCGTCAGCAGGCCGCCTACTGCATGGCGCAACTGGGTGAGAACACCAGGGCCCTGCGGGAGGCCGAACACGTCCTGGACCTGTTCCGCCGAGTCTTCGGGGAACACTCCGAGGACGCCCTGGACCTGCGACTGGAGATGGCCATGTGGCGCCTGCGCTCGGGAGACGCCGAACGCGCCGCCGCGGAACTGCGGCCGCTCTACTCCGACCTGCGCGCCGCCTACGGCCCCAACGCCCCGGAAACCCTCCAGGTAGCCGACCTCCTGGGCAGACTGGGACACGACCGGGGCTGAGCCCGGCCCCCAGCCCCGACCGAGCAGGCCCCGTCAGAAGGAGACCCTCCTCCATGCCCCAACTCGCTCTGGGAAAGCAGTTCTTCGAGAGCGGTGAGTACGACGAGCTCCCCCCGTCGGCGCGCAGGAACATCCGGCTCGCCATGGAGAAGTTCAGCCTCCTCACCAACGCCGAGCTCAAGGCCGACAAGGGGCTCAACTTCAAGAACCCCAAGGGCCGCCGCAGCCGCAGCATCTTCACCTTCAAGGTGGACAACTTCTACCGGGGGGTCGTGCTCGCCCCCGAGAGCGGTGACAGCTACCTCCTGCTCAAGGTCCTGCCGCACGACCCCGCCTACGACTGGGCCATCAAACAGGACGCGGGCGTCAACCGGCTCACCGGCTCGGTGGAGATCTGGGACGCCGAAGGGCTGGAGCGCCTGACCCCCGGACTGGAGGAGAGGGCGGCCCCCACCGACCCCGAGCAGCGGCTGCTGGCCCGTGTCTCCGACGGAGACCTCACAGCCCTGGGCATCAGCGACAAGGTGCTGCGCGCGGCCCGCACCGCCGTGGACTCCGGCGAACTCACCGATATCGTCCCTTTCCTGCCCGAGGACCAAGCCGAGGTGCTCCAGTACCTGGCCGCCGGTTTCACGGTGGAGGAGGTCTGGCGCGACATCGTCGCCCATCGACCCTCCGGCGCGGTCAGTGACGACCTGGACACCGCGATCCGTAACACCCCCACCCGGGTGCGCCTGGTCTCCGGCCTGGACGAGCTGGAGGAGATCCTCTCCCAGCCCTTCGCCGCCTGGCGGACCTTCCTGCACCCGGCACAGCGCAAGGTCGCCTACAAGGCGAGCTACCCCGGCAGCTATCAGGTCACCGGCGGCCCCGGCACCGGCAAGACCGTCGTGGCCATGCACCGCGTCGAACACCTGCTGACCTATCTGCGTCCCGACGAGCGCATCTGGCTCACCACCTTCACCAACACCCTCGCCACGGCTCTGGGGGCCGGCGTCCGCCAACTTGTGGACGACCCGCCCCAGCTGGACCGGCTCGACATCACCACCGTCAATTCCCAGGCCAGCAAGGTCCTGACCGAGGCGGGCGGCGGGCGCGCCCCCCGCTTCATCTCCGACTCCCAGGAGCTCGACCGCTGGCGCGGAATCGTCAGGGACCAGGGGCTGGAGTGGACCGCTGAGTTCCTCCAGCAGGAGTACCGGCACGTCGTGCTCGCCCAGCGTCTGGACACCCTGGAGCAGTACCAGGCCGCCACGCGCAGCGGACGCGGCAGCCGCCTGGCCGCCGCCCAGCGCGAGCGGGTGTGGAAGGCCGTGACCGCCTTCGGCGAGGGCCTGGACGCCGACGGGGTGCAGACCCACCTGCGCGGCTGCGACCTGGCGGCCCGGATCCTGCAGGAGCGGGGGCCGCGCTTCCGGCACGTGGTGGTGGACGAGGCCCAAGACCTGCACCCCGCCCAGTGGCGGTTCCTGCGCGCCGCCGTGGCGCCCGCTCCCGACGACCTGTTCATCAGCGGGGACCCCCACCAGCGCATCTACGACGCCAAGGTCTCCCTGAAAACGCTGGGGATCAACGTGGTCGGGCGCTCGCAGCGGCTCCGCCGCAATTACCGCAGCACACAGCAGATCCTCACCTGGTCCAGGCCTCTGCTGGACGGGGAGAAGGTCGAGTCCCTGGCCGACGGGGGCACCGAGTCCCTCGCCGGTTACCGATCGGCACTCCAAGGGCCCGCGCCGACTACGCACGCCGCCGATGACCTGAACGGGGAGCTGGACGCGCTCGTGGACCGTGTGCGGGACTGGATCGAAGCAGGAATCGAGCCGTCGTCGGTGGCGGTCGCCGTGCGCGCCGGCTGGGTCGGGAAGAAGGCCGTCACCGCTCTGAACGGGGCCGGGATCGACACGTGCGGGCTGCGCGAGGCCGACGACGACACCCCGGGCGTCCGGGTGGGCACGATGCACTCGCTCAAGGGACTGGAGTTCCGGTGCGTCGCCGCGTTGGGGGTCGCGGATGGATCGGTGCCCAACCCCAAGGCCATCACCCCGCATGAGGTGGACGAGCTTCAGCACAGGGCGGACATGATGGCCGAGCGCTGTCTGCTCTTCGTGGTGTGCACCAGAGCCCGCGACCACCTGCACGTGTCCTGGCACGGTAAGCCGAGCCCGTTCCTGGCGGAAGCCGGGATCGCCTGAACCGGGGGCTTCGGGCGGTGCGGATCATCCGTACCACCCGAAGCCCCGGGCCACGTCTGTCCGCTCCGCGAGGGACTCACCTGCTCCAGCTGGAGCGGCGTTGCTATTCGCCTTCCTCTCCCAGTTCTTCGAGGATCCGTTCGGCGCGTTTGTCCATGCGTTCCCCGTCGATGTACCACCGTGCGGGTCCCTGTGCCGAGACCGGCGAGTCTTCCCAACCGGCGAGCTCGTACATGGTCATCACCAGGCCGCTGGGGGAGTGGTACTTGCCGTCGGCCTCCCACAGCAGCGAGTACCTACGGTTGTTCGTCCAGGTCGCTCGGGTCCTACGGGGATCCTCGATGAGCCAGTCGCGCAGCGCGATCTCCTCGTTACTGCTCAGCGGTCGGAACTCCAACGGGGTCCCCGGCCCCAGCTCACCGGCGTTCAACAGGATGGTCACGCTGTTGGGGCGTCGGCTCTTGCGCGGACGCTGGAGGGCCTTGGCCCGGTAGTCGGCGGACACCTGGGGAGCCTCCGAATCGGCGCGCAGGTCGCGGAGCGTGTTCTCGACCAGTACCCGGCAACGCCTGGGGTCGGAGAGAACACGGGTGATGGACACCGGCGCGGTGGAGCCGTGGGTGGCGTCGATGTGGTGCAGAAGCCACGGCAGTGCCTGGTCTGTCAGGGGGACAGCCCGGGCTACTGCCTCATCCCAGTCGTAGTAGTCGGAGGTCATCTCCTTGCGGTCCACACACTGGAAGATGAGGTGGGTGATGAGGAGGTCACCGCGCTCGGCGAGGTCGAAGCCCCGACCCCTGAGCTTCGTGGAGATCTCGTGCAGCCGGTTGCCGACGGCCCGGCGGAGCCGGACCGAACCCCAGACCTGTGGGGCCCCGAGCTTCTCGCCGAACAGGATCCCGTAGCTCCCGCCTTCGCTCCGGTCCCACAGAGTCTCCACGTTCTGCTTGGCCTCGACCGCCAGCCTGGGGTTCGAGTGTGCACAGGCCAGGGCGGTCGCTGCCTCGACCACAGAACATCCCTGCTCCGGCGCGGGGTCGGGCTCGCCTCGCCGATAGGTGTACTGCAGACCCCGGATGGACAGTTCCTCGCCGATCAGCGACTGCGTCGGGTCGAGGGAGACGAAGTCGCGGTACTGCACAGGGTTCTGTCGGTTGCGGGCGTGGGTGATGCGGTTGGGCAGCTCCGGGGAACTGCCGTCCTGTCCCGTGCAGATCACGTTCACACTGACGAGGGCCTCGGCCAGAGCCTCGGGGTTGTCCAGGAAGGCTCGGTGCAGGGACGTCACACTCTGCGCCCCGTCGATCACGCTGGCGTTGTTCAGCGTCAGCTTCACCGGAATGTTCTGCTTGCGGGGGCCGTCGAAAGCCGCTTCCAGGGATTCGCAGATGACGGTGATTCCGCTGTGGAGGTAGAGGAAGAGCTCGGGGTCACTGGTGACAGCACTCGCGATCTCCGCGTTCACCTCGGTCGAGCCCAGGAAATCCCGGATGTTGCGACGGAACAGGTGACGTCCAGCGGTGGAGAACCAGGCGGCGACCTCGTCGGCGCGGACGAAACCCTGGTAGAGCTCCACGGGCTCGTGCTCGTAGAGCCACTGGCGCATGGTCGCCTGGATGGGCTGGGACCTCGGGGCCTCCTCGACACGGATCTGTTCCCACAGGCGGTCGGTGCCCACTACCTGCAGGTCCAGGTTCAGACCGAAACCGTTGGCCTCCTTGAACTCCTCCTCGAACACGTCGAGCACGTCCGGGTGCAGCTCCTCGGGCCCGGTCATGGCGACCACGAAATGCACCTTGGCCTGGAAGTTCTTGAGCACCGCGCGAATCCGCTCGGCCATTTTCTCGGTGACACGTGAGTTGAAGCGGTCGTATTCGTGCCTTTCGAGGCGCTGCCATCCGCGAACGAACTTCAGGGCGGCCCCCTGGTCGAGCCCCGCCCGCCCCTTGTGACTCCACTTCGCCTGCACCAGCCAGATCTCACTGGTGTTCCCGGAGACCGCGATGGCATCGATCCCGAAGTCGTCTCGACCGTCGATGACACACGCCGAGGCCTTCTCGTTCCGGTCGTCGCCGTGCCAGCCGGTCACACCCTTGGTCGCCAGTGCCGCCAGCCCTCGCGAGAGAAAGGCGGACTCGCGTTCCGAGTCCGGTTTGCCTGCTAGATCGCTCAGGTCGATCAGATCGGTGAAGTCCCTTTCCAGGATGCCTTTGATCTGTCGAAGGGCACGCTCGGTACGGACGTCGGCCGGACGCTGCATGTATTCCTCTGTTCAGGGGAGTGCGGAGGGATAGGAACGATCATACTTAGGACGCACGAAGGGATGCGGGTGGTTCACAACCCCGCCGCAAGGAAGCGGTGGACTGGGTGCCCCTATCGTCCCGGGGCCTCCTCGAAGGACTCGGACTCGCGGACCTTCCGCCCCGCTCTGGTTGACTGTTCCGGTGACACAGGCACACCTGACGGTTGTCGGGTTGGAAAGGGCGTGGAGTGGGATTCCCGAGTTCGGGCATGCGTGCGGACATGGCCAGGCACCTCGACCTCCTTGCACTGGAGGGCGTTTTCCGTGAACGACACCCGGATGCGGGTCGTCACCTGGTGCACCGGGGGCCGAGGGAGGACGGTACACCCGAGAAGCTCACCCTGGACACGGGCACAACGGGAAGGGTCGAGATCATGTGGGTCCGGGGCGACCACCCCGATACGTCCCGCGTGTGCTGGATGATCAGTAGCTCGGTTGAGGGCGATCAGGGCGTGCTCTGGGACACCGGGACCCCCCTTGAAGTTCTCGCGGACGCGCTCCACGAGAAGGCCCTGGCGGTGACCGAAGGCCGCCAGGAGGCGAGCCCCTGGCGGTGGGCTGAGGCCGAGGCCTCCGACATCGCCCGGATCGCCGACGCCCTCACTTTGCGGGGCGTCACCGTGGACTACGCCATGGCTGACAACCGGCTCCGGGTCGTGTTCGGTGCCCACGGCTACGAGTTCCGGCGCCACCTGGGTGAGGGCCATCTGCTGCTCGTGCGGGTGGCGGACAGGCGGCTGTGGGTCTATCGCAGGCCCGAGCTCGGCTGGCTGGCGGACGTCCACGCCCCGTCCCAGCGCAGGGTGTGGCGTGTCGACCTGAACGCGCAGCTGTTCGGTTCGGCAGGTACGGCACCAGGGGTGCCCGCGGACCGGGTGAGCGTTGACGAGCTCGCCGGGGCGCTGGTCGGGGTCGTCGAGGAACTGCGGGACGCACCGACGCCTGCGACAGCCCTCTACTCCGGGGACGGAACCATCCACGGAAGCACGGAGGCGATGCTGCCCCCGAAGGCCATCGGACGATCAGTCGACCCCGAGAACCCCTGTGCCTTGGCGGCCGCCCAGCTCAACGCCTTCGGTTTCGGCGACGTACATTTTTCCGTGGACGGTACTGAGCTGGTTTCGGCGGAGTACCAGGTGGTCTGGTGGCTGCGTGAGCGCTCCCTCGGCCTGCCGGATCTGAAGAGGCTGTTCGCCGATGCCGCCGCCCAGGGAAAACGGCTTCTGGTACTGGCCCGGCACGGACTCACCGGCCCGGCCGAGGAGTTCGCCGACCGGTCCCGTTCCTTCGCCTTCAGCTTTGACCCGAGGCGGGCACGCGTGTTCAACGGGAACCGATTGGCGAGTGAAGCCGGGTTCACACATGACTACCAACTGGCGCGGTGAGGGCCGGGCACGACCTCGTACGGGGACCTGTCGTGGTGCTGCGACTCCGTCGCCGGCGGGGCTGGTTCGGGCCTCTGGTCCAACTTTCACCTTGGGGCCGGGAAACCCGGTATGTCCGTAGGAACACTTGTTGTACCGTTGAGGCCCATCGCCTTCCTTCGTCTCTTCTGTGATAGCCGGGAGTGCGAACGACATGAATGGACAAACGTGAGTTCGCACCCCTTCGAACAGTTCGAGGGCAACCTCTCTTATGCTCGCAACATGGTGACGGGCGGACGTGCTCTGGAAGGCCTGCACGGCTTGGGCGCGAATTATGGTGACCTCGCTGCGGCCCACCCGGAGGATCTTTACCGGGCAGCCTGGTCACAAGCAGTGTCAGCACTGGATCACTGGCTGCACCAAGAGGTTCTCGAACACGCGGTCGCGTTGGTCCGCTCAGAGGATCGACCGCTCCCCGAGCGATTGTCGAAGCTGAGGATGCCCTTCGCCACCGTCGAACAGATGGTGGACAACTCCGTAGGATCGGTTTTCGCTGAATTCATCGCGGAGGAGATCCGTCGAGACACCTACCAGCGTAGTAAGGGCATCAGCGAGGGGCTCCGGCTCATCACCCATCTGAACGCGCAGCAGATCTGGGAACACATCGCAGCGGGCCTCGGTACCGATGCCGGCGCGGCCCGAGACCGCCAGGACAAGATCGTCAACCGTCGAAACCAGATCGCGCACCAGGCGGACCTGGACTCGGAGGGTCGTCGTACTCCGATGTCGGCGGCCGAGGTCGTGGCCGCGGTGTCGTGGATCGAGGGCGTGGCCAAGCAGATCAGTGTGCTTCTGACTGGCCTCCCACGGGCGACCGTCGAACAGGAGACCCCCGCCTGGCTGGTTCGGGCCGGCAAGCTGGGTGAGCGTGAACAGTGGGCGCTTCGGAACGGTTTCGTGGGTGGTGGGTTCAACGAGGTGGGGGATCTGACCGCGATTGACAATCGTGCTCGCATGGTCGAGCTGATGGAGCAGGAGTACAAGGACGAGAGCGCGGGGCTCATCCGTAACTACGCGGGGCAGCTGTGGGCCTTCCGTGGCAAGATCCAGATCGGCGACCTTGTGGTGTTGCCGCTCAAGAAGACGAAGCAGGCCACGCTCGCCATTGGCCGTGTCATCGGTGATTACGAGTTCGAGGCAGGTGCTCCTGAGGATCGGCGGCATCTGCGTCGGGTCGAGTGGCTGACGAGCGATGTACCTCGCAACGTCGCGGAGCAGGACCTCAGGAATTCGTTGGGTGCGTTCATGACCGTCTGCGAGTTGTGGCGCAACGACGCGGCTTGGCGCTTGGCGAAACTTGCCCGTACCGGGAACGACCCTGGACCGAGGGCGACGGAAGCATAGGTCTCGATACGACGGGACAGGGGACACCGTCGGTTCGCTGAAGCCCCGATTCCGGCACTGTCCGGGATCGCGAAAGGTTTCTCAGGCTTTAGAAGGTCACCGAGCGTGAGCCAAGAGAGCGACCCCCTTCGCGAAACTGCTGTTTCCGCCGACCAGGTTGTCTTTGCCTACCGAGTCTGGCCGGTTCCGGTCAGTGGCCGAAAGCCCCTGACGAACGACGGTTCCGGCTGGTCGATCTGCGTGGTGGAGTGTCAGAGGGTCGTGACGGAGCGACCCCTTGTCCGGGAACCGGGAGAACGCGTGCGTGGAGCCGAGCGAGCCTGTGGCCAGAATCGTCTTTGACGAGGACGTCACGGAGGAGGGGGCGGGAACAGCGCGGCCGGGACCTGGAGCTCCTGCTGAAGGACTTGGACGTCGCCCAGGTGGCTGTGGCGGAGGGCGAGGCATGGGAGAGGACCAGGTCCGCTGATCCCGCGCTGCTCGCGGGGTGGTGGTGGCCGGTGCGATCCGCAAACCGGTGCTCGCCGCTCTGGTGACGCTGTTGGGGCAGTGGATCGAACAGAGCGGTCAGCGGTCGGTGACGGTGGAGTACGGCGACGCCAAGGTCATCGTGGAGGGCCGCGTGGCACGGTGGGATGTCGAGGCCTACGTGCGGGCCCTGAATGAGGGGCGCAAGCGCCGATGACTGATGCGCCGGACTGCCATCCTCATCGGGGTCAACCGCTACGACGACCTGGCAGTGCTCGACTCACCGCGCGAGAACGTCCAAGCCATCGAGCGGGTCCTCAAGGCCAACGGGCACTACGACCGGGTCCAGCCGCTGCTGGACCGCACCCGCAACGAGGCCATGGAGGCCCTGGAGATGTCGGCGCTGTCTGCGATGGTCTTCAACCGCTTGTTGGAGGGCTCCGGACGCGCAGCACGTGCTGTTGCCGAACTTCTTTCGCGAAGGCGCCTTCGCTGACGGTTTCGCGACTTGGTCCGTTGGTGAGGAGGAGCCCTAGATCGTTGATGGGAAATCCCTGAAACGCCTGCGGGCAAGACGAAGGGCGTCGAGGATCAGTGTGTGACCAAAGACCTTGACGCCCTTCTGACA
>NZ_QOCZ01000191.1 GCF_018207095.1 Nocardiopsis sp. MG754419 | reverse complement strand
TGGTGGCCCGGTCGGCCGAACGCGTCGGTGTCGTAGGGGCCGCGCTGGTGGGCGCCGGTGTCGTACTCGGGCCGACCGTGGGTCCCCGTGTCGTACTCCGACCGGGTGAAGGCGTCCGTCGAGCCGAGCGACGGGTCGTAGGCGGAACCGCCCTGGAACGCGCCGGAAGGGTGACCGCCGGTCAACGGATCGGCGCCGGACCCCGGGGCCGGATGTCCGGGCAGGCCCGGGCCGCCCATGGGCTGCCCGGGTGCGGGCGCCGCGCCGGGCTGACCGTAGCCGCCCAGGTCCGAGCGTTGGTGGGTCCCCGTGTCCATGCTCGACCAGATCGGGGAGGCGAACTCGTCGCCACCGCTCGATGTCGGCCGGAAACCCGGGTCCAACGGATCGGCCGCGGTGGGACCGCCCACGGTGGGCGTGTGGTCGGTGCCGTAGGAACCGGGGGACTCGTATCCCGTCCCACCGTGGTGGCCCGCACCTCCCGTGACCGGGTCGCCGTCCACACGACCGCGCCGCTCGGCGGCGGAGAGCGGCTCACGGCCCTCGAAGGGGTCGCCCGTGGAGGGCGGCGGCGGGGTCCAGCCCGTCCCCAGCGGATCGTGGTCCTGCGCGCCGTGTGTCGCGGGCGCCGCGGGTGGCACCGGCGGCAGACCCTGCGTGGGCGGGAGCGCCGACGGCGAGGGACCCGAGTCCAACGCGGCGGGTCGGTTCCACTGTTCGGTGGGCTGCTGTGACTCCGGGCGCCGCTGCGGTTCCGGTCGCCGCGCCGGCGGCTCCGGGGTGCCGCTCTGCCCCAGCCCGGCCAGCATCGCCAGGTCGGAGGCGCTTCCCCGCGGCGTTCTGGGCTGGTCGGAGGTGTCGTCGACCGCGCTCGGGCCCTGGTCACGGGTGTCGACGTGCTCGGGCTCGTCGTCGTAGTCCGTGTCGTAGTCGTCCTCGTAGCCGTCGGCGTCCCCCGCGCCGTAGGCCTCCTCGCCCCGCCGACTCCGAGGGCTCGCCTGTGCGGGCTCCTCGTCGCTCAGGCTCGACCAGAAGTCGTTGTCGGACAGCCCGTCGGAGTCGTCGTCCTCCCAGTCGACCCCACGCTGCCGTCGCCCCTTGGGTCGCCGTTCCGCCCGGTTCGACCTGCGGCCACGACCGCGCGACCCCGCGTCCTCGTCGTCGAGGTCCTCCTCCCGGCGTCGCCCTCGTGCCGGGCGTTCGTCGAGGTCCTCGCGATCGTCGCGGTCGTCGTCCTCGGCGTCTTCGTAGTCGTGGTCGTCGTCATAGTCGTCGCGTGAACCGAGACTGAGCGCACGCATCCCCAGCAGGAGGAGCACCAACACGGCGAGCACGACGACGACGGCGATGATGATGATGACGGTGACGGTCATGGTGTACGCACTACCTTGGGGAGGTCGGCCGCGTCCGGGACGCACCGGGGACCGGTCGTGCGGCGACCGGCCGGGGGAAGGCGGTGCCCTGGGTCCGTTCGGCCGTGAAGCGCCGGACCCACTCGGCTTGCGCGGAGTGGGCGCCGGGGCGCCGGTGCGGTCTCGGATTCAGGTGCCGCGCGGTGGGTGGACGGGAATCGGTCATCTGAAAAGGGGCGAGGGGCACAGCCCCACTGTATGTGTTGTCGCGCGTTGTGTGCAGAGGGCGACGGGTGCTTCCTCGGTTCGTTCCCATGGCCCGCGCGGCGCGGGTGCGTCCGGGACCGAAACGCCCGTGGTGACCTAATTCACTCGTTGTCGGTGACCAGCGAGCCGCGTGCGACGGCCTGTTCGGCGATGCCCTCAAGGGTCAGGTCCAGGGCCGAACCCTCGGGGAGGTCGAGGGTGCCGTCCAGCGCGTACACCGTGAACCGGTACGCGTGCGCGTCGTCCTCCTCGGGGCAGGGGGCGCCGTACCCGGTCTCACCCGTGCTGTTCTGCCCGACCTTCGCGTCGGCCGGAACGGTGTTCTGTCGGAGCTCCACGAGCTGCGGGTCCAGGTCGTAGGCGACCCAGAACACGAGTGCGGCCTGCGGGTCGTCCACGACCAGCGCGATCGACCCCACGTCGTCGGGCAGACCCGACCAGCTCAGCGGCGGGGAGACCGGCTCTCCCTCGGCGTCGCAGGTGTAGGCGGCCGGCAGCGGCTGTCCCTCCTGCAACATCGGGCTGGTCACGTTGATGTCGGTCGGCATCTCGCCGCTCAGCTCCGAGTTGAGCACGCCGCAGCCGGTCGAGGCGAGCAGGGCGGCCCCCGCCACGACGGCGCCAGCGCGGGCACCGTGCGGGGTGCGGGGTACGCCGCGCTCGGCGATGGTCCGGGTGTGAGGCAAGACCGGGAACAAAATGGGGCTCCTGCTGGACTTTCGGGCCATAAGGCGAGACTCGCTGTGCACCGGACCCGGCACACGGGAGAGGAACCCGGTGCCCGTCGCGGTGGAACCGTGCGCGCGGGGCCGTCGTCGGCGCCGTCGCATGGTCCTGAGCGAACCCTACTGTGGTCGGGCGCTCCGTGTGACTCCGCAGAGCACGCACCGGCCCGCACCACGCGAAGGGGCGGCGCCGCACGGGCGGCCCGCGCGGTCGGGGTCGCGGACGCCGCCGTGGGGGATCGGTCATCATGGTGCGGTGTGGTTCTCCATCCTCGGCCCTCTCCAGGTGGTCGACCCCTCGGGTGCTCCCGTCGGTGTCGGCGGCGCCCGCCTGCGCACTCTGCTGGTGCTGCTCCTGCTCCGGCCGGGGCGTCCGGTCGCGCTGGAACAGCTCACCGACGCCATCTGGGGTGAGGACGTGCCCGTGGGGGCCGGCAACGCCCTCCAGGCCCTGGCCTCGCGGCTGCGCCGTGCACTGGGGCCGGAGGCCCGCCTTCTGGGGGACGGCGTCGGATACCGCTTGGAGGTCGCACCCGACCAGGTCGACCTGCACGTGTTCGAGGACCGCGCGGGCCGGGGCCGGGCCGACCTGACCGCGGGACGGTTCGCGTCGGCCGCGCGGGCGTTGGACGAGGCGATCACCCTGTGGCGCGGACCCGCCCTGCCCGACCTCACCTCGCGCGGGCTGGCCGAGGAGGTCGCCCTGCGCCTGGGCGAGGCGTACCGCACCGCGATCGAGGACCACCTGGAGTGCCAGGTGGCCCTGGGCCGGGCCACCGAGGCCGTGCCCCGGGCGGAGGCGCTGGTCGCCGCCGATCCGCACCGTGAACGCCCCGTCGAACTGCTGATGCGCGCCCTGGCCGGGAGCGGTCGCGTCGCCGACGCCCTCGGCGTCCACACGGCCTTCCGGACCCGTCTGGCCGAGGACCTGGGCCTGGACCCCACACCCCGGCTGGGACGGGTCCACCTCGATCTGCTGCGGGGCGAGTCCCTCCCGGATCGGGCGGAGGGGGCCGGATCTCGTGTCTCCCCGGGTCCCGCCCGGGAGGGGTCGGCGCCGTCCGACCCCGACCCGTCCGACCCCGTCCCGAGCGTCGGGGGCGCCGAGACGACGCCCCCGATGCGCTTGCCCCGGCACCTGACCGACTTCGTCGCCCGCGACACCGAGGTGACCGCGGCGGTGGAGCGGCTCTCGGGCTCGCGCATGGTGACGCTCACGGGTCCGGGCGGGGCGGGCAAGACGCGTCTGGCCTCCGAATCCGCCGTCGCCCTCGCAGGACGGACCCCCGCCCTGGCCTCCGGCGGTGTGTGGTGGGTCGAACTCGCACCCGTGCGCCATGGCGCGGACCTGCCCCGGGCGGTGGAGGGCGCGCTGGCGCCGCGCGAGTTCCCCGTCCTCAAGGCGCGCACCGGGACCGGCCGACAGTCGTCCACGGACCGGATCGCCGCCCACCTGGGCGAGCGCCCCTGCCTCCTGGTGCTGGACAACTGTGAGCACCTGGTCGAGGGCGCCGCCCGATTCGTCGAGTCCCTCCTGGCGCGGTGCCCCGGGGTGCGGGTGTTGGCGACCTCCCGGGAACCGCTCGGTCTACCAGGGGAGGCCCTTCTGCCGGTGCCCTCCCTGGACCTGCCCCCGGAGGGCGCCGACGTCGACCGTGCCCTGTCCTGCTCCGCGGTGGAGCTGTTCACGGCGCGCGCCGAGGCGGCCCGCTCGGGGTTCCGCCTCACCGACGCCAACGTCGCCCACGTCGTGCGCATCACGCGTGCCCTGGACGGTATGCCCCTGGCCCTGGAACTGGCCGCCGCCCGACTACGCGTGATGTCGGCCGGTCAGCTCGCCGAACGCCTCTCCGACCGCTTCCGACTGCTGACCAACGGCAGCAGGTCGGCGCTGCCCCGGCACCGTACCCTGCGCGCGGTCGTCGACTGGAGCTGGGAGCTTCTGGGGGAGCCCGAGCGTCGCCTGCTGCGCCGACTCTCGGTCTTTCCCGCCGGGGCCGGCCTCGACGCGGTCGAACGCGTGGCCGCCGATCCGGACGGATCACCGGGCCGGGTCGGTGGCGAGGACGTGTGGACGACCCTGTTCTCCCTCGTCGACAAGTCCCTGGTGGTGGCCGAGAGCCCCGTCCGTGAGGACGCTCCGCCCACCTACCGGCAACTGGAGACGGTCCGGGCCTACGCGAGCGAACGCCTGGCCGAGTCCGGAGAGCGGGAACGCGTCCGCGAGGCCCACGCCCGTCACGTGGTCGACCTGTGGCGGCGTGCCGACCCCGAACTGCGCGGTCCCGGCCAGCGGTCCTGGTTGGCCCGGCTCGACGCCGAGGTCGACGACTGCGCGGTCGCCTTTCACTGGGCGGTGGAGTGCGGCGACGTCGAACTCGCCCTGGACCTGGTGGAACACGCCCAGTGGTACCTGACCCTGGACGGTCGCTGGCGTCAGGTGCACCGCTGGTCCGAACAGGTGCTGGAACTGGCCGGAGAGAGGGTGCCGCCGGGCCGTGAGGTCGCCTACGCGAGCTGCCTGTTCCACCGCACCGGGGAGATGACCGCGGGTCGCGCGGTGCTCCTGGAACGCCTGAACCGGGTCGAGGAGGTGCTCGAATCCGGTGGGGTGAGGGTCGAGGACCACCCGGTCCTCTTCCCCTGCCTCATCTACCGCGCCATGGCCGACGGCCGCCGCGACAGCCCCGCCCGGAGCCGTGTAGAGGCGGCGATCGGACAACACGCGCATCCGTGGAACCGGGCGATGGTGTCCCTCCTGGCGGCCCAGCTCGACATGGTCTTCGGGGACGCCCGGCGCGCCCGGGAGCGGGCCGAGATCGCCCTGACCGGGATGCGTGAATGCGGAGACGTCTGGGGACAGTGCAACGCGCTGGTCCAACTCGTGGACGTGAACATGACCACCGACCTGGAACGCTGCCGGGTGCTCTTGGGCGAGGGGCTCGACCTGGCCGAGTCCGCCGGTCTGGAGGGCCCGGGCCAGCTCTTTCGCGCGCTGCGGATCCAGGTCCTCATCGAACTCGGTGACCTGACGGGCGCCGAGCACGAACTCCGCTTCCTCCAGGACGACGTGGCGGAGGACGAACAGCGCGTGTCGCACCACATGAGCCGGATCATGTGGCTGGAGGCCACCGGAGACGTGGCGGGCGCACGCCGGCTCTTCGACCGGACCGACCCCCTGGTGCGCGGGCTGGGAGGGTTCGCGCCGGTCTACATCGAACCGGCCTGGCGCACGATGTCCGCCGAGATCGCCCGCTCCGAGGGTGACCTCGACCGGGCCTGGCGGGAGGCGGGACGGGCCTGGTGGGTGTCCCGCAACGGGTCCGACGTGTCCGGCCTCGCCGCTCTGGAGACCCTCGCGCGGCTCACCGTCGACCAGGATCCGAAGTGGGCCGCGGAGCTGCTGGGGTACACGGCGGGCCTGCGCGGGGTGGCCGACACCGCCTCCACCAGGGTCCGGGAGCTGCGCGCTCTCCTGATCCGGGCGCTCGGCGAGACCGAGGCCGCCCGGCTGGTCGCCCGAGGGCGGGACACCCCGCGAGACCGCATCCCACGGAACGTGGAGCGGTGGCTCGAACCGATCGTGCCCGACGACGTGGACGCCGGTGACCGGCGCCGGTGACCGCGACCGGGACCCGACGCCGGGGTCCCGGTCATGGCGCCCTCGCGGCGGGAACGCGACCGCCGGGCCTCTTTTCGTCGGGGGTGCCCGCCGGGAGGCCCGGATCGGCCGTGCGTCGCCGCGGGTGCGGGGCGTGATCCGTGTCCCGCACCCGCGGCGACGCCGGCCCCGCTCAGGTGCGGCGCCGGTAGGCCCACACGGCCAGCGGGAAGAAGATCGCCGTGATGATGACCGCCCACACCAGGGTCCAGAACACCGGACCGGCGACGTCGCCCCCGAGCATGAGCGCGCGCATGGCGTCCACCACGTGGGTGACCGGGTTGTTCGCGGCGATGGGCGCGAGCCAGCCCGGCATGTCGTCCGGCGCCACGAACGCGGAGCTGCCGAAGGTCAGCGGGAACAGCAGGATCATCGCGAAGGACTGCACCGCCATGGGGGTGCGCGCGAGCATGCCCACGAAGGCCGACATCCAGCACAGCGCGAAGGCGAACAGCAGCACCAGGGCCGCGGCCGCCAGGACGCCGAGGAACCCGCCCTCCGGTCGGAATCCGATGGCCAGGCCCACGAGCAACACCATCACCACGGTGATGGCGTAGCGGACCAGGTCGCCCAGGATCGCGCCGATCAGCGGTGCCGAACGGGCGATGGGCAGCGAGCGGAACCGGTCGAAGATGCCCTTCTCGACGTCCTGGCTGAGGCTGAAGCCCGTGCCCATGGTCGCGAAGATGACCGACTGGGCGATGATCCCCGGCATGAGGAAGTCGCGGTAGGTCTGCCAGTCGCCCATCATCGCCTGCCCGAAGACGAAGACGAACAGGGTCACGAACATGACCGGCTGCAGCATCAACCCGAAGACCTCTTCGGGGTTGGCCTTGATCTTCAGCACGCTGCGCCAGGTGAGCTGGAGCCCGTTCCGCACGGTCACCACAGGGCTGATCCGCTGGGAGATCTGCGGGACGGCGCCGGACGCGTCGGCCGACGGTCGGGCGGTCACGGCGCTCATGAACGAGCCCCCTCATGGTCGTCGCTGTCGGCGTCCTCCGCGGTGTGTCCGGTCAGCGCCAGGAACACCTCGTCCAGGCTGGGTTTGCGCAGGGACAACTCGCCCACGGTCACGCCCTGCTCGTCCAGGCGGCGGACCACCTCGGGCAGGACGGCCGCGTCGGTGACGGGCACGTTCGCCACCAGACCGTCGGTGGTGACCGGAGTGCTCGTCACCGCCTCGATGATCTTGGTGGCGAGCGGCAGTTGGCCGCTGTCCACCGTGCGCAGTTCCAGGACCTGGTCGCCCGCCTGGTTCTTGAGTTCCTCGGGTGTGCCCTTGCTGATCACCCGGCCGTGGTCGAGCACCATGATGTCGTCGGCCAGCTGGTCGGCCTCCTCCAGGTACTGGGTGGTGAGCAGCACGGTCACACCGTCGCCCACCAGGTCGCGCACCACGGCCCACAGTCCGTTGCGGCTGTGCGGGTCCAGGCCGGTGGTCGGTTCGTCCAGGTACAGCAGCGCCGGACGGCCGACCAGGCTCGCGGCCAGGTCCAACCGGCGGCGCATGCCTCCGGAGTAGGTCTTGGCCTGGCGGTCCCCGGCGTCGTCCAGGCCGAAGCGCTCCAGGAGTTCCGCGGCGCGCGTGCGGGCCTGGGCCCGGCCGAACCCCAACAGTCGGGCGATGAGCACGAGGTTCTGGGTACCGGTCAGCTCGGCGTCGACGGCGGCGTACTGGCCGGTCAGTCCGATCTGGCGGCGCACCTCGTGGGGACGGCGCACGACGTCGAACCCGCCGACCGTGGCGTACCCACCGTCGGGACGCAACAGCGTCGAGAGGATGCGCACGGTCGTGGTCTTCCCGGATCCGTTGGGTCCCAGGACGCCCAGCACGGCCCCCGTCCTGGCGGTCAGGTCCACCCCGTCGAGGGCGCGTTTGCCCTTGAACTCCTTGACCAGACCTTCCGCGCGGATGGCGTCGGTCATGAGAAATCCTCCGTTTCGGTGTCTGTCCTCAGTGTGGCGACCTGCACTGACAGAACGCTGATACGCGCTTCCGTCGGGCCCGACCGGGAATGTCGGGTCCGTGTGCACCGGGGCAGCGGGGACCCCACGTGGGAGGGAACGCCGGTCGGGGACGCGCCCTTCCCCCGAAAAGGCGCGATCCTCGCCGAAGCACACGATCGGAACATCTCCAAAGGCCCTAGACTCGGGCGTGTGACGAACACCCCGCCCCACGACGCCGTGGCCCAGCCGGAGGAGATGCCCGCCCCCGAGGACCCCGGGACGGGGGTCGCCGTCCTGCGCCCACCGCTGCGGAGGGTGAGCAGCCGCGCGATCGGGGTGTGGACCCTGCGGCTGGCCTTCGGCGCGCTGTTCAACCTGGCCCTCCTGAGCGCCGCGGCCTGGGCGCTCGGTGGCTTCGCCTGGGGGTGGGTGCCGACCCTGGTCCACGAGAACGCCTGGGCCTTCCCGTCCGCCTACGCCTTCTACGCCCTGCTGAAGATCGCCATCGTGCCCTCGTGGCGCTACCGGGTGCACCGGTGGGAGGTGACCGAGGACGTCATCTACACCCGGTCCGGGTGGATCAGCCGATCGTGGCAGTTGGTGCCGGTCAACCGGTTGCAGACGGTCGATCACACCCAGGGCTGGCTGGAGCGGGTCTTCGACGTGGCCACGCTCCAGGTGCAGACCGCCTCCTTCGCGGGCTCCTCGACCATCGAGGGACTGGACTCCGAGGAGGCGCGCCGGCTCAGCGAGGAGTTGGCCGTGCGCGCCGGGACGCTCAGGGACGACGCGACCTGATGGATCCACGACACGAACCCCACGGAGCCCACGAACCGGCCGAGGCGGCGGAGCCGCACGCGTCCGCGGGAGACCACGGGCCCAGGGAGCACACGGAGCCGCAGGGACGCACCGAACCCATGGAACCCACGGAGGCTCCGGGGTCCCGGGAGCACACGGAACCGCACGCGTTCACCGAGGCCGCCCGGCCCCAGGCCCGACCGAGGTTCGTCGAACCTCCCGCGTCCGCCACCGCCTCGGAACGCCACGAGGGGGAGGGATCCCCGGGTACCCCCGAGCCCGAGGGCCCCCACGAGTCCGTCGAGGCCGCCCGGCCCCAGGCCCGCCCCGGGTTCGCGGAGCCGTACGGTCCCCTCACG
>NZ_QOCZ01000020.1 GCF_018207095.1 Nocardiopsis sp. MG754419 | reverse complement strand
GCTCCCACCTTCGGCCCCGCGGAACTCGCCCGCCTCCTCCGACGCCCCGAACCCACCGTCGAACAGGCGCGGGTCATCTCCGCGCCCCTGGAACCGGGTGTGGTGATCGCGGGTGCCGGGTCCGGCAAGAGCGAGACGATGGCCGCCCGCGTGGTCTGGCTGGTCGCCAACGGTCACGTGCGTCCCGAGCAGGTGCTGGGCCTGACCTTCACCCGTAAGGCCACCAGTGAGCTGGCCGAACGCGTGCGCACACGCCTGGAGCAGTTGCGCGCCACCGAGCTGTTCCCCGAGGAACCGCTGGACGGCGAACCCACGATCTCCACCTACAACGCCTACGCGGGACGCATCGTGGCCGACCACGCCCTGCGTGAGGCGGTGGAGCCCACCACACGGCTGCTCAGTGAGGGGCAGTCCTGGCAGCTGGCGGCCCGGATCGTCGGTGAGTACGACGGGCCGATGGACCACGTCAACGTCGGCGCGGACACCGTCACCCGTCGGGTCCTGGACCTGTCCGGGCAGATCGCCGACCACCTGGCCACCACCGACCAGGTGCGCGGGGTGGGCCGCTGGATCCAGTCCGGTGTGGACGCGATGAGGCGCAAACCCACGAAGGAGACCAGGGAACTGGTCGACACCCAGCGTCGCCGGGAGGAGCTCCTTCCCCTGGTCGACCGCTACAACCAGGCCAAGCAGGCCCGCGAGACGATGGACTTCGGCGACCAGATGGCCTTGGCCGCCCGCATCGCCCTCCACCATCCCGAGGTGGGTCTGATCGAACGCGGACGTTTCCGGGTGGTGCTCCTGGACGAGTACCAGGACACCAGCCACGCACAGCTCGTGCTGCTGCGGGCCCTGTTCGGCGAGGGCCATCCGGTGACCGCCGTGGGCGACCCCTGCCAGTCCATTTACGGGTGGCGGGGCGCGATCGCCGCCAACCTCACCGGGTTCCCCACCGACTTTCCGGTGGCCCCCGGCCGACCCGCTCCTGTGCGGCGCCTGTCGGTCAGCTTCCGTAACGGGGAGCGCGTCCTGGACGTGGCCGAACGCACCTCGGAGGAGTTGCGCGCCGAGGCCCCGGACGTGCCCGTTCTCTACCCCGGCCCGGCCCGCCGCGACCGTGGCACCGCCATGGCGGCGCTCTTCACCACCGAGACGGAGGAGGCCGCCTGGATCGCCGACCAGGTGAGCCGGCTGGTCCGCGCGAGCGCCGACGACCCCGGCGGGTCCGTGTTCGCGCCGGACGACCGGGTCTGGCCCGAGGGCGAGTCGGGCGGTGCCTCCGACGGGGCGGTCGGACCCGGCGACATCGCGATCCTGTGCCGCAGGCGTTCACAGTTCCCGCCGCTGCGGGAGGCGCTGGAGGCCCTGGACATCCCCGTCGAGGTCGTGGGGCTGGGCGGACTCATGCTCGTGCCCGAGGTGCGCGACATCATCGCCACCCTGCGCGTGGTCCACGACGCCTCGGCGGGCAACGAGCTCGCCCGTCTGCTCACCGGCCCCCGCTGGCGCCTGGGACCGCGGGACCTCGCCGCCTTGGGCGCCCGCGCCGCCGAACTGGCGCGGCACACCCGCCGCGACCTCACCACGGCGGGCCCCGCCGGTGAGGACGACGACGGTGACGATCTGCTGCGCCGTACCGTTCTGGACCTCACCGCCGAGAGCGGCAGCCTCGTGGACGCCGTCGACGACCCCGGCCCCGCCGACCACTACTCGCCGACCGCCTTCGCGCGACTGGGTCGGCTGGCCGAGGAACTGCGCTCCCTGCGCAGGCTCGTGGGCCAACCCCTGCCCGACCTCATCACCGAGGTCGAACGCATGCTCGGTCTGGACATCGAGGTGGGGTCCCGGACCCACCGGGATCCGTTGTCGGCCCGCGCCGACCTCGACGCCTTCGTCGACCACGCGGTGCGCTTCGTCGGCAACACCGAGGACCCCACCCTGGGCTCCTTCCTCGGTTACCTCAACGCCGCCCAGGAGAACGAGGGCGCCCTCAGCCCGGGCGAACGCGTGGGAGGTTCCGACAGCGTCAAGCTCATGACCATGCACGGTGCCAAGGGACTGGAGTGGCCGGTGGTGTTCCTGCCCGGCGTCAGCGCCGGCAAGCGCGCCCCGTTGTTCCCCGCCAAGGCCCGCGACTCCCTGGCCTGGGTCAAGGCCGACCACCTGCTGCCCTACCCGCTGCGGGGCGACCGGGCCGGGCTGCCCGCGCTGCGCGGGGTCGAGAAGGAGGACATCGCCGAGTTCAAGGCGGCGGAGGAGGCCCGCCACCTCATGGAGGAGCGTCGGCTGGCGTACGTGGCGGTCACCCGGGCCTCCTACGCGCTGGTGTGCACCGGCCACTGGTGGGGGCGCACCGGCGGTACGCCCCGTGGACCCTCGGTGTTCCTGGACGAGATCCGCGAGGCGTGCGAGAAGGGCGCGGGCACCGTGGTGACCTGGGCTCCACCGCCGGACCCCGAGGACACCAACCCGCACGACGACGAGGAGTCCTCCGCGCTGTGGCCGCCCGCCGACCTCCCGGTCGTCGGTGCCGACACCGATGCCGGTGAAAACGACGACGGGGACGGCCCGACCATGCCCGGAACACCGGTGGCCGCCGAGCCCGCCGACGCCGTCGGGGCCGATCCGGAACCGCACCCGGACGGGGGGACCACCGTCCCCGACGCACCCGACCCGGTCACGGACACGCGCCGTGCCCAGATCCTGTCAGGCGCGGCGATGGTCGAACGGGCCCGTGCCCGGCTGCGCGCCGGGGAGTCCGCGCTGCCCACCAAGACCCCCGAGGCGTTGCGCCGCCGCCTCCAGGGGTGGGAACGCGACACCGAACTGCTGCTCGCGCACCGGGACCGGTCCGCCACCGGCCCGGGGGAGGGCCCGGTCGAGGTGGAGCTGCCCGACCACCTGTCGGTCTCGTCCATGGTGTGGCTGGCCCGCGACCCCGCGGCGCTGGCCCGGCAGATCCGCCGTCCCCTGCCCCGGCCGCCGGCCCCGCACACACGGCGCGGTACGGCCTTCCACTCCTGGTTGGAACAGCGGTTCGGCCAGAACGTCACCCTGCTCGACGAGCTGCCCGGGGCCGCCGACGAGACCGCGGGAGACGACGAGGACCTCGCCGAGCTCCAACGACGGTTCGAGGAGAGCGAGTGGGGCCCTCGGGTGCCGCAGGAGGTCGAGGTGCCGTTCGAGACGGTCATCGGCGACCGTCTCGTGCGCGGCCGCATGGACGCGGTGTTCCACGACCCCGACTCCGGCACCTACGACGTCGTCGACTGGAAGACCGGACGTCCGCCCGGCAACGCCGCCGAACGCCGGGCCGTGGGCGTGCAGTTGGCCGCCTACCGGCTGGCCTGGGCCGACCTGGTCGGGGTGGACCCCGAGGAGGTGCGGGCGGCCTTCCACTACGTGCGCGCGAACGAGACCGTCCGCCCCGTGGACCTGCTCGACGCCGAGGGGCTGGCGGCACTGTTCACCCGGCTCCCCGAACCCGGCTGAGGTCCGGTGACCCCGGTCGTGGCCTCCGCGCGGCCACGACCGGGCGGGTGACACCGCCGAGGAACCGGTGCCGCCCGCGTCCGGCCTCGCCCTGGTTCGGCGCCCCGGTCTGCGGCGACGTGGGCGCGGACCGGGCCGGTGCCGCCCGGGTCAGACCACACCGAACACGAAGCCACCGGGGGAGTCGATGTCGTCGCCGAACAGGAAACGTCGGGCCGACAGCACGAACTCCTCCCGACTGAGGAAGCCGTCGCCGTCGGTGTCCACGTGCGCGAACCGGGTGCGGGCGCTCGGCTCCTCGGTGCCCAGGACCTTCGCGTAGACCAGGAACTCGGCCTCGCTGATCCGGCCGTCCCCGTCGGCGTCCAACAGGTCGAACACCGCCTCGGCCACGGCCTCGGCGGCGTTGGATCGATTCCGGTCCTCCGACGCGGCGTGCATGGCGGCCACGAACCGTTCCCGGTCCAGGCCGTCGGTGTCGGCGCCGGAGAGGTCCACGAGTTTGCGCCACAGGGACACGTACGCCGCTCGGATCGCCAGGGCGCGGGGATGGTCGCCGTCCAAGCCGTAGCCGGAGACGTAGCGGTCCACGAGTCGTTCGTAGTCGATCCAGGTCACGGCCTTGTCGCCGTCGGTGTCCAGGACGTCGAACAGATCGCTGAAACGTGCGGCGATCCGGGGATCGGTGCTCATGCGGGTCTCCTCCAGGCCGGGGGCGGGCGCTTCCCGCCCCCCTGTCGTCAGAGTCCCGCGCGGGGTGAAAGGTTCCCCGGTCAGTCCCGGAGCAGGGCGTCGATCTGTCCGGCCGCCTCGCGCATGCCCTCCTCCATGCCCATCCCCATGAGCTGCCGCATCTCCTCCTCGGAGGCGAAGGTCGAGCGCGTCACCATGCGCGTACCGCCGTCGTGCTCGGAGATCTCCACGCGCGTGGTGTTCCGCAGCTTCTCCGACGGGGTGCCGTCGGCGTCCGCGAAACCGTCGACGAACTCCAGCGACGTCGGCGGGGACACCGCGACCACCTTCCACCAGCCGTGGTGCCGGTCACCCTGGGGGCCGGTCATGTAGTACGTGACCGCGCCGCCGGGGACCAGGTCGTGCTCCTCCACGGTCGCCGGATAGGTCGGCGGGCCCCACCACCCTTCGAGGACGCGCGGGTCCGACCACAGTCGCCAGACCCGTTCCACCGGGGCGGAGAAGTCGGAGACCAGCGTCAGGGTCAGGGTCTCGAGATCGGTGTCGCAGCTGGTGACGGTCATGACATCGGTCCTTTCGAAGGACGGTCCGTGGCACGGTTCGGCGGTGGTGTGCGGGACCGAGGTCCCGCCCGTCGGTGCCCGCGTGGGGCCCGCGTCGCCGATGGTGGCGCGACGTTCCTCCCGTGACGCCCCGTGGTGCTCGGCGGCCGGTCGACGCCGCCCGTCCCGGCGCGAGGCCGTCGCCGCCCTGGGCGCCGAGAACCGGGTTCACGGGTTCCCCGGCGGTGCCGTGCATGAGCGTCCGGTCGCGGATCACCGCGTGCCGCCTCCCCTGACCAGTGTTCCCGTCGGTCTCGCGCACGAACCACACACCGAGGGATCCCCGTGACCGCCGCCCCGTGGCCCGGCCGCGCCGCCGCCCCACCGCGGCCGGGCGGGGACACCGTGTGCCGACTCGGTCGCCTCGTCGTGCCGTGACCGGACCGACGCCACCGTGGGCGGGAGCGACGTCCCGGTCCGGTTCGTCCAGGTCCTAAGGTCGATCCAGACAAGGATGTCCAGGACAAGGACGGCACATGGACGCACGCGCCTACATCGAGACCCACAAGGACGAGTTCCTCGACACGCTCAAGGAGTGGCTGGCGATCCCCTCGATCTCCGCCGACCCCGAGCACCACGAGGACGTGCGCCGTTCGGCCCGGTGGCTCGCCGACCACCTCACCCGGACCGGGTTCCCCACGGTCGAGGTCTGGGAGACCCCCGGTCTGCCCGCCGTGTTCGCCGAGTGGCCCGCCGCCGACCCGAACGCGCCCACTGTGCTGGTCTACGGTCACCACGACGTACAGCCGGTCGACCCGATCGAGGAGTGGGAGACCGAACCGTTCGTCCCCACCGAGCGCGGCACCTCCCTGTACGCGCGCGGCGCCTCCGACGACAAGGGCCAGGTCCTCTTCCACACGTTGGGCGTGCGCGCCGCCCTGGCCGCCTCGGGCGCGGACGCCCCGCCCGTCACCGTCAAGCTGCTGGTCGAGGGCGAGGAGGAGTCCGGCTCGGTGCACTTCGCCGAGCTCATGAAGGCCAACCGCGCCCGCCTGGCCTGCGATGTCGCCGTCATCTCCGACACCACGATGTGGGCGGCCGACACCCCCTCCATGTGCGTGGGCATGCGCGGTGTCACCGATGTCGAGATCAGCCTGTACGGTCCCGAACGCGACCTGCACAGCGGTTCCTTCGGTGGCGCCGTGCCCAACCCGCTCAAGATCATGAGCGACCTGCTCTCGGGCCTCCACGACGCCGACGACCGGGTCGCCGTCCCCGGTTTCTACGACGGGGTCGTCGAGGCCGGCGACGAGGAGCGCGCGCTTCTCGCCCGTCTGCCCTTCGACGAGCGGGAGTGGCTGGCCACCGCCGGGTCCACGGCGGCACGCGGTGAGAAGGGGTACAGCACCCTGGAGCGCGTCTGGCTGCGACCCACCGCCGAGATCAACGGCATGTGGGGCGGCCACACCGGGGCCGGCGGCAAGACCATCGTCCCGCGTTCGGCGCACGCCAAGATCAGCTTCCGGCTGGTGCCCGGACAGGAGCCCCTGGAGATCCAGGAGCGGGTCCGCGCCTACGTCGAGTCCGCCACCCCCGACGGCATCCGGGCCGAGTTGGAGTTCGGCGGCCCCGGCGTGCGCGCCTGCGCCTCCGACCTGTCCTCCACCGCCCTGAGGGCCGCCCGCTCCGCCATGGGGCGCGCGTTCGGCACGGAGGTCCTCTTCACCCGTGAGGGCGGCAGCGGACCCGAGGCCGACATCGCCGACATCCTCGACACCCCGCTGGTGTTCGTGGCCGTGGGTCTCAACGAGGACCGCATCCACGCCCCCAACGAGAAGGTCGAGACGCCCTTGCTGCTCAAGGGCGCGGAGAGCGCCGCCTACCTGTGGGAGGAACTGGGCAAGGGCGTTTGAGCCCTCCCTCCCACTCGGACCCGCGCACGCCTCCGCCGAATAGTGCGCGGGTTCGCCCATCGGGAGTGCGTGGAACCCCCGGACGCGTTACACCTGATGTGCCGAGCACGAACACAGGAAGGCCCCATGGACTTCGACGCCGTACCCGCACTCTCCCGCACCGCGGTCGACCCCGCCGGACACCGCCGAGGTGACGACGAGTGGCTGGCCAAGGCCTGGGCCGACCCCCACACCCGGGTCCTTGTCTTGGAGGGCGGCGAACCCGGCAGCTACGGCTGGAAGGCGCTGATGGCCAAGCAGTCGCGCGCACTGGTCACCACCGGCCGGACCCGGGAACTCGTCCTCACCACCCCCGGGCTCGCCCCCGAGGGGGAGCGCTACCTGTTGGGCAGTGACGGAGAACGCGCGTACTTCGCGGTGCGCTCGAAGCAGGAACTCGCCCCCGTCCCCGTCGCCGAACCCGCCTCGCTGCGCGAGGTCGGCGCCGTGCTCGACGACCACGACACCGGCCTGTTCACCCGCGCCATCGCCCTGGCCAACTGGAACGCCACCCACGGCTTCTGCCCCCGTTGCGGATCGCGCACCCGCATCGAACGGGCCGGGCACGTGCGGGTCTGCGAGGAGGAGGGCACCGAACAGTTCCCTCGGATGGACCCCGCCGTGATCATGCTGGTCCACCGTGAAAGCGACGGTCGGGAGGAAGTGCTCCTGGGCAACAACCCCAACTGGAGCGCGCGCCGTTTCTCGGTGCTCGCCGGGTACGTGGACGCCGGTGAATCCCTCGAACAGGCGGTCATCCGTGAGGTCGCCGAGGAGGCCGGTGTGGTCGTCGAGAACCCGCGGTACCTGGCCTCGCAACCCTGGCCGTTCCCGCGCAGCCTCATGGTCGGCTACACCGCCCGTGCGGTGGGCGAGACCGAGGCCACCGACGACGAGATCGCCGAGACCCGCTGGTTCACGCGTTCCGACCTCGCCACGGCGGTGGAGAGCGGTGAGGTGGAACTGCCCGGTCGCGTCTCCATCGCCCGCACCCTCATCGAGCACTGGTACGGGGGACGGCTGCCCGGCGGTTGGTAGTCCGCGCGCTCGCCGGTGGCGCCCCGCACGGGGCACACGGCACCGGCGCGGCGCGGCCGTGGACCGTCCGTCCCCCCACAGCGGACGGTCCGCGGCTCGTCCCGTGCACGGCCCGACCGTTCGGGCCGTGGACCGATCAGGCCTGTCCGAGCTCGTCGGGCAGGACGGTCAACGGGCTGGTGCTGCTCTCCACCACGTCCCGGGCCAGGTCGGCGACCTTGCGGCCACGCGAGCGCGCCGAGGAGCGCAGCCGCTCGAACGCCTCACGGGGCGGCATGGTGTGCCGCTCGGCCAGGACGCCGATCGCCTGCTCCACCACCACACGCGAGTGCAGGGCGTGCTCCAGTTGGGAGATGGTGTGCTTCAGGCGGTCCACCTCCGACGCCCCCTCGGGCGCCCGCCCCGGTGCCTGGGCGCGGGGGCGCGGGCCCCCGGCCTCGGTGGTGATCAGGTCCGCCAGCACCATCGCGCTGATCAGATCCGGGGCGTCGTGGCCGTCCTGGCCGCTGCCCACGCGCCACCCGTGCGGGGTGCGTCGCACCACTTCGGCGTCCACCGCGTCGGTGACCGCAATGTCATGAGGCCTCACGTCGTCCCCCAACTCCACACTCCCCGTCATGTACAGGTCTGCCGGCGTCGGCCGGGCAGCCCCGGAACCGGGGTGTGCACCCAGGGGGTGCGCCCCACCGCGCGGGCCGCGTGCGGCGGCCCGCGCCGTCGGTCCTAGGACAGCTCGGCCAACTTCTTCTTCACCTGAGCGAGCGACGGGTTCGTCATGGCCGTGTCGTCGCTGAAGACCAGGGTGGGGACCGTCTGATTCCCACCGTTGGCCTTCATCACGAGGTCCGCGGCCTCCGGGTTCTCTTCGATGTTCACCTCTCGGACGGTGATGCCCTCCCGGGACAGCTGGCTCTTGAGCCGCTTGCAGTAACCGCACCAGGGGGTGGTGTACATCGTGAACCGCTCGGTGGCCGTACTCGTCATCTCGCTCACGTCTCTTCCGCGTCGACTGCCATGTTTCGGGGGATTCCCACGGTTCCAACACCGTCGGGTCGCCGCCACTTCCCATGACCTTTCGACATAACGTGGGACGCCTCACAAGGGCGACTGGTTCTGGAATGTGTCACTTGGCTCGTTCCGCCTGTTCACGGCGGTGCTGTGGACGATCGGCTCCGGTCGGGGCCGATACTTGAGAGACTGAGCGCCCTGACCCACCCGTCCGACCAGATGCAGGAGCACCATGGATCCCGACCGCGTCCTGGAGGGACTGGACCCGGAACAGACCGAGGCGGCTCGCGCGCTGCGGGGACCCGTGTGCATCCTCGCGGGTGCCGGCACGGGCAAGACCCGTGCCATCACCCACCGGATCGCGCACGCCGTGGCCGGTGGGGTCGTCTCCGAACAGCAGATCCTGGCGGTCACCTTCACCGCCCGGGCCGCGGGTGAGATGCGCGGCCGGTTGCGCTCGCTCGGCGCGCCCAGGGTCCAGGCCCGCACCTTCCACGCGGCCGCCCTGCGCCAGCTCGGGTTCTTCTGGGGGGAGGCCGTCGGGGGGCCCAAACCGAATCTGATGAAGAGCAAGATCCAGGCGGTGGCGCGCGCCTCGCACTCCGTGGGTCTGCAACCGGACCGGCTCGGGCTGCGCGACCTCGCCGGCGAGATCGAGTGGGCCAAGGTCACCCAGGTCCGGCCCAGCGACTACGAGACGGCCGTGGTCAAGGCCGGTCGCCAGGCGCCGATGACCGGCGGGGAGGTGGCCCGCGTCTTCGAGGCCTACGAGGACCTCTGCCGCGAGGAGCACCTCATCGACTTCGAGTCGGTCCTCGAACTCACCGCCGCGATCATCAACGACGGCCCCAAGGTCGCCCAACGGTTCCGCGACCAGTACCGGTACTTCGTGGTCGACGAGTTCCAGGACGTCAACCCGTTGCAGAAGCTTCTGCTGGACGCCTGGTTGGGCGACCGCGACGACCTGTGCGTGGTCGGCGACCCCAGCCAGACCATCTACTCCTTCACCGGTGCCACCCCCGACTACCTGCTCGGGTTCGCCGACCGTTTCCCGCACGCCACCCTCGTCCGGCTGGTGCGCGACTACCGCTCCACCCCCCAGGTGGTGCGTGTGGCCAACCACGTGATCTCCCAGGCCAAGGGCGCGGCCTCGGCCAAGCACCTCACCCTCCGGGCCCAGCGCCCCGACGGGTCGGACCCGATCTACCAGGAGTACGACGACGAGCCGGCCGAGGCCACCGGCGTCGCACGCAAGATCAGCGTCCTGTTGGAGAACGGGGTCCCCGCGAGCGAGGTCGCGGTCCTGGTCCGCACCAACTCCCAGTCCGCCGCCTACGAACAGGCCCTGAGCGACCAGGGCGTGCCCTTCAGCGTGCGGGGCGGGGAACGTTTCTTCGAGCGGCCCGAGATCCGGGAGGCCGTGCACCTGCTGCGCGGCGCGCGGCACGGCGCCGCCGGGGAGGAGGCCGAACCCCTGGTGCGGCTGGTCCGCCAACTGCTCTCGCCCATCGGACTGACCGACGCCGCGCCCGAGGGCCGTCAGGTCCGGGAGCGTTGGGAGTCGCTGTCCGCCCTGGCCCAGCTGGCCGAGGACATGGCGGCCAAGCCCACCCCGGACGGGCGAACCGCCTCCATGGCGGACTTCGTGGACGAGATCGACATGCGCATGGCCACCGAGCACGCGCCCGGTTTCGAGGGCGTCACCATCGCCTCCCTGCACTCCGCCAAGGGCCTGGAATGGGACGCGGTGTTCCTGGTGGGCCTGACCGAGGGCATGGTGCCCATCATCTACGCCGAGACCGACGAGCAGGTCGAGGAGGAGCGGCGGCTGTTCTACGTGGGCGTCACCCGTGCCCGCGAACACCTGGCGATGTCCTGGTCCATGGCGCGTTCGCCCGGTGGGCGCAGGACCCGCAAACCCTCACGGTTCCTCGACGGACTCCGTCCCGCCTCTCCCTCCACGAGCGGGCGCCGGGACCGTCGCAAGGGCGGAGTGGTGCGTTGCCGGGTGTGCACCGACGTGCTCAGCGACGTCACCGAGCGCAAGCTCGGGCGTTGCGTGGACTGCCCCTCCACCTACGACGAGGCACTGCTGGAACGTCTGCGCGACTGGCGGCGCCGCACCGCGCAGGACCAGAAGCTGCCCGCCTACGTGATCTTCACCGACGCCACTCTGCAGGCCATCGCGGAGCAGGAACCGAGCAGCGTGTCCCAGCTCTCCTCCGTCTCGGGGGTCGGCTCGGTCAAGCTCGATCGTTACGGTGAGGCGGTGCTCGCGCTGGTCGCGGGCGGCGAACCGGCGGGGCAGGCCGCCGGTGACGGAGAGGACGAGGATGAGTGAGAGCGACGGCGGCGGGGGCCAGTCCCTGGCCCAGCTGCTGAAGGTGTTGGACCTGGAACAGATCGAGGTCAACATCTTCCGCGGGAGCAGCCCGGAGGAGGGGCCCCAGCGGGTCTTCGGTGGCCTGGTCGCGGGCCAGGCCCTGGTCGCGGCGGGCCGCACGGTCCCCACCGACCGCTACGTGCACTCCCTGCACGCCTACTTCATCCGGCCGGGCGACCCGTCGGTACCGATCGTCTACGAGGTCGACCGGGTCCGGGACGGACGCTCCTTCACCACACGCCGGGTCGTGGCCATCCAGCACGGCAAGCCGATCTTCACGCTGTCGGCCTCCTTCCACAAGGAGGAGCCGGGACTGGACCACCAGATCCCGATGCCGGACGTGCCCCCGCCCGAGGACCTGCTGAGCACCCGGGAACGGCTGCGGGAGGCCTTCGGCAAGGTGCCCAACTTCGTGGAGTGGCACCCCATCGAGATGCGACCGGTGGGCGCGATGTCCTTCGAGGCCGAACGCGACCCGGCGCTGCGCACCTCCTCCAACCCCGTGTGGTTCAAGGTCGACGGCAGGCTGCCGGACGACCGGCTCTCGCAGGTCTGCCTCATGACCTACGCCTCCGACATGACCCTGCTGGACACCGTGCTGCTCAGGCACGGGCGCTCGTTCGCCGGTATCGCCATGGCCAGCCTGGACCACGCCATGTGGTTCCACCGACCCTTCCGCGCCGACGAATGGCTGCTGTACGCGCAGGAGTCCCCGACCGCGCAGGGCGCGCGTGGGCTGGCACGGGGGTTGGTGTACACGCGGGACGGGCGGCTCGTCTGCTCGGTGGTGCAGGAGGGCATGATCCGCGTGGTGGACGCCGAGGGCTGGAGCTGACGCACGGGCCTCCGGGGCGGGCCCGGGCCATGGCCGGATGCGGCCGTGCCGCCCGGAGCACCCGCCCCGGACGCGTTCCGGTGCCCGGACGGCACACGTGCGGCGCGTCCGTGGCACGGTGGATCGGTTCTCCGGTCGCCGGCCACGAGCGCGTGCGCACGCCCGGGGCCCTGCCCCACCGCACGGGCGGTCCACGAAGCCCGCGCGTGAGCCGCGGGTGCGTGGGCGGTGCCGTCTCCCGCCCGCGTCGACACCCCGCACCGGTCGTCGTGCACCCCGCGCGAACGACGCGCGGCCGGTCCCCGCGGCCACCGTGACCGCCCGTCCGCGGCCCCGTTCCGGGGCGGGTTCGGATGTGACCGAGGTCCGACCAGGGGCGAGGCGTCGGTGTCTTCGGAGGGGGATCGTCGGTCTTCTCCGGCCCGACGCGACGCCGCGGAAGTTCTGGCCGGATGTGGACGTTTTCCCAGGTCAAAAATAGGTTGCCGACTTCTGTGGGCGACCGTAGTGTGTACATCGTCGCAATGACCGCTCTCGGCGCAGGTGAAAGACCCTGAGCCCGATCTTGAAGGAGGTGCCCGATCTGATGACGAAGAAGAACCAGAACCCCACCGGTCTCGCAGCCGCATGGCGTCCGTTCCTGCCGTCCGTCGGCTTGGGCATCGACATGAGCGGTGACGCTTTCCAGCGCACCTTCGGTGGCGACCGCGTGCACACCCTCGGTGGCCTGGCCGCCTCGTCCCTGGGACTCCTGCTCGCAGGCGTCACCCGGTCCGAGGGGACCAGTGTGTCCACTTCCGGTGTGCCCGGTGTCCTGAGCGACGAGTCCGGACTCGCCCTTGATCGCGGCAAGTCCATCGGTGGCGAGCACGCCCTGAACGAAACCCCGCGCCGCTATGGCGCACTGGGGGAGTGTCCACGGAGGATCCCGGCCTAGGCCGGACATCCGTACCGTGGCCGCGGTCCCCAGCACAGGGGCCCGCGGCTTTCTTTGTATCTCCGTCATGGCCCTCCGCCCCCCAGGGGCGGGGAGAAGACGGCGACATCGCAGAGTCCAGGTCCCTCACCGGATCGTTTCCGGTGACCGAACACCGACCGCGTTGTACGAACGATCAAAGATCTTGGAGGGCACCGATGCTTGCGTCGGTCCTGGTCGCGCCCCAGCTGGGTGAGGTCGACATCCCCTGCCGTCGAGAGCCGGACCTGTTCTTCGCCGAGGCCCCCGCCGACGTCGAGTCGGCGAAGGCCATCTGCGGAGCCTGTCCCATCAGGGAGCAGTGCCTCACGGACGCCCTGGAGCGGAGCGAACCGTGGGGCGTCTGGGGAGGGCAGCTGCTCGTCTCCGGTCAGGTCGTGGCGCGCAAGCGCCCCCGGGGTCGCCCCCGGAAGAACCCGGCCCCCGTCGCCGCCTAGCGCGCACGACCCACCACACGAACTCGTACTACTCAGAAGGACACGAAGAACGATGATGCAGGAACTCATGCGGATGGTGGAGCGGACCGAACAGGAGCCGCAGGAGCAGCAGCTCAGAAGGATCGGTGCTCGCCGGCTGCGCGCCCGCCAGCGGGAGGAGCGCCGGGCGGAGGAGGCCATCATGGAAATCGCGTGGTCACGGCTGTGTTGACGCCGACCAACGCGGTGACTCGGTGAACGAGACCGGGCGGTCCCCGAGGGGGCCGCCCGGTCTCGTTTTCATAAAGAATATGGCGTCGAGTCTGCGTCGTGGGGGGCGAATGTGGTTCGTCTCACCGCCTGAGAACGACCCTGGTCAGAGCCGAATGCGCTACGCCGTGGAGTTTTCCGGCGCGGGCCGATGACCTGGACATCGGGTCGACTCCGCGACATAGCGGACCAGGGCACACCTGTTCGGAACGGCTCCTCTGGGCTACCGTAAACTTCGTGCCCTCGAACACCAAAGTCGAGGTACGACGCAGTCCTCGTCGCCGACGTACCGTGTCGGCCTACCGGGACGGGGACACCACGGTCGTCCTCGTGCCCGCGACGTTCTCCCGCGCAGAGGAAAAGCGCTGGGTGGACCAGATGCTGCGAAAACTCGAGGCGAAAGAGGGCCGGCGCCGCCCCGGCGACCGCGAACTCCGCGAACGGGCCGTCGAACTCGCCGAGCGCTACCTCGACGGCGGTCGTCTGCCGGACAGCGTCCGTTGGGTCGACAACCAGAACACCCGCTGGGGTTCGTGCACGCCCGACACCGGCACCATACGCATCTCGCGCCGCGTCGCCGGCATGCCCTCCTGGGTGGTCGACTACGTGCTCCTGCACGAGCTCGCCCACCTGTACATCCCGCACCACGGCCGGGACTTCTGGGACCTGGTGCGCCGCTATCCCAAGGCCGAGCGGGCCCGGGGCTACCTGGAGGGGTACAGCGCGGGCAGCCGCTCCGAGGGCTGTGCCCACGCCGCCGAGGACGACGATCTCGGTGAGGACGAGGTCGCGCTGGAGGAGTGACACCGCCGTCTCCCGGCCTTCGCCCGTGCCGTGCGGACCCACCGGCCCGGCCGCGACCACGGGTCGGGCGGACCCACCCCCGTCAGCCGTCGAGAGCGGCGCGGGCCCGGGCCAGGTCACGGTGCGCGCGCCAGAGTGTGATCAGGGCGACCACCAGCAGCACACCGAACACGGCGGCGTAGTAGGTCAGGGTGCCGCCCCAGCCCCCGGACACCGCCGCGCGCCCGGCCGTCGCGGCCAGGACGACGGCGAGGGCCCCGGAGACCACGAGCCAGAGACGGAACGAGCGCCGGACGTGCTCCCACCGGACCCGCGCGGCCTCGCGGGGTCCGATCAGACCGTCCCGCTCATCGACGACGAGTCGGGCCAGAGCCGTGCGGGCACGGCGCGTCACCAGAACCACGACGAGGCCGCCGAGCATCCCGACGACGGTGAGGAAGGACAACGAACGTCCTCAGGGGTGGACGGGGCCGTGGGCGGCCACGGCGGTGACGGCGGCGCGGACCAGACCGCGCACCGAGTCGTCGGTGGGTTCGGGCAGCTCCTCGACCGGGAACCAGCCCAGGTCCGCGGACTCGTCCGGGTCCCGGACCAGGACCGCGTCCTCGGGGGCGACCGCGGCGAACTGCACGTCCAGGTGGAAGCTGCCGCCGCCACAGGGGACGGGGTGGCGGTCCAGCCGGACCGGCGCGGACAGCACCGTGAGCCCGGCGATCCCGGACTCCTCGGCCGCCTCGCGCGCGGCCGCACGCACCAGGGTGGCGTCGTCGCTCTCGCAGTGGCCACCGGTCTGCAACCACATCCGGTGGATCCGGTGCAGGACCAAGGCCACCCGGGCACCGTCGGCGGAGACGATCGCCGTGCTCGCGGTCAGGTGCCCGGGCAGGCAGTCGCGCCACATGGCGTCGTCGTGCCGCTCCAGGTGCTCCAGGTAGGAGGCGCGCAGCGCCTCTTGGCCGGCGTCGGGGGCGGCCCAGGCGGTGAGCACCGCCCGGGCGTCCTCGTGAAGGCTCACTCGCCGTCCTTCGTGTCCTGGTCCTCGTCGCCCGGCTTGGGCTTCTCGCTTCCGTCCGGGTCGGTCAACGACGCGATGTCGAAGTCCACGCCCCCGTCCGCGTGACCGTGCACGAAGCCGCTCGGGTCGTCCAGGTCCTCGGCGGAGGGCATGAGGTCCGGGTGCTGCCAGACGGCGTCCCGTCCCTCGATCCCGCGGGCCTCCTCCAAGGCGGTCCAGAGCGCCCCGGCCTCGCGCAGACGGCGCGGGCGCAGTTCCAGACCGACCAGCGCGGCGAAGGTGTGCTCGGCGGGGCCGCCGGTCGCGCGGCGGCGCCGGGTGGTCTCGGCGAGCGCCCCGGCCTGCGGGAGCCGGCCGGCGACGGCCTTGGCCACCACGGTCCCCACCCAACCCTCGATGAGGGCCAGGGTGGTCTCCAGGCGGGTCAGCGCGGCCTTCTGCTGCGGAGTGTCCTCCGGCTGGAGCAGCCCTTCGGCGCCCATACCGCCCGACATGATCTCCTGGATCGCCTCGGGGTTGGTGAGGTCGACCTCACCGAGCTTGTCCTCCAGGCCGCTGACGTCGTAGGACATCCCGGCGGCGTACTCCTCGACCAGGCGCGACAGGTGCGAGCGCAGCCACGGCACGTGCGAGTACAGGCGGTGCACGGCGGCCTCGCGCGCGGCGAGGTACAGCCGCACCTCGTCGTCGGGGATCTCCAGGCCCTCACTGAACCCGGCCACCCCCGAGGGCAGCAGCGCGGCGTTGCCCTCACCGGCCAACGGCAGGCCGATGTCGGTGGTACCGATCACTTCCTGGGCCAGTCCACCGATCGCCTGGCCGGCCTGCTGGCCGACCATCATGCCGCCCATCTGCTGGATCATCCCCAGCAGCGGACCGGCCATGGACGCCATCTCCTCGGGCAGATTCTGCCCCATGGCCTGGACGGTCTTGGCGGTCAGCGGGTCGCACAACTGCGCCCACGTGTCCATCGTCTTCTCGATCCACTCCGACCGGCTCCAGGCCTGAGCGGTCTGGAGTCCCGAGGGAAGGTCGGTAGCCTGGTCGAGCCACAGGTCGGCGAGGCGCAGGGCCTCCTCGATCCGTGCGTAGTCGGCGGGCGGCACGCTCGGGTCCCCCTTCTGGGACACCGCGTGCCGCGCGATGTTCTTGGCCATGTCCCAGTTGATGCCGGACGTCGAGGACGCCGGGGACTCCCCGGGCGTACCAGGGGAGGGCTGGGACGACATCATGTCCGCGAACTGGCGGAGCATGTTGGCCATCTGTTGCGGATCACCGAACGGGAAACCGTCCGGCATTCCGGAGTCCCCCCCGCCCGGGCGGCCGCTGCCGGCACCCGAGCCGGAGTCGCCAGAACGGCGTCCGGACTCGTCATCGGGATCGTTCGGCATGCTGAAACCGAAAGGCAGGTCGCTCACAATCAGACCTCAGGCAGGATTAGGTTTGGTCTCCACTGTCACGTTAGCTGGGAGTCGCCCGGAGTGAATACCGAAAGCAGCCAGGTTCGCCCAGAGCACAGCCCCTCGGGTCGGCCGGGAACGGTGGTCGGGGTCACCGGTGCGGCCGCCGGGGTGGGCCGGCTTCTCGTGCAACGCCTGGCCACGCCGGAAGGTTCCATCCGGGCCCGCGAGGTCATCGCGATCGACCGGGAGTTCGCCGACCTGCGGGACGTCACCTGGCGGATCGCCGACGTCTGCGACCCCGGGCTGGTGTCCCGTCTGGGCGGGATCGACGTCCTCGTGCACACGGCCGACGACCGGTCCCTGGAGACCCGGCCGGAACGTCGCAGACGTCACAACGTCCTCGCCGCCCAGACCGTGCTCACCGCGGCGGCCGCCGCCGGGGTCCCCCGGGTCATCCTGGTCACCAGCACCATGGTCTACGGCGCCGCGCCCGACAACCCGGTCCCGCTGCCCGAGGACGCCACCCGCGTGCCCGACAACAGCGAGGGCCTGATGGGGGACTTCGCCGCCGTCGAGGACCTGGCCGAACGCGCCCGGCGGGCCCACCCGGGTCTGACGGTGACCGTGGTCCGCCCCGCGCCGTTGGTCGGACCCGATCTGGACACGCTGCTGAGCCGGCACTTCGCCGCCCCTCGCCTGCTCACCGTCAAGGGGCACGAACAGCACTGGCAGTTCTGCCACGAGGAGGACCTGGCGTCCGCCCTGGCGTTCTGCGCCCTGCACGGTGTGGCCGGTAGGGACGGTGTGGTGACCGTCGCCTCCGAGGGCTCCCTGACCCAGGGCGAGGTCGAGACGATCGCCGAGATGAAGCACTTCGAGGTCACGGCCAACCTCGCCTTCGGCGCGGTGCGCCGCCTGCACCAGGCTCGCATCACCCCGGCCGCCGCCGGGGAGATCAAGTTCCTCGTCTATCCGTGCGTGGTGGACAGTTCGGCGCTGCGCGAGGCGGGCTGGAAGGCGGTCCACGACAACGAGGCGGCCCTGCGGGTGCTGCTGGCCTCCAGCAGCGGCAAGCACGCGATCGCCGGCCGCACCCTCGGCCGCAAGGAGGTCACCATCACCGCGGCCGGTGCCGCGGGAGCGGCGGCCGCGGCCATCGGTACCGCCGCGGCCATCCGTCACCTGCGCAAACGCGGGAAGAACTGACCCCGGCCCCCACCGGGCGTCGCCCCGGCCACGGCCCCTGCGAGCGCGGCGCGCGTCCGACCGGTTGATACGGTGCGTCTGTGGATGAGATCAGTCTCGCGGCAGTACGCGACACACCCCTGTCCGTGGACGAGGTCCTCGCGGCCGTGTCCCACCCCAGGGCGGGGGGCACCGCGGTGTTCGTCGGAACCGTGCGCGACCACGACCACGGCCGTGACGTCGCCGCGCTGTCCTACTCGGCGCACCCGACCGTGGAGACCCGCCTGCGCGAGGTCATGGAGAAGGTCCTGGTCGAGACGACCATTCCCGGACGTCCCGTCGTGCGCATGGCCGCCGTCCACCGCGTCGGTGACCTGGAGATCGGCGACCTCGCCGTCGTCGTGGCCGCCTCCGCGGCCCACCGCGAGGAGGCCTTCGCCGCCTGCCGTCGCCTGATCGACGACCTCAAGGCCCAGGTGCCCATCTGGAAGAACCAGGCCTTCGGGGACGGCGAGACCGAATGGGTCGGCTCTCCCTGAACCGTCTCCTCCGACGACCTCCGACCCCGCGACCCCGAACGACCCGGTCGTCACGACCCGGCCGGGGAGGAGCGCCACGGGTCCGTGAGGGGCTCTAAGGTGTGCAGCATGGTTCGTCGTGTCATGACCCTTGTCGCCGCACTCGTCCTGCTTGCCGGGCTCGGGTACGGCAGTCTCCTGCTGCCCATGCCCTACCTGGTGGCGGCGCCGGGCGTCACCCTGGACACCCTCGGGGAACAGGAGGACGGGGCACCGATCATCGGTGTCGACGGTGCCGAGAACTATGAGCACGACGGTTCCCTCTCCATGGTGACGGTGCAGTACGCCGGCGGTCCCGAGCACCGGCTCAACCTCTTCACCCTGGTCACGGCGTGGCTCTCGCCCAGCCAGGCGGTCCTGCCCGAGGAACTGCTGTTCCCCGCCGGACGCTCCCAGGAGGAGGTCACCGAGCGGCAGACCGTCCAGATGAACGACTCGCAGACCGACGCGACCGCCGCCGCCCTCAACCAGCTCAACATCGACTACGAGGCGGTCCCGCTGGTCGCCGACGCCGTCGAGGGGATGCCGGCCGAGGGCGTCGTCGAGCCGGGCGATCGTGTCCTGGAGGTGGACGGCGAACCGGTCCCCACCAGCACCACCGGGAACGACCCCGAGGAACTCGTCGGCAGCGCGTACGTGGTCGAGCAGGTCGGTTCCCGGGAGATCGGCGACCCCGTGGATCTGGTGCTGGACCGTGACGACGAGAAGGTCGAGGTCGCACTCGAGACCGTCGAGGGCGAGGGCGGCTCCTCGGCCGTCGGCATCCTCATCGCCGACGACATGGACTTCCCCGTCGACATCGACATCAGCGTCGGTGAGATCGGCGGGCCCAGCGCGGGCATGATGTTCGCCCTCGGAATCGTCGACCGGCTGAGCGAGGAGAGCATCACCGGTGGCGCCCGGATCGCCGGATCCGGCACCATCTCCTCCGACGGGCGGGTCGGCGGGGTCAGTGGGATCCCGCAGAAGATGGTCAGTGCCCAGCGCGACGGGGCCGACCACTTCCTGGTGGCCGCCGAGAGCTGTTCCCAGGTCGCCCAGTCCGCGGCCTACGGCGAGCTGGACGTGGTGCAGGTCGAGACGCTCACCGACGCCATGGACGCGCTCGAGACCATCCGCGAGGGCGGCGACGACCTTCCTCGCTGCGAGTAGCCGGGCCCGTTCCGCACCGGCGCCGGGGTTCCGGCGCCCCGGGGCGGAACGCGCGCCGGGCCGGACTCGCGCAGGGCCCCTCCACCGCTCGGTGGAGGGGCCCTGCGCGTTCATGGACCGACGCGAAGTGGACCCGCGTCCGGACGCCGTCGGGGGTCGAGGGCGTGGGCACCCCGGCGGAGGAGGTGCCCCGGCCTCCCCGCGTTCCCGCCCGGGACGGAAGGCGGAGCGGCACCCGCCACGGGTCCCGTGCGTGGGCGTCAGTTCTCTTCGAGGTCCAGGGTGAGCGCGAGCGCGGAGGTGAGCGCCGGGATGAGGTCGGGACCGTTGAGGACCTCGGACTCACTGTCGTGACCGCGCATCCGCATGGCGCAGTGCCGCGAACCGTCGCGCAGCACCCCCGCCACCATGCGGATCTCCTCGGTCTCCTTGCCGGAGGTGCTGGGGTCCTCGTCGGCGGCGAGGGTCTCGTCCGAGCCCTTCACCACGAGGCGTTCCATGACCAGCGCGCAGCCGGCCACGCCCTCGGGCCACAGGATGCGCCCCAGAGCCTCCTCCAGGGGGACGTCCGGTGGCAACTCTTCCTGCTCGACCGGGGTCAGTTCGTTCGGGTCGGCCGGGGAGTCGATCCCCAACAGACTCGCCAGAGCGGGTTCCGCGGCCAACAGCTCACGGGTCGGAACCAGGGCGTACAGCCCCAGAGGTCGGTCCCAGCCCTGTTCGGCGGCGTGGCGCTCGAGGTCCATGACGGCTTCGCGAATGTTCGACACGTTTCCATGGTGGCCGATGTGGGAGCCTCGCCGCGCCCGTTCACCGGCAGTAGGGTCGCACTGGTGCCGGGCCTTTGCGACTCCGATACACCATCGATGCAGCCTTGTCACCCGCCGGAGGGTGATTTCGGGAACCCGGCGACCACCGTTTAAGTTTTCACCAAGAAGGCGCCACCACGCGCACCGACCACACCTATCAAGCCAGAACGAGGGGGAGGCGTGAGCTTCCGATCGCCCGGCGCACCACCTGCGCGTATGCCTCGTCGATCAAGGTTGCTCGCGCCAGTCGCGGCGACCGTGGTCGTCATCATCGCGGGGTTGATGCTCGCCGCGAATTTTTGGACCGACTACAAATGGTTCAACTCCGTCGGCTACACCTCGGTCTTCCTGACCGAGCTGTGGACTCGAGTCCTGCTGTTCGCCGTGGCGGCACTCGTGATGGCCGTCATCGTGGGCGCGAGTATCTTCTTCGCCTACCGGGCCAGGCCCGGTATCCGGCCCATGAGCCTGGAGCAGCAGGGGCTGGACCGCTACCGGCAGTCCATCGACCCGCACCGCAAGCTCTTCTTCTGGATCGCCGTGGGCGCCCTGGCGCTCCTCTCCGGCGCGGCGGCCAGCGGTGACTGGCGCTCCTACCTGCAGTTCGTGAACGGTGTGGACTTCGGGGTCGCCGACCCCGAGTTCGGTATGGACATCGCGTTCTTCGCGTTCACGTACCCGTTCCTGCGGATCCTGCTCGGCTACATGTACGCGGCGGTCATCCTCGCGTTCATCGCCGCGGTGATCGTCCACTACCTGTACGGCGGCGTCCGCCTGCAGAACGACTCCGGTCAGCGCGCCACCCCGGCGGCCCGCGTGCACCTGTCGGTGCTGCTCGGCCTCTTCGTGCTGTTGCGCGCCGGCTCCTACTGGCTGGACCGCTACGGACTGGTCTTCTCCAACCGCGGCTACACGTTCGGTGCCTCGTACACCGACGTCAACGCGGTCAAGACGGCGCTCACCATCCTCACCGTCATCTCGGTGATCTGCGCGGTCCTGTTCTTCGCCAACATCGTGTTCAAGAACACGATGATCCCGGTGGCCTCCCTCGGACTGCTGGTGCTGTCGGCCGTGGTCGTCGGTGTGGCGTACCCGGAGATCGTCCAGCGCTTCCAGGTCGACCCGAACGAGCAGCGCCTGGAGAGCCCGTACATCGAACGCAACATCGAGAGCACGCGTGAGGCGTACGGGATCGCCGACACCGAGGTGATCGACTACGACGCCACCACCGAGCTCACACCGCAGGAACTGGCGGCCGAGGCCGACACCATTCCCAGCGTGCGTCTGGCCGACCCGGCCGTGGTCTCGCAGACCTTCCAGCAGATGCAGCAGGTCCGTGGCTTCTACCAGTTCCCGGACGTGCTCGAGGTCGACCGTTACCCGGACTCCGAGGGCAACCTGATCGACACGATCGTCGCCGTTCGCGAGCTGGACGGACCGCCCGCCGACCAGGACAACTGGTTGAACCGGCACCTCATCTACACCCACGGCTTCGGCATGGTCGCCGCCGCGGGCAACCTCATCGACAACGAGGGCCGTCCGGTCTTCACCGAGTACAACATCCCGCCGCGGGGTGAGCTCAGTGAGGTCGTCGGCGAGTACGAGCCGCGGATCTACTACGGCCGTGAGGGCGCCGACTACGTCATCGTCCAGGCGGAGGAGGAGTACGACTTCCCCCTCGACGCGGAGAACGCGGAGCCGGACGTTCCCACGCTGGAGGACGCGGTCGACGCCAGCCCGAGCCCGGACGCGGACGAGGCCCGGGCCCCGGCCGACAACGAGAACGGCACCGAGGAGGCGCCGGCCGAAGGTGGCGGGGAGGGCGCCGACGAGGAGTCCGCCGGCGGTTCGCAGCAGTACAACCGCTACGACGGTGACGGCGGGGTGCCGCTGAACAACTTCTTCGACCGCATCCTGTACGCCATCAAGTACCAGGAAACGAGCATCCTGCTCAACAGCGCGATCACCAGTGACTCGCGGATCCTCTACGAGCGCGACCCGCTGGACCGCGTCGAGAAGGTCGCGCCGTTCCTGACGGTGGACAGCCGCCCCTACCCGGCGGTGGTCGACGGCAAGGTCGTGTGGATCGTCGACGGGTACACCACCTCCGACGGCTACCCGTACGCCAACCGGATCGACTTCACCCAGGCGGTGACCGACACCTTCACCGACGGTTCGGCGCAGCAGGTCGGTGCTCTGCCCGGCAACGAGGTCAACTACATCCGCAACTCGGTGAAGGCCACCGTCGACGCCTACGACGGCACCATCACCCTGTACGGCTGGGACGGGGACGACCCCGTTCTGGAGACCTGGGAGGGCGCCTTCCCGGGCACCATCGTCGACCGGGACGAGATGAGCGACGAGCTCGTCCAGCACCTGCGCTACCCGGACGACCTGTTCAAGGTGCAGCGCGAGATCATGCGCGAGTACCACGTCACCGACGCCGCGTCCTACTACGGTGGTCAGGACTTCTGGGCGGTTCCCAACGACCCGACCCAGGAGGGGGAGGTCTCCGAGCCGCCCTACCGCCAGACCATCAACTTCCCCGGCGCGGAGGAGCCCGGCTTCTCGCTGACCAGCACCTTCGTTCCGCGTGGTCGTGAGAACCTGGCCGCGTTCATGGCGGTGGACAGCAACCCCGAGTCCGAGGACTACGGCCAGCTGAAGCTGCTGGAGCTGCCCCGGAGCACCGTGATCTTCGGTCCCGGCCAGGTCCAGAACGCGTTCGACTCCGACGCCGACGTGCGTGAGGTCCTGCTTCCGCTGGAGCAGTCCAACGCCGAGGTGACGCGAGGCAACCTGCTGACCCTGCCGTTCGCCGGCGGTCTGCTCTACGTGGAGCCTCTCTACGTGCAGGCCGGTGGCGGCGGAGCGGCGTCCTTCCCGCTGCTCCAGCAGGTCATGGTCGGCTTCGGTGAGGAGGTCTCCATCGGCAGCAACCTCCAGGACGCCCTGAACAACCTGTTCGAGGGCGGCGAGGGTCCGCTGCCGGACCCGGACGAGGGCACCCAGGACGAGGAGCCGTCCGAGGCCGACTCCGGTTCCGACGAGCAGCCCTCCGACCTCACCGACGCCCTCAACGAGGCCGTCGAGGCCTGGGAGGAGGCCCAGGAGTCCAACGACGAGGCCAACGAGCGTCTGCGTGAGGCTCTGGAGGCTCTGGAGGACGCCGCGGGCGACTAGTACGTCGCGCGACCCTCACGAGTGAGGCGATGACGGGCGGGGCGGGTTCCTTCGGGGCCCGCCCCGTTCTCCGTCACGGGGGAGGGTGCGAGGCGTCTCCGCCGGTCGATTTGGCTTTCCACCCGGGGCGCGCTAATCTGAAGACACAACGACGCGGGGTGGAGCAGTTCGGTAGCTCGCTGGGCTCATAACCCAGAGGTCGCAGGTTCAAATCCTGTCCCCGCTACGAAGATCGGACCCGGGAGAAATCCCGGGTCCGGTGCTTTTCCCGGTTTTTCGCCCCAAGGGTGAATATATCGGTCTCGTTCACCGAAGCGCCCTGCTAAGGTGGACGGAGTTCAGGTCACCTGGTTGACCTGGGCGGGTGGTCGCTCCACCGGTCCGGCGGAAGTCGGAACGGATTTGCCACCAGGGCGCACAGGCCCTAAAATAGAGAGCACAACGACGCGGGGTGGAGCAGTTCGGTAGCTCGCTGGGCTCATAACCCAGAGGTCGCAGGTTCAAATCCTGTCCCCGCTACCAAGGAAACACCGGGTGGAGAAATCCACCCGGTGTTTTTTCGTTCGCCCGGTTTTCCCGATTCGCTCCGGAAGCGGCCCCGGTCGCCCGTGGGGAAGACGGGCGACCGGAACGGCCGCGGTGGACCCGCGCCTCAGCGGGTCCGGCCCTCCACCAGTTCCACCACCCGGTCGGCCCGATCGGCGATCTTCGGGTCGTGCGTCACGACCACCACGGCGGAGTCGCGGACCCGGGCCTGCTCGATGAGCTGGTCCATGATCATGGTGCTGCTGGCGGCGTCCAGAGCGCCCGTGGGCTCGTCGGCGAGGATCAGTGCGGGTTCCCGGCTCAGCGCGCGTGCCAGGGCCACACGCTGCTGCTCACCGCCGGAGAGCTGGTGCGGCTGCGAGTTCAGTCGGTGGCCCAGTCCCACCGACTCCAACAGTTCCTTGGCGCGGGATCGCCGGCGCAGCGCCGGCACCCCGCCCAACACCATCGGCACCGCCACGTTGGCCAGGGCCGAGCGACGCTCCAACAGGTGGAACTGTTGGAAGACGAACCCGACCCCCTCGCCGCGCAGCCGGGAGCGCGGACCCTCGCGCAGAACGGTGGTGTCCACCGCGTCGAACGTGTAGGACCCCGAGCTGGGCGTGTCGAGCAGACCCAGCACGTTCAGCAACGTGGACTTGCCCGAGCCCGACTGACCGATGATCGCCACGACCTCGCCGCGGTGCACGTCGAAGGTGCAGTCGAGCAGCACGTCGATGCGGGTACCCGAGACCTCGAAGTGCCGGGTCAGGCGCTCGACCCGCAGGAGCGGCGCGGAGGTCCGTCGCCCGGACACGGCCACGGGCACGGGCACGGGAACGTCGACCGACATCTAACCCTCCTCCTCCACGGCCTCGTCCTCGAAGGACTCCTCGTCGAACTCGTCGTCCTCCGGGTCCTGCGGCACGTCGAAGCGCGGGTCCAGGGGCACGGGGTCGAGCACCTGATCGCCCACCTCGACCCCTGCGGTGACCTCGATCACTCGACCGTCCGACAGGCCGAGGTCGACCTCACGGACCTCCTCGGCCCCGTCGTCACCGACCACGACCACCTCGCCCGATTCGGCGTTGCCGCGTACGGCGGTCACCGGGACGACCACCACGTTCTCGGCCTCTCCCGTGCTCACCGACAGCCTGCCCCGCACCCCGTCGAAGACCGTCAGGTCGGACGGCACCCGGCACGACAGCTCCGAGCCGCCACCGGAACCGTCGTCGGCGCCCTCCTCGTCGGCCTCGCCCCGGTCGGCGCCGCCGAGCCCGATGAACGAGCACTCCGCCGCCGGCGGGCCCTTGTCGATCTGGAGCATGATCCGACCGGGGTCGTCGTAGAACCGGTACAGGTCGTTGGCGGGCACCTGCGCCTCGGCGCGGAACTCGCCCGTGGAGACCCTGGCGACCGCTGCACCGGGTTCGAGTACGTCGTCCACCCGAACGTCGTCCAGACCCGCCACGGTTCCGCTCGTGGGCGCGTACAGGGTGACCTCACGGGTGCCGGAGGACGCCTCGTCCTCGGCCGCGTCGGGGTCGGGCTCGGCCGGCACGGAGACGTTGACGACCGGTGCGCCCTCCTCCACGTTCGCCCCGTCGTTCAGCCACAGGTGCGTGACCGTGCCGCCCTGGCGGGCCTCCACGGCCTCACCGGCCTCCTCCCGGACGGTGGCGTCCAACACGAGGACGGAGCTGACGGTGCCCAGCTCGACCTCGACCGGTTCCCCGCCCAGGTCCGCCGCGGCGCCGATGACGTCCTCGTCCCCGGATGTCGAGCCCAGGCGCGACGACAGGAGGTAGCCCGAACCGACCAGCCCCAGCAGAAGGGCCGCGACCGCGCCGACGATGATCCACTTCTTCACTGTTTCTCCTATTCCCGCAGCCCGGCGACGACGGACGCGCGCAACGCCCGGATCGCGGGGATGATCCCGGCCAAGAGTCCGACGAGGGCGGCACTGGCCAACCCGACCAGCACGGCCGCCGGTGGCACGGTCATGGTGATGTCCGGTGGCAGTGTGAGGACGTTGCCGATGGCGACCCCCGCCAGGGCGACCACCGCGAACGACAGGACCAACGCGATGATCCCGGCGATGACCGACACCACGACCGCCTCCATGACCACCGCCACGAACAGCGTGAACCGGCTCGCGCCGAGCGCGCGGTAGGTGGCGAGCTCACGGCGGCGTTCCCGGACGGTCACCAGTCCCACGTTGAGCACGCCGAGCATGCCCGTGGAGAGGGTGATGGCGGCGACACCGATCAGCCCCCACGACATGATCGAGATGAGGAAGTCCGTCTCGTTGGAGTAGTCGGTGCGGGCAGCCATGAAGTCGACCTCCGCGCCGCCGCTCCAACGCCACTGCGCCGAGTTCATCCGATCGGCGAACTCCGCTCCGCCGGTCAGGTGCTCGGCGGCGCTGTCGGAGGGGTCCAGCCGGGCCAGGTGTATGGTCAACAGGTCCTGCGTGCCGGCCGCGAAACCGCCGGCCTCCGCGTCCCAGCCGGGGCCGAAGATCATGTCCTCGGAGGCAGGGGAGCGCAGCAGGTAGGCGCTGAACCAGCCGCCGTCCAGGATGGAGTCCTCGGAGACCCCCACCACCCGCACGTCGATCCAGCGGTCGGTGCCCATCTGTAGTGCGGTCCGATCGCCGATGGCGTCGGAGAGGGCCTCGTTGACGACCAGGACGGGGGCGCGCGACTCCAGGTCGGCCTCCGTGAACCAGCGGCCCTCGGTGAGGTTGATCCGCCGGATGTCGCCCAGGGCCACGTCCACCGCGGTGATGTTGACGAGGTCGAGGACCTCGTCGCCGGAGCGGAGGATCAGGTTGTCCTGGGGGGACTGGTACAGCGAGACGTCCTGGGCGCCGGACCGGCTCAGGTCCTCCTCGTAGGCGTCCAGGTCCGAGATCGAGCCGAAGGTGGCCGTCTCCATGGTGGCGGCGCGTCCGGCGTTGGCCTCGCTGAAGGCGGTGGCGTAGCGCTGACCGAGGTCACCCGCGGTGACCACCATGATCAGGGCGCCGACACCGATGACGATCCCCGCGCAGGACAGTATGGTCCGGGCCACGTTGGCCCGGGAACCGGCGAAGGCCAGCACGATACCGGCGCTGAGGGAACGCAGCATGGGGCCCCTTCCCGTGTGTCTGTAGGGCCCGGCGCGGCTTCGGCGGCGCCGGGGCGGCCCGCGAGAGCGGGCTGACAACAGACCCATCGCGGGGTCGGGGGTTCTCGGTTCACTTCGGGAGGTTTTTTCGGCCGGCCGCATCCGGCCGCTCTCGGTGAGGGCGGGGTCGGCTCACCGATCGGAAGGGGAGCGGGGCGCGGGGACCCTTCAGTCGATCTCGAAGCCGTCGCAGGTGATGAGCGCTCCGGTGGCGGCGTCGGACCACAGCACGGTGTGGACGCCGACCGTGGTGGAGTCGAGGTCGAAGTCGTCGGGGTAGACCAGGTGGGACCACGCGTCCTCGACGAGGTCGGATTCGGCGGTGGTGGTCGCGCCGTCGGGGTCGGTGACGGTGGCGACGACGGTTCCGGCGTGGTCCCCGTCGGCGTCGGTCAGGCCGATCTCGGCCGACGCGTCCTCCTCGACCGGCACCCGGGGGGCGTGGCTGCGCCAGCTTCCGGGCACCTCCGGGTCGACCGCGGGCGCGCAGGCGAAGTCGTTGGGGTCGTAGAGGGTGTCGGACCCGCCGAGTCCGGGCAGGCCGGTGTCGGCGGAGTCGCGCACGGTCTCGGCGATCATCTCGCTGAGCTGTTGAGGGCTGTGCCCGTGTCCGTCGGAGCAGGCGGTGGCCAGGAGCAGGACCGCGCCGCAGAGCGCGGTCGCACGCCGTGAGTGGGTTGTCGTGGTCGGCACACAGCGCACGCTACTACGTAAAGTGACGTGTCGAGCACCGAACGTGGGTTCAGGGGTGGCGCAGTGGCGTCGGACCGCCGTTGAGCCAGGTCAGTGCCTGGTCGTGGAGTACCCCGTTGCTGCACACCAGGGGGCCGCCGTCGGTGAAGCCCTCACCCCGCAGGTCGGTGGCGCGCCCACCCGCCTCCTCCAGGATGATCGGCAGCGGCGCCGCGTCCCACAGCGACAGCTCGGGTTCGGCGGCGATGTCGACGGTGCCCTCCGCGACCATCACGTGCGACCAGAAGTCACCGTAGGCGCGGGTGCGCCAGACCGACCGGGTCAGCCCCAGGAACGACTCCAGTCGGCCCTGCTCCTCCCACCCGGTGAGCGAGGAGTAGCTCAGTGAGGCGTCCGAGAGCTCGGTGACCTTGGAGACCTGGCAGCGGCTGGCCTTCGACAGACTCCGGCCGCTCCAGGTGCCGCTGCCCTTGGACGCCCACCAGCGTCGGTGCAGTGCCGGGGCCGAGACCAGTCCGACCACCGGCCGGTCGCCCTCCAACAGCGCGATGAGGGTCGCCCACACGGGGACGCCCCGCACGTAGTTCTTGGTGCCGTCGATGGGGTCGATGACCCACACCCGGTTGCTGTTGCCGCTCTTGCCGTACTCCTCGCCGACGACCGCGTCACGCGGGCGGGCACGGGAGAGCACGCTGCGCAGGGTCTCCTCGACGGTGCGATCGGCCTCCGTGACCGGCGTGAGGTCCGGTTTGGTCTCGACGACCAGGTCGAGGGCGCGGAAACGCTTCAGCGCGATGTCGTCGGCAGCGTCGGCGAGCACGTGGGCCAGCCGCAGATCATCGTCAAAGGACACCATGGCCGGTAACGCTACCGTCCCGGGCCTGGGCATGGCCAAGGCGGCACCTGCACGTGATCAGAGTGTTAGGGGGGATGTTCGGTGCGTAGCGATGGGGGTGCGGGCCGGCCTCCGCTCCGCGCACCCACGGGCACCCTGAGCACGGGGATCGTGCGCCCGAGGGGAGCCCGGTCCGTTCCGGTGGATGCGAGGATGAATCCATGGAGACCGTGAGGGGGGACGGGCGCGGCGGGGAGAGCGCCGGTGTGCGCGAACGGCTGGTCGACGCCGCCTACGCAGAGATCCTGGCGGGTCACTGGGGCGCGCGCCGGATGGTCGACATCGCCGCGACCGCGGGGGTGTCCCGACAGACCCTCTACAACGTGTTCGGTAGCAAGGAGGGACTGCTCCAAGCGGTGGTGGTGCGGGAGGTGAACACGCTCCTGGACGAGGTCATGCGTGTGCTGGACGCGGAGGCCCACGACCCCGCGCACGCCGTCGGCCGCGCCACCCACATGGTCCTCCTGGCGGCGCGGGACAACCCGTTGCTGCGGGCCGTGGTCACCGGCGACGACGAACTGCTCCCCGTGCTCACCACCCGTTCCGAGCCGCTCATGGACGCCCTCGGGGAACGGATCTCCCGCACGCTGCGGGAGCGCTGCCCGGCGACCGATCCGGCGATCACCGAGGCGGTGGCCGACGTCTCCCTGCGGCTCACCGTCTCCTACTCCCTGCGGCCCATCGACCCCGAGCGCGCCGCCCGACGGGTCGAGATGGTCGTGCACGGCATGCTGCCGGTGAGCCACTGAGCCACTGAGCCACTGAGCCACTGCCTCGGTGCGGCCGCGTGGATGCGCCGGCGGTACGCCCCGGAACCCCGGAACCGGTCAGGAGTGCGGGCCGGTCGGCGGGGACGACGGCTCGGTCTCGTCCTCGCCCTCGCGGCTGCTGAGCAGCCGGCGAAGGGACGCCACCCGTTCCGGGTCGATCTCGCCCCGTTCCAGGGCGGCGGTGATGGCGCAGTCGGTCGCCTCGGCCTGGTGGGAACAGTCCGGCGGACAGTCCACGGCGAAGGCGTCGAGGTCGTGGAAGCCCGCGACGATCTCGGCAGCGTCGATGTGGGCCAGCCCGAAACTGCGCACCCCCGGGGTGTCGATCAGCCAACCGCCCTCGAACTCCAGGGCCAGCGCCGAGGTCGAGGTGTGCCGCCCCCGCCCGGTGACCGCGTTGACGTGCCCCACGGCCCGGTCGGTGCCCGGAACGAGCCGATTGACCAGGGTGGACTTGCCCACGCCCGAGGAACCCACGAACACGGTCGTCTGCCCGGCCAACCGGGAGCGCAGCTCGCCCAGGTCCTCGTCCGGTCCCAGGACCTCGTAGGGAAGCCCCAGCGGCTTGTAGGTGCCGAGCATCTCGTCCGGCGCGGCCAGGTCGGCCTTGGTCAGGCACAACAGCGGTTCCAGCCCGGCGTCGTAGGCCGCCACCAGGCAGCGGTCGACGAAGCGCGGCTGCGGCGCCGGGTCGGCCAGCGCGCACACGATGGCGAGCTGGTCGGCGTTGGCCACGATCACCCGCTCCACCGGGTCGGTGTCGTCGGCGGTGCGTCTGAGCACGGAGGCGCGCTCGCGTACGCGCACCACCCGGGCCAGGGTGTCGGGTCTGCCGGAGAGGTCGCCGACCACGTCCACCCGGTCACCGACCACGATGGAGCCGCGGCCCAGTTCACGGGCCTTCATCGCCACGACGGGGACCCCGTCCACGAGACAGCGGTACCGGGACGGGAACCGCCTCGGGCGCGCACCCGGATGTCGTCCTCGTCGAGGTGGCGTCCCCCGCCCCGGGTGCGGCTCATGACAGGACCTCCGACCACAGGCCCGGGAAGTCGGGCATGGTCTTGCGCGTGGTGGCGATGTTCTCCACCTCCACCCCGGGCACCGCGAGCCCGATCACCGCGCCGGACGTGGCCATCCGGTGGTCGTCGTAGGAGTGGAACACCCCGCCGTGCAGCGGACGCGGGCGGATCACCAGGCCGTCCGGGAGTTCCACCGCGTCTCCGCCGAGGCGGTTGATCTCGGTGGCCAGAGCGGCGATCCGGTCGGTCTCGTGGCGGCGCAGGTGCGCGATGCCGGTGAGACGCGACGGGGAGTCGGCCAGGGCGGCCACCGCGGCGATGGTGGGGGTGAGCTCACCGACGTCGCGCAGGTCCGCCGTGATGCCGTGGATCGCCCCGGTGCCGCGCAGGGTCAGGTCCGTTCCGTCGGTCCGGGAGACCTCGCCGCCCATGCGGGTGAACAGCCCGCGCAGGGCATCACCGGCCTGGGTGGTGTGCTCGGGCCACCCCTCGACGGTGATCTCGCCCTTGCTCACCAGGGCGGCGGCCAGGAACGGCGCCGCGTTGGACAGGTCGGGTTCCACGGTGATCTCGGTGGCACGCAGCGGTCCGGGTTCCACCTTCCAGGAGTTCTGCCCGGTGGTGACCGTCGCCCCGGCCGCGCGCAGCATCTCCACCGTCATGTCCAGGTGCGGCTGCGAGGGCACGGGCGGCCCCTGGTGGCGCACGTGCACCCCCTCGGTGAAGCGCGCGCCGCCGAGCAGCAGCGCCGACACGAATTGGGACGAACCCGAGGCGTCCAGGATGACCTCGCCACCGCGCACGGCACCGGTGCCGTGGAGGGTGAACGGGAATGCTCCGCGCCCGCCGTCGTCGATGTCGGCCCCCAGCGCGCGCAGGGCCCCGAGCAGCTCGCCCACCGGCCGCTCACGGGCCCGGGGGTCGCCGTCGAAGCGCACGTCCCCCGAGGCCAGGGCCGCCAACGGCGGAACGAAGCGCATGACGGTGCCGGCGTTGCCCACGTCGACCGAGGCCGGACCGGTCAACGGGGCCGGGGCGATGGACAGGTCGGGGGCGTCCGGGGAGTCGGAGGGCACCTCGGTGACCGTGACCCCCAGCGCGCGCAGGGCGCCCACCATGAGCTCGCTGTCCCGGCTCACCAGGGGCCGCCGCACCAGACACGGCGCTTCCGACAGGGCCGCGATGACCAGGGCGCGGTTGGTGACGGACTTGGACCCGGGCAGGCGGACGCGGGCGCGCACCGGGGCGCCCGCGGTGGGCGCGGGCCAGTGCTCGCCGGTGGGAGTGTCGTTCCGGTGGGACGGCGTGGGCGCGGAGTCAGGCATGACCCAAGGTTATCGGTCCGGGAAGGGGATCGGAGGAAGGCGTGCGACGCCTGTGGACGACCACCGGGCGGGGAGCCGGAACGTCCGACGTATCCTGGATCGCGCCATGGTGTATCTGGATCACGCAGCCACGACCGACGTCCGTCCCGAGGTGATCGCCGCAGTGGCGGCGCAGCTCGGTGCCCTCGGTAACCCGTCCTCCCTGCACGGACACGGCCGTGCCGCCCGTCGGACCGTCGAGGAGGCGCGCGAGACGATCGCCGAGGCGGTCCGCGCGACCCCGCACGAGGTCGTCTTCACCGCCGGCGGCACCGAGTCGAACAACATCGCCCTCAAGGGCCTCTTCTGGTCGCGCCACGCGGAGGATCCGGCCCGCACGCGGATCCTGGTCAGCGCCGTGGAACACCACGCCGCCCTCGACCCGGCCCGGTGGATGGCCGATCACCAGAGCGCCGAGTGCGAGGAGGTGCCGGTCGACGCCGTCGGCCGGGTGACCCCCGGTGCCCTGCGCGCGGCCATCGAACGCGACCCCGCCTCCGTGGCCGTGGTGTCGGTGATGTGGGCCAACAACGAGATCGGTACCGTGCAGCCGGTCCGTGAACTCGCCGCGGTCGCCGCGGAGTTCGGTGTGCCCTTCCACACCGACGCGGTCCAGGCCGTGGGTGTGGAGGACGTGGACTTCGCCGACAGTGGTGTGAGCGCGCTCTCCCTGAGCGGCCACAAGCTCGGTGGCCCCGTCGGGTCCGGCGCCCTGGTGGTGGCGCGCGGTCTGGCCCCGGTCCCGGTGCTGCACGGTGGCGGTCAGGAACGCGACATCCGCTCCGGCACCCTGTCCGCCCCGCTCACCCGTGGCCTGGCGACCGCGGTGGGACTGGCGGTGGCCGATCGGGAGGAGCACACCAAGCACCTCACCGTGTTGCGCGACGCCTTGGAGACCCGGGTACGCGAGGTCGTGCCGGACGTGGTGGTCAACGGCGACCCCGCCCGGCGCCTGCCCGGCATCGCCCACCTGTCCTTCCCCGGCTGCGAGGGCGACGCCCTGCTCATGCTCCTCGACGCCCGCGGTATCTCCTGTTCCACGGGTTCGGCCTGCTCCGCCGGGGTGGCCCAGCCCAGTCACGTGCTGCTGGCCACCGGGGCCGACCCCGAGGTCGCGCTGAGCAGCCTGCGCCTGTCCCTGGGCCGCACCTCCACCGAGGAGGACGTGGAGCGTCTCGTGGAGGGGATCGCTCCGGCGGTCGAGCGCGCCCGCGCCGCCCGGGCCAAGCGCCGCCGCTGAACCCGTCCCGCGTGCCCGCGGGACCGAGGACGCGGGACCGGGCACGCGCGCACGGGCCCCGGTACACGGACAGGGGGCGGCGGGGCCGAGCCCCACCACCCCCTGTGCGTCCGGGCGTCGTCCCCGTCGGGGCGCCGCCCCACGGAGGCCCGGATCAGTCGTCGGCGCGCTCGATGGTGATCGATTCCACCACGACGTCGCTGGACGGCTTGTCGTTGCCGTCGGTCGCCACGGCGGAGATCGCCTCCACGATCTCCATGGAGTCCTCGTCGGCGACCTTGCCGAAGATCGTGTGCATGTCGTCCAGGTGCGGGGTCGGCGCGACCGTGATGAAGAACTGCGACCCGTTGGTGGCCGGCCCCGAGTTGGCCATGGCCAGCACACCCGGCTCGTCGAAGGTCAGCCCGGAGTCGAACTCGTCGGGGAACTGGTAGCCGGGGCCGCCCCGGCCGGTGCCCTGGGGGTCACCGCCCTGGATCATGAAGTCCGGGATGACCCGGTGGAAGATCGTGTCGTCGTAGAACGCGTCGGCGCCCGTCTCCGGGTTGGTCGCCAGTCCGCCCTCGGCCAGTCCGACGAAGTTCGCGACGGCGATGGGCGCCGCGTCGGGGAGCAGTTCGAGTTCGATCTCGCCCTCACTGGTCTGCAGCACCGCACCCTCCACACCGGTAATGTCCACCTCGGCGGGCAACGGCGACTCGTCGGAGGCCGCGGGGGAGGGAGCGTCGGGCTCGGGCTCGGGCGTGGTCTCCTCGGACCCGCACGCCGCGGTGGCGAACAGAGCGGAGCAGGCGAGGATCGATACCGGCAGGGTCAAGCGGTTCATCGGTTCACTTCCGAGATCGGGTTCGCGGCGGGGCGGCACTCAGGGTACTGGGAATCGGGTCGCCCCAGAAGTCGGGGACGTCCTGGGCCGGAACCCGGCGGACGGTCAGGACGACGGTCCCGTCGGGTCCTCGTCGCCGTCGCGGTCGCGGCGCTCCCGCTCCAGGCGTTCGCGTTCCTCCCGGGCCTGGATCTCCCGGGCCCTGCGGCGCTGGTCCTCGGCACGCTCCCGACACCGTCGCAGGAAGGCCTCGTCCTCCTCGGGCGAGGAGGCGCGGGCGCGCCCCGGGTGCTCGTACTCGGGGAAGGGCGGGGGAGGCCCGGTCGGACCACCGGCGAGCGCGGGATCCCGGGGCGGACGCCCGAGCAGGAACCACGCGGCGGCACCGATCTTCGGCAGGAACAGGACGATCACGACCCAGGCGGGCTTGGGCAGGAGGCGGACCCGTTCGGTGTCGGATCCGACGACGTCGAAGAGCGCGTACACCCAGAACGCCAATGACATCAGTGCGAGGAGGAGGGCGAGGTAGACCAACGGACCTTCCAATCGGGGGAAACACTCGACAGGGGAGTGGCGACATCGTGGTTTTTGTGCTGACTTATCACGGATGGCCGCACCCGCCTGGTCGCTTGACCAGCCACCCGGAGCCGAGAGAAGGTCGAACTCCGGGGCCGGAGTGTCGCACCGAGGGTACGTCACGCCGGGCCCGTGAGGTGTCGGCAGGACGGGAGAGGTCATGGGCATGAATTCCGCGTTGCCGTCGGCTATGTGGCTTCCCTTCGGGGCGCGGCTGCTACGTGCCCGCGCCGACCGTGGGCTGTCACGCGCCGAGCTCGCCAGGAGCGTAGGGGTCACCGACGACAAGTTGAGAGAGGTGGAGGACGCGCACTGCAGACCCGCCCGGTCCCTGGTGGAACGGGTCGACACCGCTCTCGGCACCGACCACCAACTCCTCGAGGCCTGGGCGATCACGCTGCAGGCGGAGGCCTTCCCCAACGAGTTCGGCGACATGCACGAGCTCGGCACCCACGCCGCCCGGCTGTGGGAGCACCAGCCCATGACCGTCCCGGTCTTCCTGCGCACCCGTGAGTACGCACGGGCGGTGCTGGGCCCGCTCCACTCCCACCTCGAACCCGAAGAGGTCGAGGCCATGGTGGAGGAGGAGATGGCGTACCGGGCGGCGATGACCGGGCCCGAGGGGCCGGCCCTGAGGGTGGTGCTCAACGAGTCGGTGCTGCGGCGTCCCCAGGGCGGGGCGGACGTCCTCAACGGGCAGCGCGACTTCCTCGCCGACCTCGTCAAGGCCGGCATCGTCGACCTCGCGATCATCCCCGAGGACACCCCGGAGCACCCGGGCCTGGGCGGCGCGTTCCGGATCATGGAGTTCGCCGACCGACCGAGCATGGTCTACGCCTTCGCCACCCAGGGCGGTGACCTCACCGGGGACAGCGAGGACGTCGGCCACTGCCGGATGGTGCGCGACGCCATCGAGGAGGCGAGCGTGGACGTGAGCCCCGACTCCGAGCTTCTCACCGCCCGGTGGCCCGACGGCTGAACGACCCGGTCGTTGGATGATCGGTTCCGCCAGGGTCTTGGGGGGTCGTCCCGGGATGGGCTAGGTTGCCCGGCATGGATATCGCTATCACTTCCGGATATGTCGTGCCCGTCGTGGGAGATCCCATCGAGGGCGGGACGGTGCTGATCTCCGACGGCCGGATCGCCGCCGTGGGGACGGCCGAGGAGGTCACCGTCCCCGAGGGCGCCGAGATCGTGGACGCCGCCGGCCGATGGGTCCTGCCCGGGTTCGTCGAGGCCCACGGGCATGTCGGCATCCACGAGGAGACCATCGGCTGGGCCGGTGACGACACCAACGAGATGACCGACCCCAACGGCGCCCGCATGCGGGCGATCGACGCCATCAACCCCGCCGACCAGGGGTTCGTCGACGCCCTCTCCGGTGGTGTCACCAGCTCCGTCATCAAGCCCGGTTCGGGCAACCCCATCGGTGGCCGCACCGTTGCCATCAAGATGTGGGGGCGCAGCGTGGAGGACCGGCTCCTCAGAGAGCCCGCCAGCGTCAAGAGCGCGCTGGGTGAGAACCCCAAGCGGGTCTACGGTGAGAAGAAGACGCTGCCCTCCACGCGTCAGGGCGTGGCCGCGGTGATCCGCGACGCCTTCACCAAGGCCCAGGACTACAAGGCCAAGAGGGACCACGCCGCCGAGGAGGGCACGCCCTTCGACCGCGACAACACGCTGGAGACCCTCGTCCAGGTGCTCGACGGCGAGGTGCCCTGGTGCCAGCACGTCCACCGCGCGGACGACATGCACACCGCGATGCGGCTGGCGGACGAGTTCGGGTACCGCCTCATCATCAACCACTGCACCGAGGGCCACCTCCTGGCCGACGAGATCGCCGAGCGCGGCATCCCCGTCATCATCGGGCCGCTGATGACCAGCCGCTCCAAGGTCGAGGTCGGCAACCGCACCCTGGCCAACCCGGGCATCCTGGACCGTGCCGGGGTCAAGGTCGCCCTCACGACCGACGCGCCGGTGATCCCCATCGAGTTCCTCGTCTACCAGGCGATCCTGTGCGTCAAGGAGGGCATGGACCGTGACGCCGCGATCCGCGCCCTGACCGTCAACCCGGCCGAGATCATGGGCCTGGACGACCGGGTGGGCTCCCTGCGCGCGGGACTGGACGCCGACCTGGTGATCTGGTCCGGCGACCCCCTCGACATCATGAACCGCGCGCTGCGCGTGTTCGTCGGCGGGCGCGAGGTCTACACCTTCGACGAGGAGCGGGGGCAGGGCACCGCGTTGGACCCCTACTACCGCGAGTCCTGAGTCGGTTCGCCTCGTCTGAGGCGGCCCGAGCCGGATCTGAGGACCCCGCGACGCCGCGGCCGACCCGACTGAGGGGGCCGCGGCGTCGCTGTTCAGTGAGATCTTCCGATGTGTCGCCGGGGTCCTTGGACCGAGTGTGGGAACGGTCGGGGGAACGGCCCCCGCCGTGACCACCGGGAGAGACCATGCACCCCGACCACAGTGCCCGGGCGGCCGACCTCTACCGCGCCGAGGCCGAGCGGACCGCCCGAGAGGAGCGCCGCGCCCGCCGGATCCTTCAGGAGCGGCGGGCGCGGGAACGCGAACGGGCCGCGGAGCGCGCACGTCAGGGCGAGGGTCACGACCCGGCCGGGTGATCGGTGACGGGCCCGGACACGACCCCGCAGGGCACCTCGGACAGCCCCGGGTTCGACGACGTCGCCGTTCAGCCCACCCGGCGGAAGGGGAGGTCGCCCTCGGGATCCGCCCCGTGGACGACGCTCACGCGTTCGGTCCCCAGACGCTTGAGGAACCGCTCCTCCTCCCCGGGCGCCGGGGGAGGGGTCAGCACCAACGGGACGCCGGACACGACCGCGGCGATGAGCACCGACAGGTCGACGCCGAGGGCGGTCAGGGGGGCGTCGGTGGCGACGATCACGGCCAGCCGGTCCGCGTCGCCCAGAGCCCACTCCTCGGCACGGGACCGACCCACGGCCACCAGTTCGGCGCCGGTGAGCGCGTGCCCGTCCGTCTCCAACGCGGGCTCGTCGGGGTCCACCGGGTAGTGCTGGAAGTGGTCGCCGTGCCCGCGCGCCTCCAACGTGTAGTCGGTGACCATCGCCGGGACCTCCTTGAGCGGCATGCCCAACGAGTCCAGGGAGGTGCCCACGACCTCCTCCGCGCCCCCGTCCAGGGCGGCGTCGAGCCGGGTCGGGTCGGCGACCGCGACCTCGGTGCCGGGGGCCACCCCGCCCGCGGCGCCCAGCACCGCCGTCGCGCCCACCGACCAGCAGGACAGGACCCAGGCCAGCGACTGCCAGTGCGGCGGCAGGGCCACGGCCACACGGTCGCCCGGCTGCGTGCCGAAGCCGTCCACCAACATGTTCGAGGTCTTGGACACCCAGTTGTCCAGAGTGGCCCGGGACAACTCGACCCGGTCACCGAGGTCGTCGTAGGAGGTCACGAACGGGCGGGTGGGGTCGGTTGCGACGAGTGCGCGCCACAGCGGCGCGGGAGAATCGGACATGGCCCTCATGGTAGGTGGAACGGTCCGGGGGCTCGGGACGGGATCGAGGCGAGCGTCCCGCCCGCGCCGGAGCGTCGGTACGGTGTGCGTCACCGGTCGGGAACTGCCAGAGTTGCCCCATGCGCCTGCTTCCCGGACGGTTCCTCGCCCGTGTGACCGCGCTTCCCGCGATCGCCCTGTCGGCCTGGCTCCTCGTCGCCTTCCCCCTGCTGGTCGCGGGATGGTTCACCCCGCTGCTCGGACTCCTGCTGGGGCTGCCCGCGGTCCTGGTGGCCTGCGCGCTGTCGTCCCGTCTGCTCCCCGACCTCGACGAGGACCACGTGCCGTGGTGGCCGGTGGTCGCGGTCCTGGCCATCACCGTCGCCTTCGCCGCGGTCCAGATCGCCTATCACGCCGAGGCCCTGGTCATCCGGCGCGACCCCGCCTCCTACGCGATGTACACGGCCTGGATCGCCGAGAACGGGTTCCTGCCCATTCCCCAGCAGAAGGAGCTCATCGCCGGGAACGACCCCGCACTGGGCTACCAGAGCCTGGCCCACTACCAGCGCGACGACGTCATCTGGCCGCAGTTCCTGGCCGGCGCCCCCCTGGTGCTGTCGGTCGGGTACTGGCTGGGCGGCCTCGACGGCATGCTCGTCACCACGCCGATCCTGGGCGCGGTCGGGGTCCTCACGTTCGCGGGGCTCACCGCCCGCCTGGTGGGCGCCCGGTGGGCGCCCCTGGCAGCCCTGGTCCTGGCGGTCTGCCTGCCCCAGCAGTGGGTCAGCCGGTTCACCTACAGTGAGCCGCTCGCGCAGATCCTTCTCCTGGGCGGGCTCCTCCTCGCCTTCGACGCCCTGACCCGACGGCGGTCCCTCACCGACCGGTGGGACGCCCCGCACACCCTCGCCGCCGTGGCGGGCGTGGTGCTCGGCCTCGGGGTGCTCGTGCGCATCGACGCCATTCGCGACCTGCTCCCGGTGGTCGGGTTCGTCGGACTGCTGCTGGTGGCCCGGCGCGGCCAGGCCCTGCCCCTGCTCGGTGGGCTCGCCGTGGGTGTGGGCTACGGCCTCGTCGCCGGTTACGGCTACTCCCTGCCCTACCTGGAGTACCTGTCGGACTCCCTCCACCCCTTGCTCCTGATCAGTGGGGCCGTCATCCTCCTGACCGTCGTCCTCACGGCCGCGCTGTGGCGCTACGGGCCACCGCACACCGAACGCGTGCGGTGGCTGCCGGGGGCGGTCGGGGTGTGCGCGGTCCTCGTCATGCTGGGCTTCGCGATCCGGCCGCTGCTGTGGCCGGACTACGGGCACGGCAGCGACTTCACCGACCAGTGGGTGGCCGCGGTCCAGGACATCGAGGGTCTGCCGATCGAGGGCGGCCGGACCTACTACGACATGAGCCTGTACTGGGTGGGCTGGTACGTGGGACTGGGCACGGTGCTGTTCGCGACCGCGGGGGTCGCCCTGGTCCTGCGGCGGCTCGCCCTGTGGCGCGACCCGCAATGGCTGCTGCCCGCCATGGTGCTCGTGTGGACGGTCGCCACCACCCTGCTGCGTCCGGCCATCACCCCGGACCACCCCTGGGCCAGCCGACGATTGATCGTGCTGGTCATCCCGGCGTTCATCCTGTTCGCCGTGTGGTTCCTGGCCCGACTCACCCACTACTGCGAACGGTCCGTCAGGTACTCGCGCGGCGGTCCGCTCATGCGCACGCTCCCGACGGTGGTCGCCGCCGGTGCCTCCGTGGCCCTGCTCAGCCCCACGCTCGTCACCTCCGGGGCGGGGATCATGGGGTACCGGCAGGACGTCGGCACCGTCGCCGCGACCGAACGCCTGTGCTCGTCGCTGCCCCCCGACGCCTCGGTCATCGTGGTGGACTCGGGGATGGCGGGCGCCTACATGCCGCTGCTCCGCAACGTGTGCGGCGCGCCCACCGCGGTGCTGGACCAGCCGTACCAGGAGGCGGTCGACCGGGTGGTGGCCGCCGCCTACGAGCGCGACCGCACGCCCGTCCTCGCCGCACCGGAGTGGGGGACGCTCGACGACATCGTCGACGGCGCGGTCGACCCCCAACGGCATTTCCACGTCGTCGCCGACATGGACCCGAGTACGCTCATGACACCCCCCACCGGCTCCTGGGACTTCCGCGGCAGTGTGTGGACCGTCGTCCCACCGCCACCGGAGTGACCCGAGTCGCGCCACCCGCCCGAACGTCCCCATCGACCCTCGCGCCGGGGCCCCCACCACCGGCCGACCCGTCGAGAAGCCCGCCCGTCGAGAAGAACCGCATGAGTCACGCCGACACCGAACAGCAACGTGAGCGCACCGACGACCCGCCCGTTCGGGTCACCATCGTCCTGCCCTGTTACAACGAGGAAGAGCACGTCGTCGACGAGGTCAAGCGGATCTGCTCGGCCATGGACGCCTCCGGGTACGGGTACGAACTGCTCGCCGTGGACGACGCCTCCGACGACGGCACCCTGGACCGGCTGCGCGAGGTCGAGCACCTGTTCCCCCACATGAAGGTGGTGGCCTTCGGTCACAACGGCGGTGCCGGCACCGTCCGAAGGGTGGGCAGCCGGCGGGCCCGGGGCGAGTTCGTCGTGTGGACCGACGCCGACATGAGCTACCCCAACGAGCGCATCCCCGAGTTGGTCGCCACCCTCGACGCCGACCCCGAGATCGACCAGGTCGTCGGGGCGCGCACCCAGGAGATGGGGACCCACAAGATGCTGCGGGTCCCCGCCAAGTGGGCGATCCGCAAGACCGCCGAACTCCTCACCGGCACCCGGATCCCGGACCTCAACTCCGGTCTGCGGGTGTTCCGCAAGGACGTGGCCCGGCCCTACCTGCGGTTGCTGCCCCCCGGGTTCTCGTGCGTCACCACCATCACGCTGGCGTTCCTGTCCAACCAGCACCAGGTGAGGTACGTGCCCATCGAGTACGCCAAGCGGGCCGGAACCTCCAAGTTCCACTTCGTCCGCGACGCCTACCGGTACATCCTCCAGGTGCTGCGCATGGTCATGTACTTCAACCCGCTCAAGGTCCTCATGCCCCCCGCACTGTGGCTGCTGGGCATCGGCACGGCCAAGTTCGTCTACGACCAGGTGCACAGCCCGTTCTACCTGCCCAACAACACGGTCTTCATCCTCATGACCGGGCTGCTCATCGCGGCGATCGCGCTGTTGGCCGACCTCATCGTGCGTTCCAGGGAGCACACGTGAACCACCGGATCACGCTCGTCGGGCCCGCCCACCCCTACAAGGGCGGCGGTGCCCGGCACACCACCGAACTCGCCCATCGGCTGGCCGGGCGGGGGCACCGCACCCGGGTCGAGTCGTGGCTGGCGCAGTATCCGGCGATGCTCTACCCGGGGGAGCAGACCGTCGCCGACCCGGAGGGGGAGCCGTTCCCGGACACCCACCACGACCTGGCCTGGTACCGCCCCGACGGTTGGTGGCTCACCGGCCGTCGGCTGGCCCGCACCGAGGACCTGGTGGTCCTGACCCTGTTCTCACCGGTCCAGGTCCCCGCCTACCTGGGGATCCTCGCGGGACTGCGGTCGGTGCGCTCCTCCCGCACACGTGTGGTGGTGCTGTGCCACAACGTCCTGCCGCACGAGCGTCGGGCCGTGGACATCTCCCTGGTCCGCGCGCTGCTGCGCCGCGTCGACGGGGTCCTCACCCACGCCGCCGAGCAGGCCCACCTCGCCGAGGGGCTGCTGGGCCTCGGACGTCCGGCCCCGGTGGTGGCGCGCATGCCCCCGCACCTGCCCGACACCGGGGAACATCGGGCACCGGAGCCGGGGGAGCGGCGGCACCTGCTCTTCCTCGGGATCGTGCGCCCCTACAAGGGCGTGGACCTGCTGCTGCGGGCGCTCGCCGCGCAGGGGACACCGGACGACGTCACGCTCACCGTGGCCGGTGAGTTCTGGGGCGGTTCCGCCGACCTCGCCGCGTTGGCCCGAGAGCTCGGCGTGGCCGACCGCGTGCGTTTTCGCGAGGGCTACGTGCCCGCCGAGGAACTTCCCGACCTGTTCGCCGCGGCGGACGCCGTGGTGCTGCCCTACCGTTCCGCCACCGCCAGCCAGAACGTGTGGCTGGCCCACGAGCACGGGCTGCCGGTGGTCGCCACCCGCGCCGGCGCCCTCGCCGACCACGTGCGCGACGGTGTGGACGGTGTCCTGTGCGCCCCCGACGACGTCGCCGACCTGGCGCGGGCCCTGCGCGGGTTCTACGCTCCGGGCACCCCGGAGCGACTGCGCGCCGCGGTGCGCCCCGTGTCGGCCGCACCGTACTGGGAGGACTACATGGACCGCCTGCTCCGGGTCTGAGGACGGGCGCCACGACACCGGGATTCCGGCCTCCGGTGCCCACAAGGGCGCCGAAGCGGGGACGCAGAACCGCCAGGACACGGCCGGGCGCCGTTCCCGTGCCTCACCCGCGCCCACCGATCGGAGCCGGGCCGGCCCGACACCGATCAGACCCGATCGGAGGCCGGGGGCCGCACCGGGGAGCGGGTGAGCACCAGGGACAGACCCGCCCAGCCCAGGTCCGCCACGGTCATCACCAACCGGGAGAGCACCGCCACCACCAGCGCCGCACCGGCGTCCACCACCGGGGCCAGGGCCACCACGAGCACCACCTCGCGCACGCCCAAGCCGGCGGGGGCGAACACCACCAGCAGGCCCAGCGTCCAGGCCAGCGCGTACGCGCCCACCGCCGGACCCGCCGAGGCCAGGGCGTCACCGCCCACCGCCCAGGTCAGCAGCCACACGTGCGTTCCCAGAGGGACCCAGGCCACCAGGGTCCAGCCGACGGCGGCGGTCACCGCCGCGCCCCCGATCCGCAGGGGACCCGCCTCCACCACCTCGCGGAACCGGGCGAAGGGGCGGGCCGCGAGCCCGATTCCCCGACTCAGTACGCGTGGGTGCAGGCAGGCGAGCAGCAGCGGCGCCGCGGCCAGCGCCCACCACCAGCGTCGCGCGGCCTCGGCCGAGGACAACGGCAGCGCCACCGCGGCCACGGCCAGGCTCACGGCCACCGTCACGGCGATCGCCACCAACGTCGCCGCGGCCCCCCGGGCGCGCGGCACGTTCCAGTCCCGGGCCAGCTCCACCTGGGCGACGAACGCCCACACCGACCCCGGAAGGTACTTGCCGAGCTGTCCGACGAACATCACCCGGGCCGCCGCCGGTCGAGGCAGCGGGGAGCCCAGGCCGGCCAGCAGGGAACGCCAGGCCAGCATCTGCGCCGCCAACCCCAGCATGCCCGCGAGCACCGCGGCGGGCAGGACCCACAGGGGGAGGGCGGACACGGCCTCGCGCGCCTGGTTCCAGTTCGCGTACAGGGCGGCGCCCGCGCAGGCGCCCACCACCGACAGCAGGGCCAGGCGCACCCACGCGTTACGTCGCAGCCGAGTCAGCACTCCGCCAGCCTAACCGTGCGCACCCCCACACTCCCGGTCGTCCACAGCCCCCGTCGCCGGGCCTGGTCGGTCCACGCGCCCGTACATGCGGCCCGACCGCGGCGCCCGATCGTGCCCCTGGTCGTGCGGCCGGTGCGGTGACCGTCCGGGTGGCGGTCGGGGCCGGCCCACCCCCGGAGCGTAGGGTGGGCCGGTATGAGTGGTGCGAACGACCCGGCCCCCATCCCCACGCCCACGGCGTCGGCCATGCGCAGGGCGCTGGCCCGGGCCCGTGACGGCAAGACCCTGGACGCCACGGAGGCGGAGACCCTGCTCCACGCCCGTGGAGAGGACCTCGATCACCTGCTGGACCACGCCGGACGGGTACGCGACGCCGGCCTGGAGGCGTCCGGACGCGGCGGCGTCATCACCTACAGCCGCAAGGTGTTCGTCCCCCTGACCCGCCTGTGCCGTGACCGATGCCACTACTGCACCTTCGCCACGGTCCCCGGCAGGGTCGACTCCCCCTACATGTCCCCGGACGAGGTACTGGACATCGCCCGCAAGGGCGCCGAGATGGGCTGCAAGGAAGTGCTCATCACCCTGGGCGACCGCCCCGAGGACCGGTGGAAGCAGGCCGCCGCATGGCTCGACTCGCGCGGCTACGACGACACACTCTCGTACGTGCGCGCGATGGCGATCATGATCCTGGAGGAGACGGGGCTGCTGCCGCACCTCAACCCCGGGGTGCTCACCTGGTCGGACCTCCAACGCCTCAAGCCGGTCTCACCGTCGATGGGCATGATGCTGGAGACCACCTCGCGGCGTCTGTTCGAGGAGAAGGGCCGGCCCCACTACGGCAGCCCGGACAAGGACCCCGCCGTCCGCCTGCGCGCCCTGGAGGACGCCGGCCGCTCCAGCGTCCCCTTCACCACCGGCATCCTGCTGGGCATCGGTGAGACGCTCGCCGACCGGGTGGAGTCGATCTTCGCGATGCGCGGGGTCTCCCGCCGCTACGGCGGCGTCCAGGAGGTCATCGTGCAGAACTTCCGCGCCAAGCCGGACACCGCGATGATGCACCGTCCCGACGCCGAACGCGAGGCGATGGCCGCCACCATCGCCGTGACCCGCCTGGTCATGGGCCCCAAGGCCCACATCCAGGCGCCGCCGAACCTCATCGGCGCGGAGCACGGCGGTGTGGACGAGTACGCCCTCATGATCCGCGCGGGCATCGACGACTGGGGCGGCGTCTCCCCGCTCACGGCCGACCACGTCAACCCCGAACGTCCCTGGCCGCAGATCGACGACCTCGCGGCGCGCACCGCGGACCAGGGGTTCACCCTGCGCGAGCGCCTCACCGTCTACCCCGAGTACATCCGGGCCGGCGAACCCTGGATCGACCCGCGGCTGCGCGCGCACGTCGACGCCCTGGTCGACCCGGACACCGGTCTGGCCCGCGAGGACGCGCCGCTGGTGGGCCGGCCCTGGCAGGAACCCGACGCGGTCCTGGTCTCCTCCGGTCGCACCGACCTGCACACCGGGATCGACACCGAGGGCCGTACCGAGGACCGGCGCGGTGACTTCGACGCGGTCTACGGCGACTGGGACGAACTCACGCCCGGGGTCGACCGTCAGGGCGCCGTGCCCCGGCGGACGGATCCCGAGATCGCCGCCGCCCTGCGCAGCGCCGAACGCGACCCGGCCGGTCTGAGCGACGCCGAGGCGCTGGCCCTGCTGCACGCCGACGGCGACGCCCTGGAGGCGCTCACCGGCCTGGCCGACCGGATCCGCCGGGACACCGTCGGTGACGACGTCACCTACGTCGTCACCAGGAACATCAACTTCACCAACGTCTGCTACACCGGCTGCCGGTTCTGCGCCTTCGCCCAGCGCCGCACCGACGCGGACGCCTACACCCTCTCCCTCGACCAGGTCGCCGACCGCGCCGAGGAGGCGTGGAAGGCCGGTGCCACCGAGGTGTGCATGCAGGGAGGCATCCACCCGGACCTGCCCGGCACCGCCTACTTCGACATCGCCGCCGCCGTCCGCGCGCGCGTTCCGGACATGCACGTCCACGCGTTCAGCCCGATGGAGGTCGTCAACGGCGCCGCGCGAACGAACCTGTCGATCGGCGACTGGCTCTCCCGCGCCCGTGAGTCGGGCCTGGACTCCATCCCGGGGACGGCCGCGGAGATCCTCGACGACGAGGTCCGGTGGATCCTCACCAAGGGCAAGTTGCCCGCCTCCGAGTGGATCGACGTCATCACCACCGCCCACGACCTGGGGATCCCGACGACGTCCACGATGATGTACGGGCACGTGGACTCCCCGCACCACTGGGTGGCCCACATCAAGCTGCTGCGTTCGCTCCAGGAGCGCTCGCGCGAGCGCAACGGGCGGCCCGGGTTCACCGAGTTCGTCCTGTTGCCGTTCGTGCACACCAGCGCTCCGATCTACCTGGCGGGGCTGGCCCGGACCGGCCCCACCGTCCGGGAGAACCGCGCGGTGCACGCGCTGGCCCGACTGCTCCTGCACGGACAGATCGACAACATCCAGGGCTCCTGGGTCAAACTCGCCGAGGACACCTTCCGCCGGCTCCTCGACGGCGGGGTCAACGACGTGGGCGGCACCCTCATGGAGGAGACCATCAGCCGGATGGCGGGTTCGGGACAGGGCTCCTACAAGACGATCAGCGACATCGAGGCGTTGGTGGAGCCGACCGGGCGCCCGGTGCGTCAGCGCACCACCACCTACGGCCCGGTCTCCGAGGAGCGCCGACGTGCCGCCGAGGCCAGCGACGGCGTCGCCCCCGGCATCCTGCGTCCCACCCTGCCTCTCGTGTGAACGCCGCGGGGCGGGACGCCGGTGTCGGCGTCCCGCCCCTTGTGGGTACGGCCCCGGGAGGTGGGGCCGCGTGCCGCGGGTGGGAGTGCCCCGCGGGTGCTCGGATCACTCCAGAGCGGCGGAGACCGTCCGGGCGAAGTCGTAGTCGTTGGTCGCGTCCCAGTTGACGGACCAGGTCATCACGCCGCCGATCGGGCCGTAGGGGCTCTCCGGGGAGAACGCGCCGCAGCTCTCACCGGTCTGCAGGCAGTCCAGCGCGGCGACGACGTCGCTCGGGGGCATGTGGCCGCCGCCGGCGGCGTCGGGCGTGGCCGGCAGACCCAGACCGACCTGGTCGGGGCTCAGGCCCATCTCCAGCTGGATGCAGGCCAGGGCGGCGGCGAAGTCGCTGGTGCCCTGTTCGTAGACGTTGCCGTCGCACCCCAGCATCGAACCGGAGTTGTAGTACTGCATGTTCACGATGGTGAGGATGTCGGAGGTGCTCTCCGCCAGCTGGTAATACCCGGCGTCGGGGCTCTGGAAGTCGATGGTCTGCGGGGCCATCGTGATGATCAGGTCGGATCCGGCCTGGTCACTGAGGTCGTGCAGGGCGTCGCTCATGTGGGCGGCGTCGATGCCGTGCTCCAGGTCGATGTCGACCCCGTCGAACCCGTAGTCCTGCATGAGCTCGTAGGTGGTGTCGGCGAAGTTCTGGGCCTGGGTCGGGTCGGTGACGTCGACGTGCCCGAGCTCGCCGCCCACGGAGATGATCACCTTGCGGCCCTCGTCCTGCAGGGCGGTGATGTCCTCACGGAACTGCGCGTCGGTGTAGCCGTCCAGCTCGTCGGAGGCCAGCTCGAACGTGATGCCGCCGTCGAGCTCCGGGTGGTTGTCCGCGAAGGAGACCGCCACCAGGTTGTACTCGGAGGGGATCTCCGAGAGCGGCATGACGGTCGAGCCGTTGTCGAAGTTGTGCCAGTAGCCGGTGAGCCACTGGTCGGTCTGCCGGATCTCGACGGCGTCGGACACGGTCTCGGCCTGGGCGGTCTCGGGGGACGCACCACAGGAGGAGACGAGCACGGTGGTGGCGGCGGCCAGCCCGCCGAAGAGGGCGAGCCGTGCGTTTCGGGCGATGAGCATGCGGGGGTGCTTCCTTTCGTCGAGCGGGGAGACGAAGGTGCTCTGCGAGCCTGTAATTGTTAGGAGACCTTAGAGTTACCTCGGAGGCCCGTCAACGGAAATGTTAAGAAAGTTTGTAGTTTTCTTGGGTACTCCGTACCGACCGTGATCACGAGTCGAAGCGTCCGCTCTTGTCGTGCAGGTCCATTTCGTGCGTCATCCGGGAGAAGACGTCGTGGTCGATCTCCCCCGAGCGGTAGAGGGACATGAGCGCGTCCCGGCGAGCGTCGTCGACCTGCCCCAACACCGCGACCCGGCTCTTGGCGTCGGCCTTGAACCGGTCCAGCAGATCGTCCTCGCCGTCGAGCATCTCCTTGAGGTGGCCGAGCCGTCGCACGTAGCGCCCCCGCATCGCGTCCGCGGCCTTCTCCGCCACCTCGCCCTCGGTGAGCATCTCGTCCACCTTGCGGACCGCCGCGCAGTCCATCTCGTACTGCGCCCGGAGGTACTCCCGCTGGCGGGTGCCCTCGTCGGTCAGCCCCATCCGGCGCAACAGCCACGGCAGCGTCGTGCCCTGCCCCACCAGTGTTCCCATCACCACGACCCCGGCCACGAAGATCAACGCGCCCCGGTCGGTGAACGGGACCCCGTTCAGGGTGGCGGGCAACGACAGGGCGATCGCCAGGGACACCGCCCCGCGCATACCGCTCCACCCGATCGCGACGCGCTCACGGAACGACGACACGTCCAGTTTCATGCGCGGCACGTACCGCTGGATCGGGATGATGACCAGCATCAGCACCATGCGCAGGACGACCGCGGTCGCGGTCACCGCCAACGCGACCAGCACGAGGTGCGCGAAGTCGAGGCTGCCGCGCACCGAGGTGATCACCGCGTCCAACTGCAACCCCAGGAGCACGAACAGCATCGCCTCCAGGAGGCCCACGAGCGTGCCCCAGATGGTTCTGCCGCTCACCCGAACCCGGGGCGGCAACAGCCCCTCCCCGTGCGTGCCCAGGTAGAAGCCGGCCACCACGGCCGCCAGAACCCCGGAGAACCCCGCCATCTCGGCGGGGATGTAGGCCACGAAGGGGGTGATCAACGCCGTCATCAGCTGGAGGGAGGCGTCTCGCATGCGGGCGCGCGCCCAGACGATCACCACGGCGACCAGCGCCCCGTAGAACAGTCCGCCCACCACGACCTTGCCCAGCTCCAGGAACGCGTCCCCCGGGGTGAGGGGATGCATCATCGCGGTGACCGCCAGGCTGAACAGGGTGAGCGCCACGCCGTCGTTGATCAGCGATTCGCCCTCCAGGATGGTCAGCACCCGCCGTGGCGTGCCCGCGCGTTTGAGGATCGCGGAGGCCGCCACGGCGTCGGTCGGGGCCACCGCGGCCCCCAACGCGATCGCGGCGGGCCAGCCCACGTCCGGCAACAGCAGGTAGACGATCCCGGCCAGCCCGAACGCCGTGGCCAGGGTCATCCCCACCGACATCACGATGATCGGCCGCATCAGGTCCCGCATGTCCTTCGGAGAAGAGAAGAACGCGGCGTTGTAGATCAGCGGCGGCAGGAACACCAGAAGGATGATCTCGGGGGTGATGGACAACGAGTGCAACCAGGGGGTCGCGCCCAGGAGCATCCCCAGCACCACCAGCACCACCGCGCCGGGCACCCGGATGCGCCCGGAGATCAACTGCCCCACTATGACCGCCACCACCACGATCAACGTGGCGATCGCGTACTCCTCGACGCTCACCCGGGCCCCCTTCGACGGTCGCGCGTCGGACCAGCATGCCGCCGTCGGGGTGACGGCGACATGAGGACGCGCCGCCCGTGGAACGGACGGCGCGTCGGGAGGTCGAGGGGCGTGCGCGGGTGCTCAGCGCACCACGACGAAGTCCTCCGGGTCCCGCGGGGGCCGGTCCCCCGGAGGCGTGGCCGCGTACCCCACGGCCACCGAGCCCATCGGATGCCAGTCGGCGGGCACCTCCAGTACCTCGCGGACCACGTCCGCGCAGAACATCGTGGAGGAGATCCAGGCCGAACCCAGCCCTTCCATGGCGAGCCCGACCAGCAGGTTCTGCACCCCGGCGCCCATGGCCACCAGGAACATCGACCGCTCGGCGTCGGCCCGGCGCTCGTCCGGGTAGGGGTGCGCGCCGTCCGCGACCAGGAACGGGACCACCAGGGACGGGGCCTCGCGCAGCACGTCGCCGCGGCGGGTCCGGCGCGCGATCTGCTCCTCGGTGAACCCGTCGGAGCGCAGGTCGCCCACCCAGGCCTGGAGCATGGCGTCCAACAACCGCTTACGGGTGCGCGCCGACTCCACCAGGACGAACCGCCAGGGCGTCGTGTGGTGCGGCGCCGGCGCCGTCACCGCGGTGGCCACGGCGCGACGTACCGACGCCGGGTCGACCGGACGGTCGGAGAAGGAACGCACGGTCCGCCGGGCCGGCACCACGTCGCGCGACCCGTACCGGAACAGGTCGGCGTCGGCCGGGCGGATCAGTTCCGCGGCCCCCGGACCGTCCTCGTCGGTGACCAGCGGGCCCAGGCCGGACACCACGGCCACCGGGACTGCGCTCGTCTTGCCCTTGACCAGCTCACCGGCGCCGGCGATCTCGTCGGCGACCGCGTTGACCGTGGCCTCCATGAGGTTGCCGTGGGTGTCGACCGTGCCGCGCAGGTCCTGGAGGGCACGGAGTCCGGCCACCCCGATGGCCACGTCGGTCTGTCCCACCCGCCACGGGCGTCCAAAGGTGTCGGAGATCACCACGCCGACCCGCACGCCCAGGCGCTCGGTGATCCCGGCGCGCAACGCACGGGCGGAGACGTCGGAGTCCTCCGGCAGCAGCAACACCGTTCCGGGCTCGACGTTGGAGGCGTCCACCCCGGCGGCGGCCATCACCAGGCCCTGGCGGGTCTGCACGATCCGGGTGCTCCCCATGCGGGCCACCACGCGTTCGGTCTCGGCGTCGATGGCCTCCTCACGGCCCATCCGCACCGCGCGCCCCTCGGCCTTGCTGATGATCTTGGAGGTGACCACCAGCACGTCCCCGTCGACCAGGGGATCGCCGGAGGCCGCCACCGCGTCGACGATGAGAGCGGCCGGGTCGTCGCCCGCGCGCACCTCGGGAATGCCCGCCAGGCCGCGTACCCGGAACCCCGGGCTCATCGCTCTCCGTCCCCGCGCAGTTCCAGCGCCAGGTCCAGGGCGGCGCGGGCGAGGTCCTCCGTCGTCCGCGGGTCACTCATGTACAGAGGGCGGGACCGCACCTCGATCCCGTCGACCTTGGTGTCGGCGTCGGCCTCGTCGACCAGCCAACCGTCCAACAGGTCCGCGCCCAGGTGTTCGGCGACCGCTCCGGCGGCGGTCTCCACCCCGATCGCGGTGAGGCAGGCATCGGCCATTCCGCGCACGGGCGCGCCGCCGATGATGGGGGAGACCCCCACCACGGTCTTGTCGACCAGGGCCTCGCGGATCCCCGGGATGCCGAGGATGGACCCCACACTCACCACGGGGTTGGACGGGGGCAGGAGGACGACGTCCGCGTCACGGATGGCGCGGAGGACTCCGGGGGCCGGCCGGGCGTCGTCGGCGCCGAGCCCGATGATCTCCCGGGCCGGCAGCGCGGCCCGGTGCTTGATCCACCACTCCTGGAAGTGGAGGGCGCGACGTCCCTGTTCGTCCTCGACGACGACGTGCGTCTCGACCTGGTCGTCGGTCATCGGAAGCAGGCGCACGCCGGGCTTCCAGCGGTCACACAGGGCCTCGGTGATCGCCGAGAGCGGGTAGCCCGCGGCGATCATCTGCGCCCGTACGATGTGCGTGGCGGTGTCCCGGTCGCCGAGCCCGAACCAGGTGGGTTTCATCCCGTAGGCGGCGAGTTCCTCCTTGACCGCGAAGGTCTCGTCGGTCCTGCCCCACCCCTGCTCCTCGTTGATCCCACCGCCCAGGGTGTACATCACCGTGTCCAGGTCGGGACAGATCCGCAGGCCGAAGAGGGTGATGTCGTCGCCGGTGTTGCCGATGACGGTGATCTGGTGGTCTGTGGCCTGGTCCGTGCCGGTCGACGCGTCCGTCCCGAGGGCGGCCTTGAGCCCACGGAGGAAACGCGCGCCGCCGATACCGCCGGCCGGTACGACTATCCGCATGCGCCCAAGTCTGGCAGGCTGGATGGGCGTATGGGTCGTCTGCCCCTCACTGGGCGCGATCCGTCGTGACCGATTCGGTGCGAGCGTTATGCGAACCTTCCGGCCCCGGTCGCCATCCCACCCCATCGGCTCCGCGTCCGGTGTCCCTTTGAGTCCCGTCCACGCACGGTCGAGCCGATTCACCCGACAGTCCGACGATATGCCAAGCTTCCTCCGACGCGACGGCGAAGCAGCAGAGGGGAACCTCTCTTGAACAACGAAACACTAGAACGCCTGCGCCTGCCAGGGGCCTGGGTCCTGTTGGGGTCCGTGGGCGTCGTGATGCTCTCCGGACTCATCGATCTGATCATCATCTCGAGCGAGATCGGTGGGAGCTTCGCCGGGGCCATGGGCGGGACCGGTTCGTCCTTCTACGGCATCACCGTCACCCTGCTGCTGGTCGCCGCAGTGGCACTGGTCCTGACCGGTGAGCGCAGCCGCGCCAACGCGTTCCCGGTGGTCCTCACCGCGATGATCATGACCGGTGTCGGTCTGCTCTTCTGCCTGATCGGTCTGATCAGCGGGTTCATCGACGCCCCCAACGGTGGCCTGGCGTTCGCCGCCTTCCTCTCCCGGGCCGCCCAGGGCGCCGTCCTCGGTTTCTTCGGCTTCGCCCTGCTGAAGGCCTTCAACGACCCCACTCTGGTGCCGCGCGCGCAGCCGCAGCAGGCCCAGTACCCCCAGCACTTCCCGCCGGGCGCCGGTGTCCAGCAGGGCTTCGGTCAGCCGGCGTACGGTCAGGACCCGGTCCAGCAGGCCTACGGTCAGGACCCGGCGCAGCAGGCCTATGGCCAGGACGTCGCCGCTCAGCAGTACGGGACCGGTGCGCAGCAGGGTTACGCCCAGGACGCCTACGCGCAGCAGTACGGCACGGGTGACCAGCAGGCCTATGGACAGGACCCGGCCCAGCAGGCCTACGGTCAGCAGTACGGCACCGGCGCCCAGCAGGCCTACGGTCAGGACCCGGCCCAGCAGGCCTACGGCCAGCAGTACGGCACCGGCGCCCAGCAGGCCTACGGTCAGGACCCGGCCCAGCAGGCCTACGGCCAGCAGTTCGCGACCGGTGCGCAGCAGGCCTACGGCCAGGACGCCTACGCGCAGCAGCACGGCACCGGCGCCCAGCAGGCCTACGGTCAGGACCCGGCCCAGCAGTACGGCACGGGTGACCAGCAGGCCTACGGTCAGGACCCGGCCCAGCAGGCCTACGGCCAGCAGTACGGTACCGACGCCTACGGGCAGCAGTACAGCGCGGACGCCTACGGTCAGCAGTACGGCCAGGACGCCTCCCAGCAGCCCGCACAGCCCGCGGAGTACGGACAGGGCTACGACCCCTCCCAGTACGCCCCGCAGTCCTACGAGGGGCAGCCGGCTGCCGACCAGCAGGCTCAGGAGGCCATCCAGAACGGGTGGTACCAGAACCAGCCGCAGCAGGGGCAGGAGACGCCCTCCGAGGGCGGAGTTGAAGGATTCTTTAACTCCGGTGAGAACAACGGGGTCGAGCCGTCCGACCCGAACGCCGGCTCCTACGGGAACCAGTACGGCTCCAGTGGCGGTTACGGCTCTGACCAGCAAGGACAGGGCGGTACCGACGGCCAGCCGAACTGGTACGGCAACGACGGCCAGCGCTGATCCACCCCGGTTCGCCTCGCAGCAGCGCACCTTGGAAGGTACGTGAATTGCGTGGTAATCCACAGAACGGACATCGCGGGCCTGCCGTTGGAGGCCCGTTACATGATATTCAGTGGATTACCACGCTGAGCGCTTGACCCCAGGTCATGTGCTCGCGTGTAATTCCAATGTGGGATTTCGCCCCGACCTTGGGGGATGAAAAGGGTCGGGGACATCAAATGGGGGCAACAGGAGGTGCGCATGAGCGAGGTCATCCCGCTGGCGCACGGCTCGGACGAAGATCTGGGCTGGCAAGAGCGCGCCCTGTGCGCGCAGACCGACCCGGAGGCGTTCTTCCCCGAGAAGGGCGGCTCTACACGTGAGGCCAAGAAGGTCTGTCAGTCGTGCGACGTGCGTGCGGAGTGCCTGGAATACGCGCTGGAGCATGACGAACGCTTCGGCATCTGGGGGGGACTCTCCGAGCGCGAGCGCCGGAGGTTGAAGAAAGCCGCCGGGGGAGATTTCGATTTCCTGGCGGACATGCTCTAGGAGAGGGCGCCAAGGCGCGTCCGGGTCACGAGCCCGGGCGCGCTTTTTTCATGTTCGGGGACTGTTGTGGGTGTTCACGCGGACGGGGGCCTTCACCGGCGGTGGGTGTGAATGCTCCGATATGGTCGCCCCGTCGCCCGGGCCCGAATAGACCCGTAATGGTGTGAGGTGGCGTATCGTGATGTCCCGCGCTCGCCCTCGCGAGCGCTCGCGAACCCCTGCGTACGCACGCGCGTGCTCACGCGCCCACCGGCCGCAGCGGCCGGAGCACACGCCGGCCCCGTACGACACGGGTGCCGCCCCTTCTCCCGGAGAGAACCCACCACAGCCGTGCATGACCTGGATTCCGCCCGTCACGTCGTCACCGCCGTCATCGTGTCCCACGACGGCGCACGCTGGCTGCCGGAGACCCTGTCCGCACTGCGTGCCCAGTCCCGGCCCGTGCAGCGCGTCGTGGCGGCCGACACCGGAAGTACCGACGGAAGCCCCGACATCCTCGCGGGCCACCTCCCCGACGACGCGATCATCGATCTGCCCGCCGACACGGGCTATGGCGACGCGGTCCGGGCCGCTCTGGACCTGCCGCGCTCCACGACCGCCGTCCGGGGTTTCGAGGACGACGCCACCGAGTGGATCTGGCTCATCCACGACGACCTCACCCCGGAGAAGGACACTCTCGAACAGCTCCTGACCGCCGCCGACCAGGATCCGCGTTCGGCGGTCCTCGGCCCCAAACTCCGTGACTGGTTCGACCGCCGTCTCCTGGTGGAGGTCGGCGTCACCATCGACGGCGCGGGACGGCGCGAGACCGGTCTGGAACAGCGTGAGTTCGACCACGGCCAGCACGACGGCACCCGGCAGGTCCTGGCCGTGTCCAGCGCGGGCATGCTGGTCCGCCGTGACGTGTGGAAACGGCTCGGCGGGTTCGACCGGGCGCTCCCGTTGTTCCGCGACGACATCGACTTCTGCTGGCGTGTGGGCGGCGCCGGGCTCAGGGTCCGTCTGGTCACCGAGGCCGTGGCCTATCACGCGGAGGCCTCGGCCCGCCGACGCAGGCGCATCACCGCCACGCGCAACCACCCCCGCCGGGTCGACCGCCGGCACGCGGTGTTCGTCCTGCTCGCCAACCTGCCCTTCGGCGGCATGCTGTTCGCACTGCTGCGCAACTCGATCGCCTCGCTCCTGCGGGTGATCATGTACCTGCTCATCAAACAGCCGGCCAACGCGCTGGACGAGGCGGCCGCGATCACCCTCGTCTACGGCCGCCCGTTCCGGCTGGCCCGGGCCAGGTTCCGCCGACGCCGCGACCGCCGCCGCACCTACAGCGCGATTCGGCCCTTCCTCGCCCGTGGTGTGGCCGCCCGGCAGTTCGCCGACGCCGTCACCGGGATCCTCACCGGTGAACGGGTCGGCAACACCGCCGGTCGCCACCAGGCCGTCACCGCCCCGCCGGGCGAGGAGGAGGACGGGGTGGCCGACGACTCCACCTCGTTCCTGCGCCGCGTGATCCTGCAACCCGGGGCGATGCTCGTCATCGGGTTGACGGTGGTGACGATCATCGCCGAGCGCTCACTGTTCTTCGGCACCCTGCTCGCCGGCGGTGCGCTGCCGCCCGTGGCGGGCAACGCCGCGGACCTGTGGAACCTGTACCTGTCCGCGCACCCCGACAGCGGTGTGGGCACGGACGGTCCCGTCCCGCCCTACGTGGGCTTCCTGGCGCTGCTCTCCACCCTCACGCTGGGGCAGCCCTGGGTCGCCGTCATGGTGATCCTGCTCGGATGCGTCCCCCTGGCCGGTCTGACCGCCTATCTGTTGGCGCGGCAGGTCTTGGGCTACCGCCCCGCCCGCCTGTGGATGGCCGGCGCCTACGCGTTGCTCCCCATGGCCACCAGCGCGGTCGCTCAGGGACGGTTGGGCACCGCCCTGGTGCACGCCCTCCTGCCGGTGCTCGGGCTGCTCCTGGTCCGGCTCGTGTCCATGCCGCCCAAGTCGTCCAGGCGGGCCGCCTGGGGGCTGGGCCTGACCCTGACCATCGCCACCGCGTTCGTCCCGCTCGTGTGGCTGCTGTGCCTGGTCACCGGCGTGCTCGTCGCGGTCGCCTTCGGTCACCTGGGCCGGCGCATCTACGTCAGCGTCGCCATCGGGCTGGGCGTGCCACTGGTCCTGCTCATGCCCTGGACCCTCGAACTCCTCACCCACCCCAGTCTGTGGTTGCTGGAGGCGGGCCTCCACCGGCCCGAGCTGTCCGACCCCGGTGCCACCCCCGTCGAACTGCTCATGCTGTCCCCGGGTGGGCCCGGAACGCCGCCGTACTGGGTGACCGCCGGGTTCATCGCCGCGGCGCTGTGCTCCCTGCTGCTGCTCCGCAACCGGATGGTCGTGGCGGCGGGCTGGTCCCTGGCCCTGTTCGGCCTACTCATCGCGATCCTCACCAGCCGCATCGTGATCGAGCCCTACTTCGGTGGGCCGCCCGCCCAGGTCTGGCCCGGGGTGGCGCTCGCCTTCGCCGCCACCGCCGTACTGCTCACCGCGGCGACGGCGGCCCGGGCGTTCGGCGACATGATCAAGGGCGAACCCACACGCGGAGCGGGCGGGGGCCGGCGACGCCTGGTCGGGGGCCTGAAGCGGTACTTCGCGCTGACCGTGGCCGCCCTCGCCTTGGCCACACCGCTCTCCGCGGCCGGACTGTGGATGTGGAACGGTGTCGACGGGCCCCTCACCGCGAACGCGACGCCGGCCGTTCCCGGGGCACTGGTGAGCGTCAGCGGTGACGGTACGCAACCCCGCACGCTCATCGTCACGCCCGACGAGGACGGTGGTGTCGACTACGTGGTGGTGCGAGGCCGCGAACCCCGCCTGGGCGAGGAACGGCTCATGCCCGAACCGGAGACCCGCGCCGTCGTCGACCGCGCGGTGGCCGAACTCGCCGCCGGTCAGGGCGGCGACCAACTGGTCGCCCTGCTCGACCACGGCATCCAGTACGTGCTCTACCCGCGCCCCGAGCTCGGCGGTCCCTCGGACGCCACCATGGTCGACACCCTCGACGGCACCCCCGGGCTGGGTCGGCAGTCGCTCTCGCTCCACTACGGGCTCTGGCGGATCGCCGAACCCACCGGGGCGCTGCGCGTGGTCGCCGAGGACGGAATGACCGCGGAGACGCTCACCGTGGAGGGCTCCGCCCACGACCTCTCCACCGAGGTCGGTGAGGGACTCACCGGCCGCCGCCTGGCCCTGGCCGAACCCGCCGACGGTGGCTGGAAGGCCACGCTCGACGGTGTCGACCTGACCCAGGTGGACACCGAGAACGGGACCCAGGCCTGGACCCTCCCGGTCAACGGTGGCGAGCTGCGGGTCTGGCACACGGACCTGGTGCACCAGGCCTGGGTCCTCACCCAGGGCGTGCTGCTCCTGGTCGTGGCGGTTCTCGCCGCCCCGGGCGTGCGCACGGAGGAGGAACGCCGACTCATCGAGGCCACCCCGATGCCGAGCCCCCGCCGTCCGCGCAAGGGACCCTTGGCCCCCGGCCGAGGACGGCGCGTCCGCGCAGACACCGAGACCGAGGACGACACCTCGGCGCGGAACGACGCCCCACCGGACGTCGACGACGGACCCGACACCGGGCCGACCACCACCGGGTCCCTTCCCGTGGTCGGGGGCCGGCGTCGTGGCACACGCGGCACCCGGCGTGCGGGCTCCCGCAAGTCCGGAGGCCGACGCCGCGCCGGCACCACACGTGACGCCCGCACCGACACGGACGCCGTCGACGACGAGAGGGAGGGTTAGATGCGACTGATCGTGGAGAACCGGTTCGCGCTGTTCGGGCTGGTCGCGTTGGCCCTGCTGGCCCTGTTCGGGGTGGCCTTCGCGATCCGACCGATCAGCCCCGAGCTGGGGGTGTCCGAACCGGGCACCGTCCGCCCGGAATCGGCCGCGCGCGTGTGCCCGGCGCCCCACGCGTCGGAGGACGACGGTGCGGAGAGTTCGGTGGCGGCGTTCGCCCCCCGGGTCGGCCGTGACGACGAGGGCGCCCTGTGGGCCGTCCCGGTCACCCAGACCACGGAGGAGGACGCGGAGGACGAGGACGAGGACGCCGAGGACGAGGATGCGGACGACGACGAGGACGCGGCTCGGGAGTCCCCGGGCGGCTCGGACGAGGACGCCGACGAACGCGGCGCACTCCTCGGTGAGGAACTGACCGAACCCGGCCGGGTCTGGCGTACCGACACCGGCGACGTGACCCTGCCCACGGCCTTGAACGCCGAAGGCTCCCTGGCCTCCGGCCTGGACGCCGCTCAGACCACGGTGTCCGACGACGCCGTCACCGAGGTCCGTTGCGTCGAACCGGGCATCGGCACCTGGTTCGCCCTGCCCGGGGCGGGTGGCGCCGACGGTGTCGCACTGGACACCCTGACGGTCCACCTGAGCAACCCCGAGGAGTTCCGGGCCACCACGAGCATCGACATCTACACCGCGGAGGGCCCCTCGTACTCTCCCGACAGCCGTGGCATCCACCTGGGGCCGGGGGAGTCGACCACCGTGGACGTCACCGAACTCATCCAGAACACCAGCTCCCTCGGTGTGCACGTGCGGACCAGTACCGGACGCGTCGCCGCCTCCCTGCTGGCCGAGCACACCGAGGGGCACACCGACTGGGTCGCCCCCACCTCGGCGCCCGACGTCGCACACGTCATCCCCGGCCTCCCCGGTGGTGACGGGGTCCGGCGACTGGTCGTGGCCGCGCCCGGGGACGCACCCGTCGAGGTCCGCGCCCACGTCGTCCCCGGGGAACGTCCCGAGAACGAGGACGAGGACGACGAGGAGACCGACGAGGACGGCAACGGTGCCGGGACCCCCGACGACCCGATGGTCCTCAACGTTCCGCCCGCCGCCTCCGCGTGGATGACCCTGGAGAGCGCCCTGGGCGGTCTGCCGGGCACGGTCGTGGTGGAGGCCGACGCTCCGGTCGTGGTCGGGATGATCATCGAGGAGGCCGGATCGGGAGGGGGTGACGCGGACGTCGTCGAAACCGCCTACACGGCTGCCGTGGACCCGCTCACCGGCCCTCTGAACGGCACCGCCGTCATCCCGGACATGCCGGAGGGGGTCGACGTGGAGGTGATCCTGGGAGCTCCGGATTCCGACGCACGGGTCGTGGCCACCCCCATCGCCGCGGACGGCAGCATGGGTGACGCCGTGCGCGCCGAGGTCGCCGCGGGCACCACGCACGTCTTCGGCACCGAGACCGACGGGTGGGGCCCGCCCGCGGGCATCGACCCGGAGGACGGCTACGCGGTGCGTCTCGAGGTGCTGGAGGACTCCGGTCCGGTGTACGCGGCTCGCGTACTGCGTTCGGGATCGGGGATCAGCGTCCTGCCGGTGCGGCCGGCGCCCACGGAGATCCGCCTGCCCGTGGTCCGGGACAGCGTGACGGGAGTGGTTCCCTGAGTGGTGTTCGCTCGGGCCCCGCTGTGTTCCCCTTGGACCCCCGCTGCGCTTCGGCCGGTGTTCGGGCGCCCCACGGCACGGCGGGAACCTTCGGGTTCTGCGGTGGGAGGGATCGTTCCTCGCGATCCCACCTACGCACCCTCCACGGGTTCTCAGAGAGCAGGGCCCGCCGGCGCCCGAACCGATACCCCCCTTGGGTCAGGGGGTCTGTGCGTTCACAGAACACCCCTGTGGCGTAGGTGCGGTGCGCAGGCTCCGGCACCGCCGTGACCGGCGGTCGTCGGCTCACCCGAAGGGGCACCGGTCGGCGTTGGTGGTCCCGGGTACCGGGAGGTGTCCGTTCGCGCGCACGGTGCACGACCGGCCGTGCGGGTGGGCACGACCGGTGGGGGCTCGGGCCGAACGGTCCCGCGATCTACCCTTCCGGGTCGACGGACTCCGGTTCCACCCCGAGCAGGTTGGCGACCTCCTCGACCACGGTCTCGTGGACCAGGAGGGCCATCTCGTCGGGGTCCTTGGTCCGGATCTCCACCGGACGGCGGTAGACGATGATCCGCGCCCGACCCTCGGGGTCGGTCTCCAGGCGGGAGAAGGGGATCGTCTCGGTCGGCCGGCCGTGGGGCGGGAGCGGGGGGACGTCCTCGACGAGGAAGTCGACATTCGCCAACTCCCGTGCCCACAAACGCTCGAGGCGTTCGACCGCGTCCAGGACGAGGTCGTCGAAGGCCTGCGCTCGACTCCGGAACACGGGCAGGTCAGAGGGCACGAGAGGGCCGCGGATGCCTCGGCCGCGGCGGTCCCGGCGGCGGACTCGGTCTGGTTGGCCACTGGAAAGACGCACTCGTCGCACACTTCGAGACTAAGCCATCACGGGCCGCCCGCGTAGTCCCCCTTCTCGTCCCGATCGCGCGAACGGGTACGGGGGCGGGGTTCCCGTGACCCGGACCGAGGTAAAGAAGCGGCACCAAATACCCCGTAGGTCATGGAACGATGCTGGCGTGTCCCTCGGTAAAGGCATACAGTCGAACGCTGTGAGCCATGTTCGACGCTGTTCCCGCACTGCGTGCAGGCAGCCCGCCGTTTTCACGCTCACGTACGTCTACGCCGACTCCACCGCCGTCCTCGGCCCGCTCGCCGCCTACGTGGAACCGCACTGCTACGACCTGTGCGCCGTCCACGCCGAACGCCTGACGGCGCCCCGTGGCTGGGAGGTGGTCCGTCTGCCGGTCGAGACGTCGGGCGGTGGTCCCGGCAGCGACGACCTGGAGGCGCTCGCCGACGCCGTACGTGAGGCGGCGCGCCCGCCGGCGCGTTCCGAGCCGTACCCGGGGGAGCCCGTGGGCGAGGGTCAGGAGATCCTGCGCCGCGGTCACCTGCGCGTGGTCAAGTCCGATCGGACCGACCAACGCGACCCCCGCCGCCCGCACGCTTGACCGCGCGCTCCGGTGCGGGGCGGTGGCCGGTTCCGGCCCGGGCACACCGTGGGCCGGGCGTGACGTTCGCGGCACGATACTTCTGGCGGTGCCCATGGGGTTCTCGCCCGGTCCCTTGCTAGTTTTGACGGGCGCCCGGAGTCCGGGCGCGGGACCGAACTCGTGGCAGAACCGACCTGGCCGGAGCAGACGTGGCTGACCTCGGAAGCATCTTCAAGGCATACGACGTGCGCGGTGTGATTCCGGACACCTTCAACGTGGACATCGCCCGGGCGGTCGGCGCCGCCTTCGCCCGTGTGGTCGACGCGCCCTCCGTCGTGGTCGCCCACGACATGCGCCCCTCCTCGCCCGAACTCGCCCACGCCTTCGCGGACGGGGCCACCTCCCAGGGCGTGGACGTGGTGTTCGCCGGACTCGGCTCCACCGACCTCCTCTACTACGGCTCCGGGTCCCTCGACATGCCGGGCGCCATGTTCACCGCCAGCCACAACCCGGCCGAGTACAACGGCATCAAGATGTGCCGCGCCGGGGCCGCGCCGATCAGCGGTGAGACCGGCCTGGACGACATCCGTCGGCTCGCCGAGGAGAGCCTGAACGGTGCGGGTGTGCCCGAGCACGAGGGCCCGAAGGGCACCGTCACCGAGAAGGACCTGCTGCCGGGCTACGCCGAGTACCTGCGCGGTCTGGTCGACCTGTCCGGCTCCCGCCCGCTCAAGGTCGTGGTGGACGCCGGCAACGGCATGGGCGGCCACACCGTCCCCGCCGTCCTCGAACAGGGCCTCCCGCTGGACGTCGTGCCCCTGTACTTCGAGCTGGACGGCACCTTCCCCAACCACCCGGCCAACCCGCTGGACCCCGACAACCTGGTCGACCTCCAGGCCAAGGTGCGCGAGACCGGTGCCGACATCGGCCTGGCCTTCGACGGTGACGCCGACCGCTGCTTCGTCGTCGACGAGCGGGGCGAGCCGGTCCCCCCGTCCGCCGTCACCGCGTTGGTCGCCGTCCAGGAACTCCGGCGCGAACCGGGCGCCACCATCATCCACAACCTCATCACCTCCGCCGCCGTCCCCGAGATCGTCACCGAGAACGGCGGCGCGCCCGTGCGCACCCGGGTCGGCCACTCCTTCATCAAGGCGACCATGGCCGAGACCGAGGCCGTCTTCGGTGGTGAGCACTCCGCCCACTACTACTTCCGGGACTTCTGGCGGGCCGACACGGGTATGCTCGCGGCGATGCACGTCCTCCGTGTCCTCGGGGCGGACCAACGGTCGCTCTCGCAGATCACGGAGGAGTACTCCCGCTACGCGGCCTCGGGTGAGATCAACTCCGAGGTCGAGGACGCCTCCGGGCGCATGGCGGCGGTACGCGAGGCGTTCGCCGGCCGTGACGGTGTCACCGTCGACGAACTCGACGGCCTCAGCGTCACCCTGCCCGACGGGTCCTGGTTCAACCTGCGTGCCTCCAACACCGAACCGCTCCTGCGGCTCAACGTGGAGGCCGCCGACGACACCGGAGTGACGCGTCTGCGGGACGACGTCCTGGCCATCGTCCGCGCCTGAACCAGCCTCACACGAGGCCAGCACACGAGGAACGAGAACCATGAGCACGAAGATCGACGGCTGGCTGCTGGAGATCCTGGCCTGCCCGCAGAGCCAGGCCCCGCTGCGCCACGACCCCGAGACCGACGAGTTGGTCTGCGACGAGAGCGGTCTGGCCTACCCCATCCGGGACGGCATCCCGGTGCTCCTCGTCGACGAGGCGCGCAAGGTCTCCTAGGGCGACGGTCGGGCTCCGCGCGGGGCGCCTGTGACGGGATCGAAAAAGGTACGGGTCGAAGCGGAACGATCTCACGGTTGCGGCAGTCATAGGGGGTACGCCGGTCGGTCGGCGGCCTAACGGACCCCTCAGGGCAAAGGTGACGGCACCGGCGTACCCTGCCCGTACCCTGGTCCTGTGCGCCCCGCACGAGACGACCTCCCAGGAGGAGACCGATGCCCGGTTCCGAATCGCTACTGCCGAGCGACCCCTCCGCGTTCGGTGAATACGGCGTGACCGGGCGTCTGGGCAAGGGGGGTCAGGGCGTCGTCTACCTCGCGGAGGACCCCACGGGCGAGAAGGTCGCGGTCAAGGTTCTCAACGACCAGTGGTCGCAGGACACCGACCTGCGTAAACGGTTCGAGAAGGAGGTGCGGGCCGCACAGCGGGTCGCGTCCTTCTGCACCGCGGCGATCATCGACGCCCGGCTCGACCACGACCCGCCCTACGTGGTCAGTGAGTTCGTGCCCGGCAAGGACCTCCAGGAGTCCGTCGCCAAGGGGCGCGCGGTGCGCGGGGCCGCGCTCCAGCGCCTGGCCGTGTCCACCGCGACGGCGCTGGTGGCCATCCACAAGGCGGGCATCGTCCACCGCGACTTCAAGCCCGGGAACGTGCTGCTGGGGCCCGACGGGCCACGGGTCATCGACTTCGGTATCGCCCGGGTCGACGACGGCACCGCCACCATGACCAACTCGATCGTCGGCACGCCCTCCTACATGGCGCCGGAGCAGATCGAGGGGCGCGAGATCACCGACAAGTGCGACATCTTCGCGTGGGGCAGCGTGATCGCGTTCGCCTCCACCGGGAAGGCGCCCTTCGGCTCCGACACCGTCCCCGCCGTGGTGCACCGCGTGGTCAGCGCCCCGCCGGACCTGGACGGCCTCGACGAGGCGCTGCGCCCCGTCGTCGAGTCCTGCCTGGACAAGGACCCCTCCAAGCGCCCCAACGCACAGCGACTCCTCATGCGTCTGCTCGGTCACGAGTCCGACGAGGCCGACACCTCCGAGGCCTTCGAGAAGGGCCAGGAAGTGGCCCAGACGGGTCTGCTCAATGGGACGCCGCTGCCGCCGGTCCAGCCCCACCAGGGTCAGTACCCGTCGACCGGACCCCACCCCGGGATGGGTTACCCGCCGGGGGTCTCCGACCCCCGCCTGGGCCAGAACCCCGCGGTGTCCAACCCCGACCCCGGCCTGATGAACCCGGGCACGTCCAACCCGCGCCCCGGGATGCCCGGCCACCCCATGATCTCGGACCCGCGCCACGGCGGCTACGCCATGCACCCGGGCACGTCCGACCCGCGGCCCGGTCTGCAGCCCCACGCGCCGCAGCAGCACGGCGTGAACCCCAGGATGACCGGCGGGCCCAATCCCAACCAGACCTTCGCCCGGTACCCGCAGCAGCAGAAGGACTCGGTGTTGCAGCAGGGCTGGGTCATCCCGCTCGTGCTCATCACCATCGTCATCCTGCTGCTGCTCCTGCTCATCCTGGCGATCAGCGGCTGATCCCGCGGAACGCGGGGCGCGACGGTCAGACCCGGGTGAGCTCGTTCATCGAGCGCGACACCGCCTCGTCCACCAGGTCGCGCACCTGAGGCCACCGGTCGTCGACACAGTCGCTCGGCATCACCGTGACGCTGTCGCCGTCCGACATCCGCAGGGCCTCCTGCACCCCGTCCGGGGTGATCAGTCGGGCGTCCGCGGTCACCGCCAGCACCCCCGACGGCGGGCTCCCCACGTCCTGCACCACCACGTGGAGGGACAGGGAGGCCTCGCCCACCTCCAGCTCCAGACGCGCCCACCAGTACGCGGCACCGGGGGTGAGCGGCGCCCGCGGGGCGGTGCCCTCGGTGACGCGCCCGTCCCCTGAGGTGACGGTGGCGCGGGCCTCGGGGTCGAGGGCGCGCAGGATGAGCGCGACCGGGGCACTGCGCGAACGCACGTAGTCCAGAACGCGCCTGCGGGTGACCGCCGCCAGTGGGGACACCGGGCCGTCGGGCACCGGAACCGACCCCGGACTCCACCCGATCTCCGCGCGCAACGCGCCCCGGACCGACCGGGCGAAGTGCACGACCAGCTCCGCGAAGTGCTCGGCCTCGTCCTGCCGGGAACGCAGGCGGGGCGGGGGGCTGCGCGGGTCCAGGAACAGCGGCGGGTGGTCGGCGCGCTGGAGCACGTGGGAGGCCAGGATCCAGGGGAGCAGCGGCAGGGAGCCGTCGGTGTCGGGGAGCACGTGTTCGTCGGCCGTCCCGCGGGCGCACGCGGCGTAGACGTGGGCGGCGCGCACCACCGGGTGCGCGGGCACGATCGCCGCCTCCGCGAGGGCGCCGGCCTCCTCGGGTGACGGAGGGGTTCCCAGGGCGCCCTCCGCCGCGGACGACCGTACGGCCGGGGCGCAGAGTTCGACGATCCGGTCCCCGGTCAGGGGCGGCTCCGTCTCGTCGGCGTCGAACAGCAACAGCTCCGCGAGCGCGGGATCATCCCCCCACGCCCGGACACGTTCGTGTGTGAGGGCGCGTCGGGCCGCCGACCGGTCCTCCGGGGTCCGGCACCGGCGGTGTTGTGCCCAGATCGCCCGCAGGCGGTCAACGTCCGTGAGTTCATCGCGCACGCGGTCCGGAAGAGACTCCCAGACCGGGGCGCCGAGTTGGCTGTCCACGAGTCTTGACGTAGCCCGTGGGCACTTTGCCAAAACATGCCGGGTGGTTGGTCTGGGTGTCCGGTGACGGCCGTGGCCTCCGGTCAACCAAAGTGATCCAAGTGCGTCATGTGGTCGGTGGGGCCTGCGATGAAGAAGGTTCTGAGGGGACTGATGTGGAAGGCCGACGCGCGTGTAGCAGACGCATCGCCTTCTCCTTCTCGAAGTCCAGAGCGCGGGTGGGCGCCGGGGCGAGCCGTCCCAGCCGCTCGCCGTGCGCGCGGACCCGTGCCAGGACCTCGGGCTCGGCCAGGACCCGCAGGGCGAAGGACAGGGCGGCCGGGGGGATGTCGAACTCGCGCTCCAGCTCCAGACCCGCGCGAATGGTGCGCAGGTCCTCCTCGGTGAACCGGCGATGGCGGTGCCCGCGCCCGGTCGGCGGGTCCTGGGTACGGGGAAGCAGCCCGAGCGCCTCCCGATAGCGGAGCATGCGGGCCGTGCCGCCGACCCGTTCGGCGGCCACCGAGATCGGCACCGGGACGGGATCGATGGGATCGCTGGGCTCGGTGGGAAGGTCGTGACGGGCGGCCATGCACGCGACTGTAACCCACAGCGACCTGTGTACGGAGCAAATCTGACAATCCAAAGTCAGCTTTGTGACCAGGGGTGGAAGGCGGGCCTAGAATCGAGGTCGCCACCACGACTTGACGAGTGAGGAACGCATGGCATTCGACTTCAAGGTCGCCGATCTCTCCCTGGCCGAGTTCGGCCGCGACGAGATCCGTCTCGCCGAGCACGAGATGCCCGGCCTCATGGCGACCCGCGCCGAGTACGGGGACAGCAAGCCCCTCCAGGGCGCCCGCATCATGGGCTCGCTGCACATGACCGTCCAGACCGCGGTGCTCATCGAGACCCTCGTCGCCCTGGGCGCCGAGGTCCGTTGGGTCAGCTGCAACATCTTCTCGACCCAGGACCACGCGGCCGCGGCCGTCGTCGTCGGCCCCGACGGCACCGTCGACGACCCCAAGGGTGTCCCGGTCTTCGCCTGGAAGGGCGAGACCCTGGAGGAGTACTGGTGGTGCACCGAGCAGGCGCTCACCTGGCCGGGCGCCGAGGGCCCCAACATGATCCTGGACGACGGCGGCGACGCCACCATGCTCGTCCACAAGGGCGCCGAGTTCGAGAAGGCCGGTGTCGCCCCGGACCCCTCCACCGCCGACAGCGAGGAGTTCGCGGTCGTCCTGGGTCTCCTGGGCGAGAGCCTGAAGAAGGACGCCGGCAAGTGGACGACCATCGCCGAGGGCATCAAGGGCGTCACCGAGGAGACCACCACCGGTGTCCTGCGTCTGTACGAGATGCAGCGTGACGGCGTTCTGTCCTTCCCGGCGATCAACGTCAACGACTCCGTCACCAAGAGCAAGTTCGACAACAAGTACGGCATCCGCCACTCGCTGCCGGACGGCATCATGCGCGCCACCGACGTCCTCATCGGCGGCAAGGTGGCCGTGGTCTGTGGCTACGGCGACGTCGGTAAGGGTTCGGCCGAGGCGCTGCGCGGCCAGGGCGCCCGCGTCATCGTCACCGAGATCGACCCGATCAACGCCCTTCAGGCCGCCATGGACGGGTTCCAGGTGAGCACCCTGGAGGACGTGCTGGAGACCGGTGACATCTTCATCACCACCACCGGCAACTTCAACGTGATCATGGCCGACCAGATCACCCGCATGAAGCACCAGGCGATCGTCGGCAACGTCGGTCACTTCGACAACGAGATCGACATGGCCGGTCTGGCGAAGATCCCCGGCATCCGCAAGAAGGAGATCAAGCCCCAGGTCCACGAGTGGACCCTGGAGAGCGGCAAGTCCGTCCTGGTGCTCTCCGAGGGCCGTCTGCTCAACCTGGGCAACGCCACCGGTCACCCGAGCTTCGTGATGTCCAACAGCTTCACCAACCAGGTCATCGCGCAGATCGAGCTGTTCGCCAAGACCGACCAGTACCCGACGGGCGTGTACACCCTGCCGAAGATCCTCGACGAGAAGGTCGCCCGCCTCCACCTGGACGCGCTCGGTGTCAAGCTGACCGAGCTCACCAAGGAGCAGGCCGCCTACATCGGCGTGGACGTGGCCGGGCCGTTCAAGCCGGACCACTACCGCTACTGATGACGTCTCCCTCACACGAGGTGGCGGACCTCGGCCTCGCCGAGGCCGGGGTCCGCCGTGTGGCGTGGGCCGAACGCTCCATGCCCGTGCTGCGCAGCGTGCGCGAGAACTTCGCCGCCGAACGTCCCCTCGACGGGCTCCGGGTGGCGGCGTGCCTGCACGTGACGGCGGAGACCGCCAACCTCCTGCGCGCCCTGCGGGCCGGCGGCGCCGAGGTCTGGCTGGCCGCCTCCAACCCGTTGTCCACCCAGGACGACACCGCGGCGGCGCTGGTCGCCGAGTACGGGGTGGCCGTGCACGCCTGGGCGGGGATGGACACCGCCGCCTACGACCGCAACCTGGTCACCGTCCTGGAGTCCCGACCGCACCTGCTCCTGGACGACGGCTGCGACCTGGTCAACACCGCGCACACGTACCGCCCCGACCTGCTCGAGGGCGTGCTCGGCGGTTGTGAGCAGACCACCACCGGTGTGATCCGACTGCGTCGGATGAGCGCCGCCGGTGAGCTGCGCCTGCCCATGGTGGCGGTCAACGACACCCGGACCAAGCGGATGTTCGACAACCGCTACGGCACCGGGCAGTCCACCGTGGACGGGATCCTGCGGGCCACCAACACCCTGTTGGCCGGCCGGACCGTGGTGGTCGCCGGATACGGCTACTGCGGCAGTGGCCTGGCCGAACGCTTCCGTGGCATGGGCGCGAACGTGGTCGTCACCGAGGTGGACCCGGTCAAGGCCCTGGACGCCGTCATGCAGGGGTACACGGTCGCCTCCATGGAGGTCGCGGCCCCGGTCGGCGACGTGTTCGTCACCGCCACCGGCAACCGGGACGTGATCCGCCGCGAACACCTCGCGGTGATGCGCGACGGCGCGATCCTGGCCAACTCGGGCCACTTCGACCTGGAGATCGACCTGCCGGCCCTGGAGTCGCTGGCGGCGCGGATCGACCGCGGAGTGCGGGAACAGGCCGACGAGTACGTGTTCGAGGACGGTCGGGCGATCCTGCTGCTGTCCGAGGGCCGTCTGGTCAACCTCGGAGCCGCCGAGGGGCATCCGGCCGCGGTGATGGACATGTCCTTCGCCGTGCAGGCCCTGACCACCGCGTGGCTGGCCGGCGCCCACGAGGACACGGCACCGGGTGTCGTGGAGGTCCCCGAGGAGATCGACCACGAGGTCGCCCGTCTGGAACTGGCCGCGCTCGGGGTGGGCATCGACGTCCTCACCCCCGAACAGGAGGCCTACCTCAGTTCCTGGCGCCCCTGAGTCAGCGCGGGGGTTCGGGCCACCGGGGCCCCGCGTGCGGCTGGGCCGACTGCTGCCCGTGGGCCGCGTCGGGGTCCGTGCCGGTCATCGTCCGCATGCTGCGGCGACGGCGCTCGGCCAGGACGGCGGCGAGGAAGACCGGGGGCGTGGTGCCGGGCGGCGGGGGCGGGCTGACCTGGGCGGCGACCGTGTCGGCCAACTGCGTGCCCATCTCGTGCCGGGTGTGCTCGGCCAGCTCGCCGTAGCGGAGCACGTACTGGCGGGCGGCGTCCGCGGACTCCGGGGAGAGCCGGGACAGTTCGGCCTGGGCGGCCCAGCCGGCCAGCTGCGGCGGCATCGGGATCTCCTGCTGACGGCGTCCGCCGGCCCGCTCCTCGACCACCATGGTCCCGGCCACGAAGTCGCCGACGCGGCGGCCCTCACGGTTGATCATCGAGGTGATCAGCGCGACCACGCCGGAGGTCATCCAGATCTCCACGACCGCGGCGAGCGCGCGGGCCAGGGCCTGACGAAACCGTTCCGGCGAACCGTCGGTGCCGACCACCCGCAGGCCCAAGGCCATCTTGCCCAGCGAACGCCCGCGTGAGAGCGACTCGAACACGGTCGGGTAACCGACCAGGATGAGGATCGACAGTCCCAGGTAGAGGGCCGAGGTCGCTGCGGGATCCACGGTGACGCCGATCCACATCACCACGACGGCCAGCGCGAGCAGCGCGACGACCTGGAGGATGACGTCGATGGCCAGGGCGGCGGCGCGCGTCGCGAACCCCGCGGGGCGTAGTTCCAGCACGACCGCGTCCCCCGTGACCAACGGCGTCACGCCGTAGACGTCGCCGCGGGTCTCGCCGCCGGGGTAGGACACCTGTACACGCTCCCTCACCGGATGTTCTGAGCCGTCCCACCGACACTACCCGGATCGGGCCCGCCATGGTCGCACCGAGCACGGTGGTCGGGTCACGATCCAGTAGTGTCCCATGCGTGGATATCGACGTGTTCGCGGCTGTGCACGCCCAGGAGTGGGAACGGTTGAACGAACTGGTGCGCAGGCGCCGTTCGCTCACGGGTGAGGAGATCGACGAACTCGTCGAGCTCTACCAACGGGTCTCCACCCACTTGTCGGTGGTGCGCAGCTCGGGGCAGGACCCGGCGCTCTCGGGACGGCTCTCGTCCCTGGTGGCGCGGGCTCGCTCGGCGGTGACGGGCGCGCACTCCTCCGGGTGGGCCGACCTCGGCGGGTTCTTCACCCGCGTGTTCCCGGCGACCCTGTACCGGCTGCGTTGGTGGTGGCTGGGCGTCACCGCCGGCACCCTGGCCATCGCCACCGTCACGGGGTGGTGGGTCGCCAACGACCCCGCGGTGCTCGCGTCGCTCGGCACCCCCGAGTCCATCGCCCGCTACGTCGAGTACGACTTCGCCAACTATTACACCGAGAACCCGGCGGGATCGTTCGCCGCCCAGGTGTGGACCAACAACGCGTGGGTGGCCGCGCAGGCGATCATCTTCGGTGTGGCCTTCGGCCTCCCGACCATCGCGGTGCTGTTGTTCAACGCGGTCAACGTGGGCATGGCCGGCGGCATGATGTTCGCCTACGGGCGCGGCGACGTGTTCTTCGCGTTGATCCTCCCGCACGGCCTCCTGGAACTCACGGCGGTGTTCGTCGCCGGCGGCGTGGGACTCAAACTCGGGTGGTCGCTGATCTCCCCCGGGGACAGGACCCGGTTGCGTGCCCTGGGCGAGGAGGGGCGCGCCGCCATCGGTGTGGCGCTGGGCCTGGTGCTGGTGCTGTTCATCTCGGGGCTCATCGAGGGTCTGGTGACCGGCTGGATCACCAACACGTGGGTGGCCATCGGTATCGGTGTGGTCGCCGAGGTCCTGTTCTTCGTGTACGTGTACACGGTCGGCAAGCGCGCCCACGAGGCGGGCGAGACCGGTGACATCGAGGACGCCCCCGCCGCGGTCCCGGTGGCCGGCTAGGCACCGAGCCGTATCGTCACCTGCCGCGTGCGCGTGGCCGGCACGAGGGACGGGCGTACGGTCTCGATCCGTCGAGGGGACACCTCCGCCCTCGGAGGCGGTGACGTGGTCCCGCCCGCGCCGACCGACTCAGGGTCGAAGGAAGGGGCGGGACGGAGCACCGTTCGGCCCGTCCCGCCCCTGCGGTCCCGGGGCGCTACAGCCGCCCCTGCGCCTTGAGGTTGATGTAGGCGTCGGCCAGGGCCGGGGCGATGTGCTCCGGCCCGGCGTCGACCACCTCGGCGCCCATCCGGCGCAACTCGGCGCTGATCCGGTGCCGCTCGCTGAGGGTGCGTTCGGCCGAGGCCGCCCGGTACAGGGCGTCGGCGCTGCCGCGCTCGGCCGCCATCTCCTCCACCTTCGGGTCCTTGATGCCCGCCACGAGCAACAGGTGGTGCGAGGACAACAGCGGCAGTCGCGGCAGCAACCCCTCCTCCAGGGCGGTCGCGTTGAGGTCGGTCAGCAGCACGACCAACTTGCGGCTACGGCCCTGGGCGAGCACCGTGCCCACCATCCCGGCGGGGTCGGACTCCACCAGGGTGGCCTCCAACGGCGCCATGGCCTCCACGACCCGATGCACCTGACTGCCCTTGCCGGAGGCCTTCACCTGGGCGCGGACGGTCCGGTCATAGGCCATGAAGTCCACCCGGTCGCCGGCCTTCCCCGCCAAGGCGGTCAGCAGCAGGGCGGCGTCCATGGCGTGGTCCAGGCGCGGGGTGTCGCCCACCCGTCCGGCCGAGGTGCGGCCGGTGTCCAGCACGATGAGGATGCGCCGGTCGCGTTCGGGACGCCAGGTCCGCACCACCACGCTGTCGTTGCGGGCGGTGGCGCGCCAGTCGATCGACCGGACGTCGTCGCCGGGCACGTAGTCGCGCAGGGAGTCGAACTCGCTTCCCTGGCCGCGCACCATCGCGGTGTGCCGACCCTCCAGCTCCCGCAGGCGGGACAACTTGCCGGGCAGGTGCCTGCGGCTGTGGAACGGGGGCAGCGTCCGCACGGTCCAGGGCGTCTGGAGGGTGCGCTGGCGACCGGCGATGCCCAACGGGCCGATACTGCGCACGGTGACCCCGGCGGAACGCGCGTCCCCCCGACGGGTCGGGGTGAGCGTGGTCGTGACCCGACGGCGCTCACCCGCCTCCACGCGCACCCGGTGCGCCTTGGGCGCGCCGTGCGAACTCGGCGGCCAGGCGTCCCGCACCGAACCCTGCAGGCGACGCCCGGTCGGGTTGGCCACCAACACCGACACCGACGCGGAGCCGCCCAACCGCAACGAGGTCTCGCCCTCACGGGACAGCACGAGCCGCCGTGGCGAGGCCGCCAAGGCCACGTCCACCACGACGAGCAGCACGACCAGACCCACGGCGATACCGGTGACGGTCCCCCCGATCTGCCCGGAGATCGCCACGGCGCCCGTCGCGAGCAGCGCCAGGAGCGCGGCCCGGCCGGTGACCACCATCAGCGCGGCACCGGGACGGAGGCCAGGACGCCGTCGAGGATCCCGTCCGTGGTGGCACCCTCCAGCTCGGCCTCCGGCCGCAGCCCGATCCGGTGGCGCAGCGTGCCCTTGGCCAGCGCCTTCACGTCGTCCGGGGTCACGTAGTCACGGCCGGACAGCCACGCCCACGCCCGGCTGGTGCGCAGCAGCGCCGTGGCGCCTCGGGGGGACGCGCCGAGCTGCAGGGACGGCGAGAGACGGGTGGCCCGGCACAGGTCCACGATGTAGCCGAGGACCTCCGGCGCCACACGCACCCCGGCCACGGCGTTGCGGGCGGCCTGTAGCTCGGCCGCGCCCGCCACGGCGGTCACACCGGCCGCGGCCAGGTCGCCCGGGTCGAAACCGGCGGCGTGCCGGCCCAGCATGTCGATCTCCGAGTCGCGCTCGGGCAGTGGGATCGTCACCTTGAGCAGGAACCGGTCCAACTGGGCCTCGGGCAGCGGGTAGGTGCCCTCGTACTCGACCGGGTTCTGGGTGGCCGCCACCATGAAGGGGTCGGGCAGCGCCACCGGGGCGCCCTCGACGGTGACCTGCCGCTCCTCCATGGCCTCCAGCAGGGAGGCCTGGGTCTTCGGCGGGGTCCGGTTGATCTCGTCGGCCAGCAGGAGGTTGGTGAAGACCGGGCCCTTCATGAACTCGAACTTCGCCGTGTGCTGGTCGTAGACGAGCGACCCGGTCACGTCGCCGGGCATCAGGTCGGGGGTGAACTGGACCCGCTTGTGGTCCAGGGACAGGGCCGCCGAGACCGTGCGCACCAGCAGTGTCTTGGCGACACCGGGCACACCCTCCAACAGAACGTGGCCACGGCACAGCAGTGCCACCACCAGTCCGGTCACCGTCTCGTCCTGGCCCACGACCGCCTTGGCCACCTCTCGGCGCAGAGCGGTCAGGGACGCCCGCGCCTCGTCGGCGGAGGGCAGTGCCTCGGGTGTGAAGGCGCTCACGTGCCGTGTACCTCTTTCGATCCCTTGTCGGTTCTGGTCTGTGGGGGAGGAGGACGAGGTCCGTCCGTTCGGGTTCATCGCAGCCTCCGGGCGAGTTCGTCCAGTTCCTCACCGAGTCGGAGCATGGCGTCGTCGTCGGCGGCGTAGGAGTCGTCCGCCTCCGGGTACAGCAGGCGCCCCAGGTGGTGCGGGTCGTCGCCGGTGCGCGCGGCCATCGTGGCCACCACGGTCTCCGGAGCGGTGTCGGTGTTCAGCCCCAGCCGGGGCACCGACCGCTCCAGGAATCCGGCCCGCAACGACGCGGCCACGCGGTCCCGGGCGTTGCGCGACCGGTACAACCGGGCGCGTCCCTCGGTCGTCTCCGCGGCGCGCACCACGACGGGCAGCGACTCGTGGACCAGGGCGCCCATCCGGCGTCCGCGCCAGAGGGCGAGCAGCAGCAAGGTCAGGGCCAGAGGCCCCACGGCCCAGAGCATCCCGGTGGGGAGCAGCTCCCAGATCTCGGATCCGCCCACCTCCTCGGGAGCGTCCGGGCGCAGCCACACCACGTGCTCCGCCGACGCCAGGTTGAGCGCCAGCGCGGCGTTGCCGTCGGAGGCCAGGTCGCGGTTGCTCAGGAACGTCCCGGTGCCGACCACCGTGGTGGTGGCGCCCTGAGGCGAGTCGACACCGATCAGGGCGGCGCCGCCGTCGGCCGGGTAGCAGGAGCGCGCGGTCACGTCGTCGTCGGCCGTGTACAGCTCGCCGGCGACGTCGGCCGAACCGGCGGCGGTGGCCGCGGACAGGGTGCACTCGGGGTCGAGCGCGCCCTCGTCCTCGACGCGTCCGGTCATGTCGGTGCCCGGCGCGAAGGTCCGCAACGCGCGCAGCGACGGTTGTACGAGCACGGTGTCGGTGCCGAGCTCGGCCAGGGCGTCCAACTCTTCGGGCAACAGCCGGTGGTCGAGGAAGACCAGCAGCACGGTGTCCTCGCCCGCGCGTTCGACGGCCTCGACCGCCGACGCGGAGTCGCGCGCGACGGTGACGTCGGCGTCCTCCTGGAGCAGTCGGGCGAAGGCCCGCGCACCCGTGGGTTCGGGGTTCTCCGGCTCCAGATGGCCGGACGGGAACCGTTCACCGCCCAGGGACAGCAGAACCCCCACCAGGAGCAGGGCGGAGAACAGTGCGACGGGGACACGGACCGCGCGCCACAGACGCCGGGCCTCGGACGTGGGTTCCGACGCCGGTCGGGGGTCGTCCCGAACGACGGTGTCAGCGGGGGCCGTCGTCATCGGACACCCTCCCGCCCGGTCGCGGTCCCGTCGACCGCCGGACGCGCGGCGCGAAGACGCGTGTCCAGTTCCCGCAGGGTGCGCGCGGCGTCGGCGGTGGCCGCGCGGTCGCCGTAGGCCACGTCGTTGAAGATGCGGGCACCCTCGCGCAGGCCCTCCGCCTCACCGGGCAGCACGGCGGCGGCCTCGGTGGACAGTTCGGTGGCGGTGCGTCCGGCCCGGGGGGTGATGATGGTCCGGTCCTCCAGGTCCACGCTGATGGCGCGCAGACGTTCGGTGACGGCCGCGGCGTACTCGCCGTCGGCCTCGTGACGGTCGGCCGCCGCACGGTGTTCGGCCGCCGAGCGCACGGTCCCCTCATGGACGAGGGCGCCGGACCGGCGGTTGCGCGACGGGCGCAGGTACACGATCAGCACGACCGCCCCGATCGCCAGGATCAGGAGGAGACCGGCCGCCCACACCTCGCCCGGAAGGAACCCCTCACCGGCCGACAGCAGGGAGCCCAGCCAGGAGTCCAACCAGTCGAGGAAACGGTCGATGATCGAGGGCTCGTGCTCTCCGTACAGGGGGTCGGAGAGCTCCTCGATGGCACGGCGGCGCCCCTCGTCGCGGGTCACCTCCGCGGGCAGGGTCGTCGGGGGTCTCACGCGGGCCGCTCCGGCAGGTAGATCTCCGGACCGACCGTGTCGCCGCGCTGCGCGACCTGGTGCAGCTTCAGGTCCAGACCCTCACGGCGCATCCGCAGGTCGACGTAGAGCAGGGTGTTGACCCCGGCCACGAACGGCTGGGTGATCGCGTAGATCAGCACGGTGAGCACGTAGGTGATCGCCCCGGCGGCCACTGTGGCCCAGAGGGCGCCGGGCGCGGCCAGACCGATGAACGCGGCGATCATGCTCACGGGGGTGCTGAGGATCATCTGCACCGCGAAGACGATGACGAGGGCCAACAGCCAGTAGCCCAGGGTGCGCCACCAGCTGCCCTGGGACAGGCGCCAGGAGCGGGCCATGGCCTGGAAGGGGCCCACCCGCTCCAGGACCACCAGCGGCATGGCGTAGTACAGGCGAATCCAGATCCAGAGCGCGGGGGCGGCGACCGCCAGGGCGCCCACCAGGGCGATCAGCAGGCCGATCGCGATGCCGGCCCCGCCTCCGGAGGCGTAGCCGACCATGACGCCGACGAAGACCGCGAGGATCAGGGCGAGGGCGAACACGACGCCGATGACGAAGCCGATGACCAGCTTCAGCACGGCCAGCCCGAGGATCGCGCCGATCCGTCCGCGTGCGGCCGCCCAGGCCTGCCCGGCGGTGAGCCGGTGTCCGAGGACGGCCATGCCCGCGACCGCCGCCAGCAGCCCCAGGAGGATCGCGCCGCCCAGGTAGACGATGAGCTCACCCAGGTACATCAGCCCCATGACCAGCGGTGAGAACGGGAAGAGGGGAGCCTCGGGGTCGAGCGCGGTGGGGTCGGCGAACACCTCGTCCATGAACGTCGTGTAGTCGTCCAGGAACAGCGTCGACGCGACGCTGCTGAGGACGGAGGCCAGCGCCATGACGACGAGGGCCAGACCCATGGTGGTCTTCGGGTTGTTGCGGACGTAGCTGAACGCTCCGTTGAAGACGTCGCCGAGGGTCATGGGCCGGAGCGCCACCACCCCGGGCTTGGGCGCCTGGGGCCGTCCGGGGCCGTACCCGGACCATCCCTGGGTGCCGTGGCCGGGCGGGCCTCCGGGGGGAGCGCCGTACCCCGGCGCACCGGTGGGCGCACCTCCCGGGGCGGGCCCGTAGGCGGATCCGGGGTAGGCCTGTGGCTGCTGCCCGTACCCCTGGTGTCCGTACCCCTGCTGCTCGTATCCCTGGTGTCCCTGGCCCGCAGGCGCGTACCCCTGCTGCCCGGGGGGCCCGTATCCCTGCGCGCCGTGTCCGGGCTGCTCGGGAGGGGCGAAGCCGGGGTGCCCGGTGGGCCCCTCGGCCGGAGAGGGCGTGCTCTGCGGGGGATGCGGCGCACCCTGGCCGGGCGCCGCCCAGCCGGAGTACGGATCCGCGGGCCCGGGGGGTGGGCCGGCGGGCCCACCGGGGTTCCCAGAGTCGGGCGACCGTTCCTCCTCGGTGCCGTTCGGGTCCGCCCCGGACGTGTCCCGGTGGTCGTCCTCCTGGCTCATCCGCCCCGCCCTCCGTGAGGTTCGGTTACTCTGCGCGAGCGTATTCGCGCCAATACTGAACTGTCGGAAACCAACCTACCGGCCGGTTCCACCGCTCCTCAGTGGTGTTGTCCTGTGTCGCAGTACAACCCACGCACTTCATTCCTTTTGTATGCTTTCTGTTACCAACCGGCCAAGTCACGTGGCTTTCCAGGTCCGCCTGGCCAGGGACGACATCGCCGGTGGCCGAAAATGGTCCAAAAGGGCCCAACACCGTTGACCGCTCTTCCCGCCGGGCCCGGAGCCGGCAAGGTTGGAGAAGATCGAATCGCGGTTCCCCGGATCCCAGGATCGGGGACCACGGGCACCGAATCACTGACGCCGCTTGAGTGTTCCAGGAGAGAGGAGTAGGTGCCGGACCGCTTCACCGCCCACACGGCGGGGACGGCCTACCGGTGCCGGACACACCGATGAAGGGACGTGTACTGGTTGTCGACGATGACCTCGCCCTCGCCGAGATGCTGGGTATCGTGCTGCGGGGTGAGGGGTTCGAGCCCTCGTTCGTCCACGACGGGGACAAGGCCCTGGAGGCCTTCCGCGAGACCAAGCCCGACCTGGTCCTCCTCGACCTGATGCTTCCCGGGGCCGACGGCATCGACGTGTGCCGTCAGATCCGGACCGAGTCCGGGGTTCCCATCGTCATGCTCACCGCCAAGAGCGACACCGTCGACGTCGTCCTGGGGCTGGAGTCGGGGGCCGACGACTACATCGTCAAGCCCTTCAAGCCCAAGGAGTTGGTGGCCCGCGTGCGGGTCCGCCTGCGTCGCACCGAGGAGCCGGCCCCCGAGGTCCTGCAGATCGGCGACATCACCATCGACGTCGCCGGCCACGCCGTCCGGCGTGACGGCGAGCAGATCAGCCTCACCCCGCTGGAGTTCGACCTGCTGGTCGCCCTGGCCCGCAAGCCGCGCCAGGTGTTCACCCGCGAGGTGCTGCTGGAGCAGGTCTGGGGCTACCGCCACGCCGCCGACACGCGCCTGGTCAACGTGCACGTGCAGCGGCTGCGCGCCAAGATCGAGAAGGACCCGGAGCACCCCGAGGTCGTCGTGACCGTTCGCGGTGTCGGCTACAAGGCCGGTACCGCCTGATCCGTCCAGGATCCTCATGACCCTGTCCGAACCCGAGGAGGGACGGCGGATCGAGCCCGAAGGGGAGCGGTCGGTCCCCTCCTCAGGGCTGCCCGCCTCCGACGACGGTCGACCCGACCACAACACCGGTCTGAGCCGTGCCTACCTCCTCGCCCAGCGCGCCGCGCGCGCCCTGGTGCGCGGTGTGCACACCAACTGGCGTCGTTCGCTGTACCTGCGCGTCATCAGCACGACCCTGGTCCTGTCGTTGCTGGTGATGGCCGGACTGGGCTACGTGCTCATCTCCGAGGTGCGGGGCGGTCTGCTGGAGGCCAAGGTCAACGCCGCGGTCAACGACCACAGGGCGGGGCTCAGCTACGCCCTCGCGGAGCTCCAGGAGAACGAGTCCAGCGACCGGGACCGACTGCTCAACAACATCGCGCGGGAGCTGACCAGCCGCAGCGGCGAGACCGGGCTGTACGGCGTGGTCGTGCTGCCCTCGGTCAGCGACGAGCGCGGTTGGGCGACCGTCGACGAGGACACCGTCAACGAGAGCGTGCCCGAGCGACTGGTGGAACAGGTCCGCCACACCGAGGCGCCCGACCAGCAGTACCACACCTACACCCGGATCGAGACCGAGGACGGGACCGTCGAGCCCGCCCTGGTCGTGGGCGCCCAACTGACCCACGCCTACGAGCTCTACTACGTGTTCCCGCTCCAGCACGAGCAGGAGATCCTGGACCTGGTCCAGAACACCGTCGCGCTCGTCGCCGTGCTGTTGGTGATCCTCCTCGGACTCATCGCGTTCATGATCACCCGCATGGTGGTCACCCCGGTCCGCTCCGCCGCCCAGTCCGCGGAACGGCTGGCCTCCGGCGACCTCGCCGAACGCATGACCGTGCAGGGTGAGGACGACCTGGCCCGGCTCGCGGTGTCCTTCAACGACATGGCGGGCAACCTCCAGGAGAAGATCCAGGAGCTGGAGGAGCTGTCCAAACTCCAGCGCCAGTTCGTCTCCGACGTCTCCCACGAGCTGCGCACCCCGCTCACCACCATCCGCATGGCCGGAGACCTGCTCTTCGACGACCGTGAGGAACTCGACGCCTCGCACCGGCGCTCCGTGGAGCTGCTCCAGAGCCAGGTGGAACGCTTCGAGGAACTGCTCGCCGACCTGCTGGAGATCAGCCGCCACGACGCGGGGGCGGCCACGCTCGGCACCGAGTCCGCCGACATCCGGGACTCGGTGATGAAGGCGGTCGGCGACGCCGAACAGATCGCCGAACGGCGCGGCATCAAGGTGGTCCTGCGGCTGCCCGCCGAACCCTGCATGGCCGAGTTCGACACCCGACGCATCAACCGCATCCTGCGCAACCTGGTGGTCAACGCCATCGAGCACAGCGAGGGACGGGACGTCGTGGTCGCCGCCGCCGGCGACCGCGACGCCATCGCCGTGGCCGTGCGCGACTACGGGGTGGGCCTCAAGGAGGGGGAGGAGCACCTGTGCTTCGACCGCTTCTGGCGGGCCGACTACTCCAGGGTGCGCACCACCGGGGGCACCGGCCTCGGGCTGTCCATCGCCAAGGAGGACGCCACCCTGCACGGTGGTTGGCTCCAGGCGTGGGGCCTGCCCGGTCAGGGCTCCCAGTTCCGGTTGTCCCTGCCCCGACGCGCCGGAGCCGAGCTGCGCGGTTCACCGCTGCCGCTGGTTCCGCCGGAGATCGCCCTGGGGCGTAACTTCACCTCCCTGGGCGAGCCGACCGTCAAGGCGCGCGGTGGTACCGATGACGAGGAGGCCTCGTGATCCAGAAGCCATGGTCGGTCGCGGCGCCGCGGTCCACGCGCTCGCCGCGCACCTGGGCCCGGGGCGCGCGGACCGTCGCCGCGGCCGCGCTCGCCTGCGTGTCCCTCGCGGCCTGCGCCACCGTTCCCATGACCGGACCGGTCGTCCCCGGCGAGGGCGGGGACGTCTCCGGTGACCCCTACGACGGCTACGTGCGGCTCCTGCCCGCGGGCCCGCAACCCGGGGTGGCCCCCGAGGGGCTGGTCGACGGCTTTCTCAAGGACATGGGCAGTTTCGAGGAGGACCACAAGGCGGCCCGCAGCTACATGCTGCCCGAGACCGCCGACGCGTGGTCCCCCGACGCCGGCGTGCGCGTGATCGACGACCTCGACGCCGCCGACTTCGACGCCGAGATCAGCAACGACGGGCTCACCGCCACCGTCCTGGTCCGCAGCAACCTCGTGGCCGACATCGACGAGAGCGGCAAGTACGTCCCCACGCAGTCCGCGGCCACCCTCCTGGAGGAGACGTTCACCCTGGCGAGGGAGGACGGCGATCCCGAGGGCGAGTGGCGGATCGAGGACCTGCCCGACGAGCTGCTCCTGAGCACACTCGACATCGAGCGCACCCACCGCCCGTTCAACCTCTACTACTTCAACCAGGAGCGCACCGCCCTGGTCCCCGACCCGGTCTACCTGCCCGTGAGCCCGGACCAGCTGGCCGAACGCCTGCTCCGCAAGCTCATCGCCGGGCCCACCGACTGGCTCGCGCCCGCCGTGAACTCCGCGTTCCCCCGGAACGCCGCCACCAACCTGGAAGTCGACTCCCAGCACGCCGTGATCAATGTCGGTGGGGTCGCCGAGGCCGACGAGTACGACATCGCGGCGCAGATCGCCTGGACGCTCCGTCAGCTGCCCGAGGTCCAGGAGTTCACCCTCAAGATCAACGGTGAGGAGGTCGCCTTCCCCGACTCCGACGGGGAGAGCGCCGACCGGCCCCGCCCCGGCAGCGACCTCTGGTCGCGGGTCAGCCCCGGAGCCACCTCCGCCGACATCCGCGGGTACTACACCCACGAGGGCCAGTTGTGGGCCGCCTCCGACTGGAGCGCCGAGAGCTTCGGCGACGCCGAACCGGTCCCCGGACCGCTCGGCCGCGGCGACGTGCCCCTGGACCGGTTCGCGGTCTCACTCGACCAGACCACCATCGCCGGCATCACGCTCGGCGGGGGCGAGGTCGTCACCAGCCTGATGGCCGCGGGTGCGCACACCCGGGAGGTCCTCGACGACGGTCTGTTCACCGACCTGTCCTGGGACATCGACAACAACCTGTGGGTGGTGGAGGAGACCCGGGACGAGGACGACGAGAACGGGGACGACGACGAGGACGACGGCCGCGAGGCCGAGGGCGACCCCAACCTCAGCGGGTCGGGCGACGAGGATCCGCCCGACCCCGGGGACAGCACCCTGTGGCTGCTCCGCGACGGTGACGCGGTGGTCCGCGCCCAGGTCGGCGGGTTGCGCGACCACTCCCTGGTGAGTTTCCGGATCTCCCGGGACGGCACGCGCGCCGCGGTCATCACCGAGCAGGACGGGGAGCGCGAGCTCAAGGTCGGCCGGGTGGTCGAGGACGAGGACGGCCAGGTCGCGGTCGGCGACTTCATCACCCTCGCCCAGGGGGTGGAGGAGGTCACCGCGGTCGCGTGGCGCTCCAGCGACCAACTGGTCGTGCTCGGCAGCCGGGACGGTGGCACCCACCAGGCGCTGCTCGTGGCCCTGGACGGCGGCACTCCGGCGGCCAGCGCGGGCACCCCCGCGGCGGGCATGGTCACCATCTCCGGTGCGCCGGGCCAGCCTCTGCTCGCGGGTTCCGACGACGGCAACATCTGGGCCTCCAACGACCCGTTGAACTGGCAGAACGTGGTGGAGGGCGGAGCGCCGGCCTTCCCGGGCTGACACGGACGCATCGGCCCCGCGCCCTCCGGTCGCCCGACCGGTCGCGGGTGCGGGGCCCGCGTCGGCCGTCCACAGGCGCGCGATCGGCTCTGGCGGGCCCGCCTCCGCTCCCGGATCCTGGGGAGATGGACCAGAGCACCACGCCCTCGCCGGGGCGGCGGCTCCAGGGGCGGACACTCGTGCTCGCACGTGCTCTGTCGGCCCTTCTCACCGCCGTCCTCGACCTCCTGCTGCCGCAGCGCTGCGCGGGCTGCGAGGGCCCTCACGGGCCGCTCTGCGCCGCCTGCCGGACGCTCCTGGACCGTGGTCCGCGCCCCTGCGCGCCACGGAGGGGCTGCCCACCGACCTGGGCGGCGGGTGGACACGCCGGCCGCGAACGTCGGGTCCTGCTCGCCTACAAGGAACACGGGGACGGTCGGCTGGCCGCCGCCCTGGGCGAGCGGTTGGCGAGAACCGTGCGCGCGTCGGGGCGGGCCGGACACGACGTCCTGTTGGTGCCGGTCCCCGGACGGTGGGGCACCGCGCCGGGACGGGGGCGGGTGGCGCGGCTGGCGCGTGAGTGCGCCCGGTACCTGGGCCCCGCGGGCACGGCCGGCACGGCACCGGTCCTGCGCTACCGGCGCCCGGCCGCGCGCCAGGTGGGGCTGGACCGGGCGTCGCGTCTGGACAATCGGGCGGGGGTGTTCCTGGCGTGGCCCCGGAGCCACGCCGGCCACGCCGGGCCCGTCGACCCGGCCGGACGTCCGGTGGTGATCGTGGACGACGTGCTCACGACCGGGGCGACACTCGCCGAGGCCGCCCGTGCGCTGCGCGCGGAGGGGGCCCGGGTCGTCGGCGCGGTGGTGGTGGCGGAACGGGGTCGGCCGACGACGACTTCGGGCATCGGTGTCACCCCGCGGAGAAGGTTTTACAAACGCCCCTGAACAGGCGAAAGATGCCTTTCTGTAAGGCTTTGCGGGATCGTTCGGCGGCTCGTGGGCCGGTTCCCCACCTGACATACGGCCCCGGACAGGTTACGGTCCAGGTATGGCACCCGTCCGGGTCCGTGGTTGCGCCGGAACATCGAAGCCTCCGGGAACACCGGAGAGCTCCACCGGCAAGCCGATGCCAGGCGCAGGCGAAACGGCCCACGTAAGGCGACTTTTCGTCGACCGATCACGGTGCGCCTTAGAGGTAAGTCCTGCCCCGCGGAGGGTCCCGATGTCCCTCATGACAGGGAGAAGAGCAGTAGTCGCGTTCAAGAGCGGCGACACTCTCAGCAGGCGGATGTGGGGACGAAGACCAGGTCGGCCGGACGGGTGGCATGCCGACGCGCGGGGGTCCGACGTTTCCGGGGTGGACACCCCGTGGACGCGGATCCCTCGCCGTTCCCTTCCCGGGCCGGGTGCCCACCTCCACGGCGCCGCGCCCGCACCCTGCCACGACCCCGACGCTCACGGCGCCGCCCGCCATGGCGTTCTCGCCCGTGCCCGCGCCCGTCGTCCCCACGAGACCACCTTCGCGAACGTCGCGCCCCCCTGCTCCCGGCGGGTCTTCCTGCCCGCTCTCGGCGATCTTGCCCTGACTTGTCCCAAATCGGGAGAAAGCCCTTATTCGCAGTTCACCTGCCCTGGGCAATCATGTGTACGGGTCGGGTGATGACACCCTCCCGGATGGGTATACGCACTTCCAAGCGGGCCGGACTCCGGTTCGCGCCACCGACGGAAGGGGGCGAACGCGCCACACCCCTCCCCGCCCAGGGAGGGAGCAGAGCCAGCCTGGCCGTCGCCTTCACGACGGCCACGCGATGAAGGGGGTCCTATGGACATCATCGTCAAGGGTCGACGCACCGGTGTGAGTGAGAAGTTCCGGGAACACGTCGAGACGAAGCTCGACCGGCTCTCCAAGTGGGAGCGCAAGGGCATGAGCGTCGATGTGGAGGTGTCCCAGGAGCGCAACCCCAAGCTCGCCGACGTCCGCGAGCGGGTTGAACTGACCATCCACTCGGACGGACCGGTGATCAGGAGCGAGGCCGCGTCGGTGGACCGGCACGGCGCCCTCGACCTGGCCATCGACAAGATCGAAGCGCGTCTCCGCAAGTCCGCGGACCGACGCAAGGTGCACCGCGGCAACCGCACTCCCGTCTCCGTGGCGGCAGCCACCGCCGACCTCCCCGGAGACCTGCCCTCACCCACCCCGACCGACAACGCGGCACCCCCCGCGCAACGCAGTGGGGACGAGGAGATCGACGGCGTCGAGCTCGACGGTCGTTTCTCCGACGAGTTCGTCGAACTCGACACCCAGGGGGAGGTTCCCGTCATCGTGCGGGAGAAGTTCCACCGGGCCAAGCCGATGAGCATCGACCAGGCGCTGATGGAGATGGAACTCGTCGGCCACGACTTCTACCTCTTCCACGACGAGGTCAAGGACACCCCGAGCGTCGTCTACCGCCGTAAGGGCTTCGACTACGGCGTCCTCAGGCTGGTCGACTAGAGGTTCCCCATCCCGACGCCCCGGGTCGGGGCGTCGGGAGAGAGTCACACCCGACCGGGCCCGCCGTCTCGCTGTTCCCGGCGGCGATCGGGTCCGCCCCGACCGCCGTGTTCCCGGCCCGCCCGACGCCGCTCCCGGGCGGGCCCGCGGCTTCGGTCAGGTCTCCCCGGCCTCACGCGCCTGCTTGATGCGGTGCAACGGTGTCTGGTGCGGTTCCTCGGGCTCGGTCCGCGGCGGGTCGAGCACCACGTCGCTGAGGATGTCGCAGTACACCCCCACGACGACGGCCGCGAGCATCAGGACCCCGCCGACCACCAGCGGCCACAGGGCCCCGCCCAGGGCGATCCCCAGGCCGCCCAGGGCGAACCCCGCGACGGCCAGGGCGACGCTCACCCAGGAGGCCGCGCTGCCCCGGTGGCCTTTGCTGGGCGCCAGGGTGCCGCCCTGGCGTTGGAATCCCCGAATACGCCCGAGGCGATTCTGTTCTTCGGAACTCGGATGATGCCGTTCCCAGGCCAACGCCGGGTCCATCTCCTCGGCGGGACGGGGGAACGTCCTGTGCACCCTTTCCACCGCCGACTCGATCACCTCTGCGGGTGTGTGCGGTGACAGCGGGCGGCTCTCCTCGTCGGTCGCCTCGGTCGAGGCCCGGTCACGTCCTCTGTGCCAACCCATGGTGGCCCCCTGGTCGTGTTGCGCCGGATACGGACGCCGCCGCGGAGTTCGCGTTCGCGCCGATCACCGTCGGAAACGTCCCTCACCCATTGCACTACCCGAAGAAATGCGCAAGTCTTCACGAACAGTATGAAAAGGGCGGGAACATTCACCCCCGTGCCGTGCGTTTGTCGGGAGGACGGGAAGTCGGCCGTGGTCCTCTAGGATGTAGGCCCGAGGACCCAGGATTCTCCCCCTGACCTCAGACACGAACACGTGCGGTCAGCGGGCCTAGATCTGACTCTCCACCGCGGGTGGAGCCGACCGCGATCTGCGAGGAGCGCATAGGAAGTGCCAGGCATACTCGACAAGCTCCTGCGCGCGGGTGAAGGTAAGATCCTGCGCCGGCTCAAGAAGTACAAGGAACAGGTCAACCTTCTCGAGGACGACTTCGTCGATCTGACCGACGATGAGCTGCGCGCCCTGACCCAGGAGTACAAGGAACGCCACCAAGACGGCGAATCCCTGGACGACCTCCTCCCGGAGGCCTTCGCGACCGTCCGCGAGGCGGCCAAGCGCACCCTGGGACAGCGCCACTTCGACGTACAGCTCATGGGTGGTGCGGCACTGCACCTGGGCAACATCGCCGAGATGAAGACCGGTGAGGGCAAGACCCTGACCGGGACCCTCGCGGTGTACCTCAACGCCCTCGCGGGCAAGGGCGTGCACGTCATCACCACCAACGACTACCTGGCCCGACGCGACGCCCAGAACATGGGCCGCGTCTACCAGTTCCTCGGCCTCGAGGTCGACGTGGTGGGTCCCAACATGAGCGCCGCCGCGCGGCGTCAGGCCTACCAGGCCGACATCACCTACGGGACCAACAACGAGTTCGGTTTCGACTACCTGCGCGACAACATGGCGCTGTCCCTCAAGGACACCGTCCAGCGGGAGCACTACTTCGCCCTGGTCGACGAGGTCGACTCCATCCTCATCGACGAGGCGCGCACCCCGCTCATCATCAGCGGACCCTCCGAGCAGAACTCCCGGTGGTACGCCGAGTTCGCGAAGATCGCCCCTCGTCTGAAGAAGGACGAGGACTACGAGGTCGACGAGAAGAAGCGCACCGTCGGCATCACCGAGTCCGGTGTGGCCAAGGTCGAGGACTGGCTGGGGATCGACAACCTCTACGAGGCCGTCAACACCCCGCTGATCAGCTTCCTCAACAACTCCCTCAAGGCCAAGGAGCTGTACCGCAAGGACAAGGAGTACATCGTCAAGGACGGTGAGGTCCTCATCGTCGACGAGTTCACCGGACGCGTCCTCGCCGGTCGCCGCTACAACGAGGGCATGCACCAGGCCATCGAGGCCAAGGAGCGCGTCAAGATCAAGGACGAGAACCAGACTCTCGCCAAGGTCACGCTCCAGAACTACTTCCGCCTCTACGAGAAGCTCGCCGGCATGACCGGTACCGCCCAGACCGAGGCGGCGGAGTTCACCCAGACCTACAACGTCGGTGTGGTGCCCATCCCCACCAACAAGCCGATGGTCCGCGAGGACGTCAAGGACGTCGTCTACAAGCACGAGGACGCCAAGTTCCAGGCCCTGGCCGAGGACATCGCCGAGCGTCACGAGGCCGGTCAGCCCGTCCTGGTCGGTACGACCAGCGTCGAGAAGTCCGAGCTGCTGTCCCGGATGCTCAAGCGCGAGGGTGTCCCGCACGAGGTCCTCAACGCCAAGAACCACGCGCGTGAGGCGTCGATCATCGCTCGGGCCGGCAAGCTCGCCGGCGTCACCGTCGCCACCAACATGGCCGGTCGCGGTACCGACATCATGCTCGGCGGCAACCCCGACTTCCTCGCCGACGAGGAGCTCCAGAACCGCGGCCTGAGCCCGCTGGAGACCCCGGAGGAGTACGAGGCCGCCTGGCCCGACGCGCTGGAGAAGGCCAAGGCCGAGTTCGAGGCCGAGCACGAGAAGGTCGTCGAGGCCGGCGGTCTGTACGTGCTCGGTACCGAGCGCCACGAGTCGCGCCGGATCGACAACCAGCTCCGCGGTCGTTCCGGCCGTCAGGGTGACCCGGGTGTGTCCCGCTTCTACCTGTCGCTCCAGGACGACCTGCTGCGTCTGTTCAACTCCAGCCGTCTGGAGGTGTTCATGAACCAGCTGAACATCCCGGACGACCAGCCGATCGAGTCCGGCATGGTGAGCAAGGCGATCGCCTCCGCCCAGGGCCAGGTCGAGACGCAGAACTTCGAGATCCGTAAGAACGTCCTCAAGTACGACGAGGTCCTCAACCGCCAGCGCAAGGTGATCTACTCCGAGCGCCGCAAGGTCCTGGAGGGCCAGGACCTGCGCGAGCAGGTCATCGAGATGCTGGAGGAGGTGCTCCGCGGCTACGTCACCGAGGAGACCGCCCGCGGCGAGGCCGACGACTGGGACCTCGACAAGCTCTGGCGGGCGTCCAAGCAGGTCTACCCGATCAGCTTCACCGTCGACGAGTTCATCGAGCAGAACGGCGACGTCCACACGCTGACCTCCGAACTCATCGCCGACAGCATCGTGGAGGACGCCAAGAGCGCCTACGAGACCCGCGAGGCGGAGCTGGGCGAGGAGGCCATGCGCGAGGTCGAGCGCCGGGTCATCCTCCAGGTGATGGACCGCAAGTGGCGTGAGCACCTCTACGAGATGGACTATCTCCAGGAGGGCATCGGCCTGCGCGCGATGGCTCAGCGCAACCCGCTGATCGAGTTCCAGCGCGAGGGCTTCGACATGTTCCAGCAGATGCTGGAGGCCATCAAGGAGGAGTCGGTCGGCTTCCTCTTCAACGTCGAGGTCCAGGTGCAGAAGAAGGCCGAGCCGAGCCTCACCGCCACCGCCGCCGCGCAGACCGCCGCGACGGTCGGCGGCGCCACGGGCGCGACCGCCGTCGCGACCGCGGTCGAGGAGGACGAGGACGCCGCCGACGCGGCGGCCCCCGACACCGAGGCCCCGGCCGAGGACGTCGTGGTGCCGGGCTTCGGCGAGGACCGGCCGAGCCGGCTCCAGTACTCGGCGCCCAGCGAGGACGGCACGGTCGAGCGGCACAGCGAGGCCAACGACGAGTTCGCCGGCACCGCGCGCAACGCGCCCTGCCCGTGCGGCTCCGGGAAGAAGTTCAAGAAGTGCCACGGGGACCCCTCGGCCAAGTAGCCGTACGGTCCGAGTGACACCGACGCGCGTGGGCGCGGCTCCCGAGGGGGCCGCGCCCACGCGCGTCCATGGATGTGCGTCGCCCCGTCGGTGGGCGAGGACCCTGCGCGGTGGGTTCCCGAACACGCGGCGGCCCGGTGGCGACGGGCGCGCACCGGGCCGTTCCGTGGGGGCGAGCCCGCCGGGTCGGGTCAGGAGGTCTGTGTGACCTTGTTGAGGCCCCGTGGGACGTCGGGGTCGTAGCCCAGACGGCGGGCGAGGCGCTCGGTGAGCAGCTGCGCCGGGACGATGAGGTTCATCGGAGAGACCCACTCGGGCACGTTCGGGGCCGGCACCGACAGGTCGCTCGCCTCGGCCAGGGCCGCACCACCGCCGAACCCGAACACCGGGGCGCCGGCGGACCGGGCGCGTTCGGCGAGGGCGACGGTGCCCTGCACCGTCGGGCCGGTGGGGGAGGCCACCAGCAGAGCCGGGGTGCGCGGGTCCACGACGGCGATGGGGCCGTGCAGCAGGTCGGCGTAGGACAGCCCCATGGCGTGCAGGTAGCAGGCCTCCTTGAGCTTCAGGGCGGTCTCCAACGCGGTGGAGAAGGCCATCCCGCGGCCGGAGATCACGGCGCCCTGCACCGCGACCATCCGTTCGACGATCTCCTCCAGCGCGTCACCGGGCGCGGCGAGGGTCTCCTCGATGCCCTGGGGCACCAAGTCCAACTCCCCGGCGTCCAGGTTCGCGCCCAGCCCCAGAGCCAGCACCGCGAGCGCGGCCAACTGGGTGTTGTAGGTCTTGGTGGCGGGCACCGCCACCTCGTTCCCGGCCCGGGTCACCAGGGCGACGTCCGCCTCCGTGGCCAGGGGGGAGTCGGCGCCGTTGGTGACGGCCACGGTCCGGGCCCCGCAGTCGGCCGCCCAGCGCATCGTCTCGACGATCTCCTCGGTCCTGCCGGACTGGGAGATGGCCACCGCCAGCACGTCGGACAGGTCCATCCTGGCGCCGTAGGCGGTCGCGATGGACGGCGAACCGAGGGTGGCCAGGCGACCCGCGTGCGCCTGGAGCAGGTAGGAGCCGTAGACGGCCGCGTTGTCGGAGGATCCGCGCGCGATGAACAGGACGTGTCTGGTGCTGCGGCCCAGCGCCTCGATCTCCCCGCGCAGGGGGAGGAGTTCGGCGAAGGTGCGGCGCAGAGCCTCGGGCTGCTCGGCGATCTCCGCTCGCATCACGCTCGTCGTGGTGGTCATGGGCAACCTTCCCAGGGTGTGCACGGGCGGCCCCGAACGGGCACCGGGCGCCGCGCCGAAGACCGGGGAAACGGTGGTTCCGCGCCGGTCACGACATCGCCGGCGGGGCGTTGACAGGGGATCGATGCTGTGGTCTAGTCCGGACTATACCAGTTGGAATCCGATATGCCAGGAGAAATCCGAATGGCGAGGCCGGCCGCGCGCTAGGGTCTTCCCACGCCGATCCGTCCGCCCAACAGAAGGCCGTCCATGTCGATCGACCCCACCAACCCGCTCCCCAAGTACGTCCAACTCCGTGACCTGCTGCTGGACCGGATCACCTCGACCGGGCTGAGTGTGGACGACATGATCGCCTCCGAGCGTGAGCTCAGCACCGACTACGGGTTGTCCCGGATGACGGTGCGGCAGACCATCGATCTGCTGGTGGCCGAGGGCAAGCTCTATCGTGTGCCCGGCAAGGGCACCTTCGTGGCGCGCCCCAAGATCGAGATGTCCCTGGTCCTGGCCTCCTACAGCGAGGACATGCGCGCCCGCGGGTTCGAACCGGGCGCCCGCGAGCTCATCCGTCAGGTCATCCCGGCCAGTGGCCACACCGCGCGCATGCTCGACATCGCCCCCGGCACCCTCGTCCACCACATCGAACGCATGCGCACCGCCGACGACGAACCGATGGCGGTGGAGCGGTCCAACATCCCGGCCGCGATGGTGCCGGGCCTGGAGGACTACGACCTCGCCGAGAGATCTCTCTATGAGGTCCTGGAAAACGAGTACGACATCCTGTTGGATTCCGGGGAGCAGACCATCGAGGCCGGGATCTGCGACTCGGCCGACTCCCGTCTCCTCGGTCTGCCCGCCGGGAGCCCGGTGCTGGTGATGCAGCGCCGCAGCTTCGCCAAGGGACAGTGCGTGGAACTGGCGCTGTCCACCTACCGTGCCGACCGCTACCAGCTGCACTCCCGGTTGGATCCGCGCCGGCACGGCGACTGACGTCCCGCGCCCGCTCGGCGCGCGTCCGTAAAGGAAGGCCCCCCGCCATGTCGGACCCCACAGCCGCCCGCACCACACCGACACCGTCCGGCGGCAGCGCCGGCGGGGGTGGTCGCGGTTCCGCCACGCTGGCCGTGCTGCAGCGACTCGGCCGCAGTCTGATGATGCCGATCGCGGTCCTGCCGGCCGCCGCGATCCTGCTCCGTCTGGGACAGCCGGACCTGCTCGGCGCCGACGGTCTGGCCGGGTTGCCGGGCATGGCCTGGATGGATCCCGTCTCCGGGGCCGTGGGCACCGCTGGCGACGCGATCTTCCAGGCACTGCCGTTGCTCTTCGCGATCGGTGTGGCGATCGGCTTCGCCAAACGCGCCGACGGTTCCACCGCGCTGGCGGCGGTCGTCGGCTACCTGGTCTTCGACCGGGTCGCCACGTGGACGATGTTCACGTTCGACGGCCCCCAGGGCGATCTGGGATCGCAGATCACGTCCTATCCGCTCGCGGTCGATCCGGTGACCCGGGAGCCCCTCACCGACCCCGCGACGGTCAACGCGGTGGCCCCGGCCATCGACCACGCGATCAAGAACCCCACCGACGTCCTCGGCGGCATCGCCATGGGTCTGATCGCGGCGTTGCTGTGGCAGCGCTACCACCGGATCAAGCTGCCCACCTGGCTCGGCTTCTTCGGCGGGCGTCGTTTCGTGCCGATCGTCACCGCGCTGGCCGGCCTGGTCATGGGTGTGGCCCTCGGTCTGATCTGGCCGATCGTCGGCATGTGGATCCAGAACCTCGGCGAGGCCATCATCGGTGCCGGTGCGCTCGGGGCCGGACTCTACGGGCTCATCAACCGCATCCTGCTGCCGCTGGGTCTGCACCACGTGGTCAACTCGTTCATCTGGTTCGTCTCCGGCGGTTACACCGCGGACGACGGTACCGTCTCGAACGGTGAGATCACCCGCTACTTCGCCGGGGACCCCGACGCCGGGGGCATGCTGTCCGGCTTCTTCCCCGTGCTGATGTTCGGCCTCCCCGGCGCCGCCCTGGCCATGTGGCTGGCCGCCTCCCCGGCGCGCCGCGCGCAGATCGGTTCCATCATGATCCCGGCGGCGCTGACCGCGTTCGTCACGGGTATCACCGAACCGGTGGAGTTCGCGTTCATCTTCGTGGCCCCGCTGCTGTTCGGTGTGCACATCGTGCTCACGGGTGTGTCCATGGCGGTGTTGAACGCGCTGGACGTGCAATTGGGCTTCGGATTCTCCGCGGGCCTCATCGACCTGTTGCTCAACGCCACCAAGGACAACACCCAGGGTCTGGGAATCCTGCTGTTGTTCGGCCTGATGTACTTCGTGGTCTACTTCGCGATCTTCTACCTGCTCATCACGAGGCTGAACCTCCCCACGCCGGGCCGCGAGAGCGATCCCGAGGAGAACGTCCCCGCCGCCGAACCCGCCGCCGCGGGGGCGGAGGACCGCTCCGACGGTGTGGGCAGGGGCGACGGGACCACCGTGAGGGACCGTGACCCGGCGGACTGACCCACGCGGGCCGGTGCCCCGGATCATCCGGAGACACCGGCCCGGCTCCGACCCTGGCGTGTGCGGTGCGCCACCTTCTAAGCTCGGCTGAGATTCGTGGACGTGCCAGTGAGGCACGCGAGAACAGAGCGCGGAGGGCACATGGCCGACAAGGCAGAGGCGATCGTCGCCGGATTGGGCGGCGCGGCCAACATCGAGGACATCGAGGCGTGCATCACCCGGTTGCGCACGGAGGTGGCCGACCCGGGGCTCGTCCGGGAGGACGCGCTCAAGGCGGCCGGCGCGCACGGGGTACTGGTCTCGGGCCGTGTCGTGCAGGTCGTGGTCGGACCCGAGGCCGACAGTCTCACCGACGACATCCAGGATCTCCTGGAGTAGGGCGGATCCGAGAGGACCGGCGAGAAAGTCGGGCCCTTCGGCCCTTTTGGTCGGCGTGATTCCGGATTAAGTGCCGCCCTCAGGGAAGATCTCCTGCATGTCAGTCCTCACCAGTGCGCTGCGCGTGCTCTCCCCCGTCCCCGGAACGGCGATGTCTCTGGAGACCGTGCCCGATCCGGTCTTCTCCCAGAGCATGGTCGGCCCCGGGGTCGCCGTGCACCCCGAGCCCGGTCAGGAGGGCGGCCAGGAGTCCCGGCAGGAGGCGGTCGCCCCCATCGACGGGACCCTGGTGAAGCTGCACCCCCACGCCTTCGTGGTCATGGCCCCGGACGAGCGGCGCGGTGTCCTGGTCCACCTGGGCATCGACACCGTGCAGCTCGCGGGGGAGGGGTTCGTCCTCCTCGTCGCGGAGGGGTCCGAGGTCACGGCGGGCACCCCGGTGATCGACTGGTCGCCGGGGTCGGTCGCCGCCCTCGGCAAACCCTCCGTGGTGCCGGTCGTGGCGCTCGACGCGGCCGCCGGCGACCTGGGCACCCGCGCCGCCGGTGCGGTCACCGTCGGGGACGAGCTCTTCGTCTGGGCCCCGGTCGGTTCCTGACCTCGCCTCGCGTTCCGACGGTGCCCGATCCCGCCCACCGCACGGTGGGGTGAGGACGCTCACCCCCCGGGACAGGGTATTCTCCGGCCGCACCCAGCGATCGGCCGGAGATGAGGCCCCACATGAAACCGCACGCCCTGGCCCCGGTCTGCGTAGGCCTCGCCCTGGTGATCACCGCATGCACCACGAACCCCGAGGAGGTGGGTACCTCGCCCGGAGAGAACGAACAGCGACCGGACGCCTCGGCCGAGCCCTTCGAGCCCGTCCTGGCACCCGAGCTCCTGGCCGGGATGGACCTGGACGACAAGATCGGTCAGCTCATGGTGCTCACGGCCCAGGGCACCACGGCGGCGGACAACGCCGCCCAGATCGAGGCCTACCACCCCGGCGGGCTCATCTACTTCGACGCGAACCTGGAGGACGCCGAACAGATCGCCGAGCTGTCGGCGGGTGTCCAGGAACTGGCGGGCGAACAGGCCCAGGGGGTGCCGCTGTTCCTCGGTATCGACCAGGAGCAGGGCCGGGTCGTGCGCATGCCGGTGGGCACGCACTTCCCCGACGCGATGGCGGTCGGAGCCACCGGTGACACCGACCTCGCGGCCCTGCGCGCGGCCACCACCGCCACGGAACTGGCCGCCGTGGGCGTCAACCTGAACTACGCGCCCGACGCCGACGTCAACACCGATCCGAACAACCCGGTGATCGGTATCCGCTCCTTCGGATCCGATCCGGACCGTGTGTCGGACATGGTGCTGGCCGAGGCCGCGGCCTACGCCGAGAACGGTGTCGTGCCGGTGGCCAAACACTTCCCCGGACACGGCGACACCGACGTGGACAGCCACACCGGGCTGCCCGTCATCGACCTGCCGCGGGACCGCTGGGAGGCCGAGCACCTGCCGCCGTTCCGCGCGGCGGTGGAGGCCGGGGTCGACGCGATCATGACCGCTCACGTGCTCATGCCGCAGCTGGACGACTCCGAGGACCCGGCCACGCTCTCCCCGGTGATCATCGACGGGATCCTGCGGGACGAGCTCGGCTACGACGGTGTGGTCACCACCGACGCCCTCAACATGGAGGGCGTGCGCCAGCGCCACGACGACGGGGAGATCGCGGTCCGCGTGATCGAGGCGGGCGTCGACCAGTTGCTCATGCCCCCGGACCCGGGCGCGGCGGTCTCCGCGATCCGCGCGGCGGTCGAGGACGGGCGCATCAGTGAGGAGCGCATCGACGCGTCGGTGCTCCGGGTGCTGACGCTCAAGGAGAAGCGCGGTGTCCTGGAGGCCGAACCGGTCGACTCGACGGCGGCCGCGGCGGTCATGGACGACCCCGAGCACGCCGAGGCCGCCCGGAGGGTGGCCGAGGCGTCGGTGACCCTCGTGCAGAACGTGGGCGAACTCCTGCCGCTCGCCGAGGGCACCCGGGTGCGGGTCGTGGGGGTGGGCGCCGACGGCCTGGCCCCGGCCCTCACGGACGCGGGCCTGGAGGTCGTGGACGACGGCGAGGAGGTCCTCGTCGTGGGCACCGAGGGGGCCCGTGGCTCCACCGAACAGCAGGGGCTGGTCGACGCGGGGGAGAGCGCCGGCACCCCGGTCGTGGTGGTGGCCCAGGGCGGCCCCTACGACCTGGAGGCCTTCCCCGAGGTCGAGGGTTACCTCGCCCTGTACTCGGCCGTGGAGGTCTCCCGTACGGCCGCGGCCAGGGTCATCGCCGGCGAGGTCTCCCCGTCGGGTGAGCTTCCGGTGGACATCCCCGGTGCCGACGTCCGATCGGGAACGGGTCTGGGCTACTGAGTCCACGGTGCGACGCGGTCGGGTGATTCCTCCCCGGCCCGGGATTGAAGCGGGCGGGGAACGGGAAGAACCGTTCCCCGCCCGACCTCTCGGGCCGCCGAGGAACCGGGTGGGTGTGCACCCCATGGCTCACCTGAGGAGGCGATCGGATGAACGGCACCCGACGAGGGGTCATCTCCGACTGGGGCGGTGTGCTCACGCCGCCCCTCGTCGACGGCATCCAGGCGTGGCTCCGCCACGACAGGATCGACGTCGACCACTATTACGAGGTCATGAGCGGCTTCTTCGACGGGCGCCTGGTCGACAACCCGGTGCACGCCCTGGAACGCGGCGAACTCGACACGGCCGAGTTCGAACGCGACCTGGCCGCCCTGTTGCGCTCCACACACGGTGGACCGATCGAGGCCGTCGGACTGATCCAGCGGATGTTCTCCCGTTTCGAGCCGATCCACGACATGTACGACGCGCTCGGCTCCGCGCGCGCGGGCGGGCACGCCACCGCGCTTCTGTCCAACTCCTGGGGCAACGGCTACCCGCGCGAGCGCTTCGCGGCCACCTTCGACACCGTGGTCATCTCCGGCGAGGTGGGGATGCGCAAACCCGAGGAACGCATCTACCTGCACACCTGTGAACGACTCGGGCTGGCCCCCGAGGAGTGCGTCTTCATCGACGACCTCGAACACAACGTCACCACGGCGGAATCCCTGGGTATGACGGGCATCCTGCACCGGGACGTGGCGAGCACCCGCGCGGCGCTCGCGCACTTCCTGGGGGCCCCGGAGACCGACCAGGAACGCCAGCCGGTCTGACCCCGACGGGGCGCGGGTCCGGTCACCTCGGGTTCTTTGCCAGACTCGTAGGGAAACCGACCGCGCCCTGGAGCCTCGATGTACGTCTTCCTGCCCAGTACCGTCCCCGCACTCGCGACCCTCCTCGACGAGGGGCGCCTGGAGGGCGAACCCCTGATCGCGTTCACGGCCGACCCGGGGCCCGGCGACGACGCCGAGGAGGCCGAGTACGACGCCATGTACGCGGCCGCGGAGGAGTCCCTGCGTCTGTTGAGGACCGACCCCGGGGCCCCGCGTCGGCGTGTGGTCCTGACCGCGGAGATGCCCGATCACGTCGTCGACCACGAGGCCCGTCAGGGTGACGGTGTGGCCCGGGTGAGCGTTCGGGCGGCCATCCCGTACAAGAAGCTGAAGTCGGCGCACGTGGACGACGAGGGGGCCGCGGCCGACATCGCCGAGGCGGCGGACGACCCCGCGTCCGAGGCCGCCGGGGACCACGAACTGCTGTGGTTCGCCGTCCAGGAGATCCGCTACCTGATCGAGGACGCCCGCCCGTGAGGGCGGGGCCCGGCGGTGCCGTCCTCCCGTCGGGACGGGAGGAGGGCCGGCCACGGGGGCGTCGCGGCCGTCCCGGCCCCGGCCGACCCCCGCACGGTGGCGCGCCGGGCACCGGCCGGTCCCGTGGACGGCGGTTTCCACCGCGAACGGCGCATCCGGCACAATAGAGGCGTCCCGAACCCCCGAACGCCGAGGAGTCAGCCATCAGCCGCCTGGTGCTATGGAACATCGACCTCACCCTCCTCGACGTCGGTCAGGTCATGCGGGCCGCCTACGCGGAGGCCTTCGAGAAGGTCACCGGTGAGCCGCTGGTCTACCTGACGTCGGCGGCGGGCCGCACCGACTCGGAGATGTTCTTCGAGTTCTGCGCCCGCAACTACGTCGACTTCGACCCCGACAACGAGACCCTCGCCGACTTCCTGGCGACCCTGGAGGCGACGTTCGCCGCGCGCGGCGACCAGTTGCTGGCCAAGGGGCGGGTCATGCCGGGGGCCTCGGCCTCCCTGGCGGCGGTGGCCTCCATGCCCGACACCGTGCAGTCGGTGGTCAGCGGCAGCACCCGGGCCAACGCCACGGCCAAGCTGGTGGCCTTCGGTCTGGACACCTACCTCAACCTGGCCGTCGGCGGGTTCGGCTCGGTGAACTACCCCAAGGCGAGCCTGATCCAGTCCATCCGGCTGCACGCCGCCGGCGAGGGCGGGCGTGCCTACACGGAGGAGGAGACGGTGTTCATCACCGGCTCCGAACCGGACGTGCGCGCCGCGCTGATCGGTGGGGCGACCCCCATCGCGGTGCTCAACGACTCCGCCACCGAGAGCCGTCTGCGGGACGCGGGCGCGCAGATCATCCTGCCCGACCTGAGCGACCCCCGCGCCGTGATGACCGCCGTCCACCGGGCGACGACGGGCTAGGAGTGCTCGCTCGGGGGCTCCGCCGTGCTTCTTCGAACCTCCGCTCGGCTTCGGCCCGTGTTCGGAACGCTCCGAGGCCGACCCGGTGTCACGTCCCCATAACGACAGCGGGTACCGTCTGCGGAAGGATCTTGCCCTGTCCGTGTGCCGGTACGAACCCCCGCAATACGATCCACATGAGCGGTAACCACCGTGTAACGGTGTCGGTTCTGTTCTCAGGTACGAAAACCAGTAGCCTGGTCAGGGTTCCCACCACGGTGGGGCCGGGCCCCGTCCGCGGTGTGCCCTTGAGGTGGGAACAACGGAGTTCCCTGGCCTCGCGTCACCTCGCCTGTGCGCACAGGTACCGATCCGACCACCCACGATCGTGGATCCCTTGCGGTCCGAGGGGTTCACGAGAAGTCACAACCCAGCACGGAAGTTCACGTCCGCGACGTGCCGGCCGTCCGTCCGGCGGACACGTCATATGACCGGGTGTTCTTCACGGTGTACGCACGACGTTGCTCACAAAGGAGTGAGAGATCCCTATGTCCGGGCAATCCGACGTCATTCTCCACAAGCTTCTCGACAGCGCGGCCTCGCGATGGAACCCCGGGGACCGACTCGGTCCCGAGGCCGCCGACGCCGTCCGGCGCTTCCTGCCCCTCTACTACCGTCACACGGACCCGGAGGAGATCAGCGGCCGCAGCCCCGACCAGATCTGCGGTGCCGCCGAGTCCCACCGGACCTTCGGTTCCGAGCGCGCCCCCGGTCGGGCCAAGGTCCGCGTCCACACCCCCGAACTCGAACGCGACGGATGGGAACAGCAGACCAGCGTCGTCGAGATCGTCACCGACAACGCGCCCTTCCTCGTGTCGTCCGTGACCATGGCCCTGGCCGAGCTCGGCGCGGGCGTGCGCGTCATCATCCACCCCCAGATGACCGTCGGCCGTGACCTCTCCGGCCGCCTGATCGCCATCGACCCGGAGATCGGCGGCGAGGGCCTGCTGCCCATCGACGAGTCCTGGATGCACATCGAGATCGACCGGCAGAGCGACCCCGAGCGGGTCAAGGAGATCACCACCGTCCTGGAGTCCGTCCTCGGCGACGTGCGCCACGTGGACGAGGACTCCGCCAAGATGAGCGACCGGGTCGTCCGGATCGCCGACGAACTCTCCGCCCACCCGGACCGCCTGGTCGCCGGCGGCGTCGACCCCCGCGAGGTCGGGGAGAGCATCGACTTCCTGCGCTGGATCGCCGGCCGTCACTTCACCTTCATGGGGTACCGCGAGTACAGCCTGGTCACCGACGAGAACGGCGACGACTCCCTGCGCCCCGACCCCGGCACCGGTCTGGGCATCCTGCGCATGGACTCGCCGGCCTCCACCAGCTTCTCGGCCCTGCCCCCGGAGATCCGCGCCAAGGCCCGCGAGCCGTACATCCTCGTGCTCACCAAGGCCAACTCCCGGGCCACCGTGCACCGCCCGAAGTACCTCGACTACATCGGCGTCAAGAAGTTCGACGACCAGGGCAACATCGTCGGCGAGCGCCGCTTCCTCGGTCTGTTCACCTCCCAGGCCAACACCACCAGCATCGGCCAGATCCCGATCCTGCGCCGCAAGCAGGCCGAGGTGCTCGCCCACGCCGGGTTCGAAGTCGACAGCTACGACGGCAAGGACCTCATCGAGCTCCTGGAGACCTTCCCGCGCGAGGAGCTCCTGCAGATCCCCGTCGGTGAGCTCTACAGCATCGTGCGGGGCGTCCTGCGCCTGCGGGAACGCCGCGGCACCAAGCTGTTCATGCGCCGCGACCCCTACGGCGGCCGGTACATGTCCTGCTTCGTGTACATGCCGCGCGACCAGTACAGCACCCGGGTGCGTCTCGACATCCAGGACGTCCTCGCCGACGCCTTCCAGGGCGCCACGATGGACCACAACGTGATGATCGGCGCCGCCCCGCTGGCCCGTCTGTACCTGGTCGCCCGCGCCCGACACGGGCACACCCTCGCCGACATCGACCAGGTCGCCCTGGAGGAGAAGGTCCGCCGGGCGGCCCGCTCCTGGGACGTCGACTTCGACGACGCGCTCGTCGACGAGTTCGGCCCGACCCGGGCCACCACGCTCAAGGAGCGGTACGGCGTCGGCCTGCCGGAGGCCTACAAGGTCGACAACAGCCCCGCCACCGCCGCCAAGGACATCGCCCGCATCGAGGAGCTCGTCCAGCGCACCCCGGTCGAGGCACGCGGCGGCGCGTTCTCCGCCTCGCTCCGTCAGGTCGGCGGTGACGACGCCGGCTGGCGGTTCCGCCTGGTCAGCATCGGCGAGCCCATCTCGCTCTCCCGGGTCCTGCCGGTGCTGGAGCACCTGGGCGTCGAGGTCGTCGACGAACGCCCCTACTCCCTCGACCCCGAGGACGTGGGACGGGTCTGGGTGTACGAGTTCGGTCTCGGGGAGATCCCGGCCTCCGAACTGCCGGCCCCCCGCCTGCGCGCGCTCTTCGAGGAGGCCTTCGACGCCTCCTGGCGTCACCTGGCCGAGTCCGACCGGTTCAACGCGCTCGTGGTCCGCGCCGGCCTCGACTGGCGCCAGCTCACGGTCCTGCGGGCCTACGCCAAGTACCTGCGCCAGACCGGCTCGACCTTCACACCCGACTACTTCGCCGACGTCCTCGTCGCCAACGTCGGCATCGCCAACCTGCTGGTGGAGCTCTTCGAGACCCGCTTCGACCCCGACCTGCCCGACGAGGGACGCGACGAGCGCGCCGCCACCGTCGTCGGCAAGATCGAGGGCGAGCTGGAGGGCGTGGCCAGCCTGGACCACGACCGCATCCTGCGGTCGTTCCTGGCCGTCATCAACGCCACCCTGCGCACCAACCACTACCAGCACGAATCCGACGGTCGGCTGGCGCTCAAGCTCAACCCGCAGGAGATCCCGGACCTGCCCCACCCGCGGCCCCGGTTCGAGATGTACGTCTACTCGCCGCGCGTGGAGGGCGTCCACCTGCGCTTCGGCTCCGTGGCCCGCGGCGGCCTGCGCTGGTCCGACCGGTTCGAGGACTTCCGCACCGAGATCCTCGGCCTGGTCAAGGCGCAGATGGTGAAGAACTCCGTCATCGTGCCCAGCGGCGCCAAGGGCGGGTTCGTCTGCAAGCGCCTGCCCGCCGGCGGCGGTCGCGAGGAGGTGATGGCCGAGGTCGTCTCCTGCTACAAGCAGTTCATCAGCGCCCTGCTGGACGTCACCGACAACCTCGTCGACGGACGGGTCGTGCACCCCGAGCGCACCGTTCTGCACGACGCCGACGACTACTACCTGGTGGTGGCGGCCGACAAGGGCACGGCGACCTTCTCCGACATCGCCAACGGCATCTCCAAGGAGCGCGGCTTCTGGCTCGGCGACGCCTTCGCCAGCGGTGGCTCGGTCGGCTACGACCACAAGGCCATGGGCATCACCGCCCGCGGCGCCTGGGAGTCGGTCAAGTACCACTTCCGCGAGATGGGCGTGAACGTCCAGGAGGAGCCGTTCACCGCCGTCGGCGTCGGCGACATGTCCGGTGACGTGTTCGGCAACGGCATGCTGTTGTCGAAGCAGACCAGGCTGGTGGCCGCCTTCGACCACCGGCACGTGTTCCTCGACCCCGACCCCGACCCGCACACCTCCTGGGTCGAGCGCGAGCGCGTGTTCCGGCTGCCGCGCAGCACCTGGGAGGACTACTCCACCGACCTGATCTCGGAGGGCGGCGGCGTCCACCCGCGCTCGGCCAAGTCGGTCCCGATCACCCCGCAGGTCCGGGAGGCCCTGGGCATCGACCCCGAGGTCACCGCGCTCACGCCGGACGAACTCATCCGCCGCGTGCTCACCGCCCCGGTGGACCTGCTCTGGAACGGCGGCATCGGCACCTACGTCAAGGCGAGCTCCCAGACGCACGCCGACGTCGGGGACAAGGCCAACGACCAGGTGCGCGTCGACGCCACCGACCTGCGCGTCCAGGTCGTGGGCGAGGGCGGCAACCTGGGTCTGACCCAGCCCGCCCGGATCGAGTTCGCCCGCGAGGGCGGCCGGGTCAACAGTGACTTCATCGACAACTCCGCCGGTGTGGACACCTCCGACCACGAGGTCAACATCAAGATCATGCTGGATCGCGAGGTCCGCGCCGGCAAGCTCGACCAGGACGACCGCGACCAGCTGTTCATCGACATGACCGACGAGGTCGCCTCGCTGGTCCTGGACAACAACTACGCCCAGAACACGGTGCTGGCCGCGGCCCGTCGGCAGTCCCACTCGATGCTGCACGTCCACGGTCGCTACATGCGCCACCTGGAGCGCACCAAGGTCCTCAAGCGCAAGCAGGAGGACCTGCCCTCCGACAAGACCATCGCCGAGCGTCGGGCGGCGGGCAAGGGCCTCACCGGCCCCGAGTTCGCCACGCTGCTCTCCTACACCAAGATCAGCCTCAAGGACCAGATCGGCCTGTCCGACCTCGCCGACGACCCCTACCTGGCCTCGACCCTGACCGACTACTTCCCGACGCCGCTGCGCTCGGACCGCTTCGCCTCCGAGGTGGCCTCGCACCCGCTGCGTCGTGAGGTCGTCGTCAACCAGGTGACCAACCAGATGGTCAACCGGTCCGGCATCACCTTCGCGTTCCGCCTCAACGAGGAGCTGGGTTCCAGCGCCGCCGACATCGCCCGCGCCTACCTGGTGGTCCAGGAGGTCCTCGGGTTGCGCGGTCTGTGGGGCGAGATCGAGGAGCTCGACCACAAGATCTCCGTCGACAGCCAGCTCGTGCTGTTGCTGGAGATCCGCAAGCTCGCCGAGCGTTCCGCGCGGTGGCTGCTGCGCAACCGCAGCTTCCCGTTCGACCTCAGCACCGAGATCGGCTTCTTCGCGCAGGGGGTGGGAGAGGTGCTGCCGCAGCTCGTCGACCTGCTGCGCGGCCGGGACCGGGAGGCGTTCGAGGAGCGCCGCGACCGGTACGTCTCCCTGGGGGTGCCCGCCGCGCTCGCCGAGCGCATCGCGGTCATGGTGCCCGCCTACTCCACGTTGGACCTGGTGGAGATCGCCCACCGCACCGGTCGTCCGGTGGGGGAGGTGGCCGCGCTCTACTTCGAGCTGGCCGACCGGTTCAACATCAGCTGGTGGCGTGAGCGGATCATCGACCTTCCCCGGGACGACCGGTGGGGGACCATGGCCCGTGCGGCCCTGCGCGACGACCTGTACGCCGCGCACGCCGACCTGACCGGTCGGGTCCTGGAGTCGGGCGACTCCGACTCGCACAGCGAACTCATCGCCGGGTGGGCCGAGGACAACGAGGCCGCCGTGCAACGGGCCGGGATCACGTTGTCCGAGATCCAGGAGAACGAGCGTTTCGACCTCGCCACGTTGTCCGTCGCGCTGCGGTCGATCCGGGCCCTGATCGACTAGGTCCCGTGCGTCGGACCACGAGCGGTGTTCGTGGTCCTGGCCCCGGCCGCGCTCCGAGCGCCGGTCGGGGCGGGCGGTGCCCGCGCCCCGGCGGGCCACCGTCCCACGAACGGAACACGCCCTGCGATCGAACGGTCGATGACGGGCCCCGCACCGTCCGGTGTGGGGCCCGCACTCTGTGGGGTCCTACACTGGGGGCGTGGCAGAACTGGACCCAGCAGAGAAGATCAAGGAACTCGCGGCGACCCTGGCGAGTGTGACCGCCGTGTTGGACCTGGAGGCGATGCAGACGCAGATCGCCGAACTGCGCGAGCAGTCCGCCGACCCCGAGTTGTGGTCGGACCAGGACAACGCGCAGAAGGTGACGCGTCGGCTCTCCACCCTGGAGTCCATGGTCAACAAGGTCAACGGCATCGGACAGCGTCTCGACGACGTCGGTGTGCTCTACGAGCTCGCCGAGGCCGAGGACGACGTCGACACCCGAGCCGAGGCGGACCGTGAGCTCGAACAGCTCCGCAAGGAGATCGGTGAGCTGGAGGTGCGCACACTCCTCAACGGCCCGCACGACGAGAGCGAGGCCATCGTCACCATCAACTCCCAGGCCGGTGGTGTCGACGCCGCCGACTGGGCGCAGATGCTCCAGCGCATGTACCTGCGCTGGGCGGAGCGGCACGGCTACCCCACGGAGGTCTACGAGACCTCCTACGCGGAGGAGGCCGGCATCAAGTCCACCTCGTTCGCGGTGAAGGCGTCCTTCGCCTACGGCACGCTGCGCGGGGAGCACGGCACCCACCGTCTGGTGCGGATCTCGCCGTTCGACAACCAGAACCGGCGACAGACGTCGTTCGCGGGTGTGGACGTGGTCCCGATGGTGGAGCAGAGCGACCACATCGAGATCGACGAGACCGAGCTGCGCATCGACGTGTACCGCTCCAGCGGCCCCGGCGGTCAGGGCGTCAACACCACCGACTCGGCGGTGCGCATCACCCACATGCCGTCCGGGATCGTCGTCTCCTGTCAGAACGAGCGTTCGCAGCTCCAGAACAAGGCGACCGCGATGTCGATGCTCCAGGCCAAGCTGTTGGCCCGCAAGCGCGCGGAGGAGCAGGCGGCCCTGGACGAGATCCGCGGTGACTCGGTGAGCAGCTGGGGCACCCAGATGCGCAACTACGTCCTGCACCCGTACCAGAACGTCAAGGACGTGCGCACCGGCATGGAGACCGGTAACCCCACGGCCGTGCTGGACGGCGAGATCGACGGGTTCATCGACGCGGAGATCCGCTGGATGCGCAGCCAGGAGAAGCAGGACTAGAGCCCGGTCACCGAACCGCGGGAGTCCGCGGTTCGGGCACCGGCGGGCACGGCCCGCCGGATCCCGGGGAGGTGCCGGAGGTGGGACCGCGGCGTACGAGCCGTCCCACCGAAGGCGCCGACGGCGCCCGCCCGGCGGTCGGGCCCTCGGAGACGGGCCGAAGCGCGGTGGAGGCCCCGGAGCACACGGACTGGATCCACGCCCCGCGGTGCCGCATACTGTCCGGTGACACGCCCGGTCGCGCAACCCTCACCGCGGGTCGCCGAAGCGGGCGAGACCGGGTGTTGTATCCCAAAGGTGATGTCCACGTCTCCGCAGTTTTACCGAAACTGCTATATGTGAACGTTATCATCGGTTGACACCTCCGATATGATCATGGCTGTTGTCCGATAGTGCACTGATCTCCACAGATCTCCTGGGCGTGACGGGACCTGGACAATCCGGGCCCCTGTCCCCTCTAAACTGTCGGTTGGCCATGCGGCCGGTACGATCCCACGCGGAGCACCTCCGCCGGGTGCCCATACCTTCGAGAGCCTTGTGATGCGCCTGTGATCCACTTCGATAACGTCACCAAGCAGTACCCGACTCAGAAGCGCCCCGCGCTCGACGGTGTTTCCATCGACGTGGACAAGAGCGAGTTCGTCTTCCTGGTCGGGCCCTCCGGCTCGGGTAAGTCGACGTTCTTGCGCCTGGTGCTCAAGGAAGAGAAGCCCGACAAGGGGCGCGTGCACGTGGCCGGCAAGGACCTGGCCCGCCTGTCCAACTGGAAGGTCCCGCACCTGCGCCGCCGTATCGGCTGTGTCTTCCAGGACTTCCGTCTGCTGCCGAACAAGAACGTCTTCGAGAACGTCGCCTTCGCCCTGGAGGTCATCGGTAAGCCTCGGCGGTTCATCAAGAAGGTCGTGCCGGAGGTCGTCGAGCTCGTCGGCCTCGAGGGCAAGGCCGGCCGGATGCCCGGTGAACTCTCCGGTGGTGAGCAGCAGCGTGTGGCCATCGCCCGCGCCTTCGTCAACCGCCCGCAGATCCTGCTGGCCGACGAGCCCACCGGAAACATCGACCCGGCGACCTCCATCGGCATCATGAAGGTGCTGGACCGAATCAACCGCACGGGCACGACCGTCGTCATGGCGACGCACGACGCCGCCATCGTCGACTCGATGCGCAAGCGTGTGATCGAGCTTGAAGAGGGCTTGGTAGTGCGCGACCAGATGAGTGGCGTCTACGGCCAGGCGTACTGACCCCTGGCACGTTCGTCGCCGGGCCTCGGTCGACGACCGCGAGACCACCGGCACGGCGAAGCCCCGAAGGATGGACCTTTAACAGATCATGCGAGCACAATTCGTTCTCTCCGAGACGTGGATCGGCCTGCGTCGCAACCTGACGATGACCATCGCCGTCATCACGACGGTGGCCATCTCCCTCGCCTTGTTCGGTGCCGGTCTGCTGGTCAACCAGCAGGTCTCCGAGATGCGCAATTACTGGGACCAGCGGATCACGCTGACCATCTACATGTGCAACGACATCTCGCCGACCACGGCGTGTCAGGAGAACGGCGCCGCGACCGAGGAGGACCGCGCAGCCCTGGAGCAGCAGTTGGACTCGCTCTCCGAGGTGGAAAGCTTCCGGTACCTGACCGCCGCGGAGGCCTGGCAGGACTTCCAGGAACGCATCGGCTCCTCCAACGAGGCGCTCGCCGAGGCGGCCCAGGAAGGTGACATCCCGGACAACTACCGGGTGCAGCTGACCAACCCTGACAACTACGACACGGTGCGCGCGGCCGTCGACGGGGCCGACGGCGTCGACTCCGTCTCCAACGACCAGCGCGTCCTCGAGCAGTTCTTCGGGCTGCTCGACGGTCTCAAGTGGGCGGCCCTGGTCGTCGCGGGTGTGCAGTTGGCCGCGGCCGCGCTGCTGATCGGTAACACGATCCGGTTGTCGGCCTACAGCCGGCGTCGGGAGACCGGGATCATGCGTCTGGTCGGTGCGTCGAACTTCTACATTCAGTTGCCGTTCCTCTTGGAGGGCGCCATCGCCGGTTTCATCGGTGGTGTGATCGCCTCCGGGTTCATCGTGGCCACCAGGTTCACGCTGCTCACCCAGATCGAGGAATGGTTCCAGTTCGACGTGGCGCTGGGTACCGGTTCACTGTTGTACGTCATCGGAGTCTCGATGATCCTCGGTGTGCTCTTGTGCACCGTGACCTCGTTCCTCACCCTGCGCCGTTACCTGAAGGTCTGACGGCTCCACCGCCGGACGGGCGGGCGCGGGACACCGGGGGGCCACTGGCCCCCCGGACTCATGAAGGGATACATCCGTGGCCAAGGAAACCGGCCAGAAGATGATCGCCCAGAACCGTCGGGCGCGACACGACTACCACATCGATGAGACCTACGAGGCGGGTCTGGTCCTCACCGGGACCGAGGTCAAGTCCCTCCGTGAGGGGCGCGCCTCACTCGTGGACGGCTTCGCGCACATCCACGACAACGAGGTGTGGCTCGAGGCCGTGCACATCCCGGAGTACTCCCAAGGGACCTGGACCAACCACTCTGCCCGCAGATCACGTAAGCTACTCCTGCACCGCGAGCAGATCTCCCGACTGATCGGCAAGACCCGGGAGCCCGGGCGCACGCTGGTCCCGCTGTCCCTGTACTTCAGCGACGGTCGGGCCAAGGTCGAGATCGCTCTGGCGCGCGGTAAGCGTGAGTACGACAAGCGCCACGCCATCGCCGAACGTGAGGCCAAGCGCGACATGGAGCGCGCGCTTCGCCGTCGGCGGTAGCGGACTTTTCCGTTGAGGCGCCTGAAAGGAACACACAAGGTGTCCCCCCGTCCCCTGGGCCGCAGGATCGCGGCCGCCAGTAGCGGCATGGTCGTCGCCCTGACCCTCGCGGCGTGTACGACCCACCCCAGCCCGGAGGTGGCCGTCAGATCCTTCCTGCTCTCGTGGCAGGACGGGAACCACGCCGAGGCCGCAAGGTTCACCACCGGTGACCCGGCCGAGGTGGAGGCGGCGCTCGCCGACGTGCACGACCAACTCGACCTGGCCTCGGTCCGGTTCAACCTGGGGGCCATCTCCCAGGACGGTGACCAGGCCGTGGCCGAGTTCGAGGCCTCCGCCGACCTCGGTATCGGTGACCCGGTGTGGACCTACACCGGGCGCATGCCGCTCACGGATGGCCCTCAGGGTTGGCAGATCGACTGGTCTCCCGGTGTCATCCACCCCGAACTCGAAGAGGACGAGCGGCTCGCCGTCAGCTACGAGATCCAGGAACGGGGGCAGATCCTCGACCGCGAGGGCGAGCCCCTGGTCTCGGGGGACAGCGTCACCGCCTTCGGTGTCCTGCCGGCCGAGATGGACGACAAGGAGGCCGGGGTCACCGAACTCGCCGAACTCCTCGACGAGGACCCCGACCCCCTGCTCAACCGGGTGCGCTCCGCCCCGCCCGAGCAGTTCCAGCCGCTGGTGCTGATGCGCGACGGCAGCGTGGACAGCGCTCTGCTGAGCGAGGCCGGACGGATCTCCGGGGTGCAGACCGAAGAGGTCGAGATCAACCTGTCGCCGCGGGTGGCGCCGTTCCTGCTGGGAGAGGTCGCCGGAACCGCCGAGCACCGGGTCTCCTCGCGGGTCGCCGGCGCCTACCAGGCCGGTGACACCGTGGGCCTGAGCGGGCTGCAGAACATCTTCCAGAACGAACTCGCCGGGAGCGCCACCACGCAGGTGGTCACGCTCGGCTCGGACGGGCAGCAGACCGCCGTCCTGGAGTCCTGGGAGGGCGTGCGCAGCGGCGGCGTCGAGACCACCCTGGACCTGGACGTGCAGAACGCCGCCGAGGCGTCCCTGGAGAACCTGCCGGGGGACGGCTACATCGTGGCCGTCGACACCGGCAGCGGTGAGGTCCTGGCCGCGGCCAACGCCTCCGGGCAGGCCTCCGACGACGGCGCGTTCACCGGTTCCTACACGCCCGGTGGCGCCTTCACGATGGTGTCGTCCCTGGCGGCCATGGAGTCCGGCGCGGTCGGCCCCGGTAGCCCGATGCCCTGTGGCTACCAGTCCGAGATCGGTGACCGCACCTTCACCAACCCCAGTGGCGGTTTCCTCGCCGGCGAACCGGACGTGACCCGCAACCTGGCCTTCCTGTGCAACGTCGGCTTCGTCGACATCGCGTCGGAGGTCGGCGCCGACGAACTCACCGCCTCCGCGGCCCGTCTGGGTCTGGGGGCCGACTGGCAGCTGTCGCTGCCCGCCACCTCCGGCACCGTCGAGATCGGTGAGGACGAGGGCGACCTGGCCGCCGCCATGGTCGGTGAGCACGGGGTCGAGGTGAGCCCGCTCTCCATGGCCCTCGCCGCCGCCGCGGTCGCCGACGGCACGTGGAACCCTCCCACCCTGGTCCGGGAGGAGGGACCGAACCCGGCCGGTTCCGGTGACCTCGACGAGGCGCACCTGGAGGCGATCCGCGAGGGCATGCGCGAAGCGGTCGTCAACCGGTTCCCCGAGGTCGACAGTGGTGAGGAGCCGGTGCACGGCCAGGCCGCCCGTGCCGAGCAGGGCGACACCTCGCTGCACTGGTTCGTCGGTTACCAGGGCGACGTCGCCTTCGCCGTGCTCGCCGAGGTCGACCCCGAGATGAGCATGTGGCAGCAGTACGCGGTCACCGCCGCGACGAGCTTCCTCTCGGGTGTGGCCAACGGCGTCCCCGCGGACGGTCAGCAGCCGCTCGGGGAGGGGTTCCCCGGCGAGCAGCCCGAGCAGCCGCTCGTCGACGACCAGCCGCTCACCGAGGCCGTGCCGGACGCCGAGGCCGACCTCAACAACAACTAGGGCGCGGCCGTGGCCCCCGTGCGGGCGGTCGCATCCCGGTCACGAATCGCCGGCGCCGCCGGAGCAACCCCAGGGTGCTCCGGCGGCGTCTTCATGGGTAGCTGGGACCGCCACAGGGGGTAGCGGACCAGCTCGATACGGCAGGACCTCATCTCGGGGGAGACCCTGCCGGTTCCACAGGTCGGCCCGACCCTGCCGACCGCCCCCGTGAGCCGCGTCGACCAGATCTTGAGTCCGCCTCACGGGGGTTTCTCCCTGTTCGGACACATCTTCGCCCCGGCCGGGAATCAGCTTGGTTCCTTCGGCGTTGACCCGGTAGAGTGGCGAACACGCGAGTGGTGCGCCGCTCGCCTGTCGGCCGTCGCGGCACCCACGGGTGCGGATGGCTTTGACAATTTCACAGGGGGTGATCGGTTTCGACTTCGGTAGTCGTTCCAGGGGAAGCGGGTCGAGGGTTGCGTCTGTGACCTCGTAAATCCTGCATTCGCATAAATTCAAGTGCCAATTCTAAGCGCACTGAGTTCGCTCTCGCTGCTTAAGCGTTAGTGACTCTGTCGGCCCGGGCTCGTCATCGGCTCGGGATCCGGCACCAGCTAGATGACTCACCGCTCAGATCAGGCCACGGGGCCTGAGTGGGACATTTTCGTGGCTGGGCCCGTCAGCGATGTGTCTGTGCAAGCGCTGGGGCCGAGTAGAACGACACCACGGACTGCACCCGGAGAAGCCCTGGCTCGTTGCTGAAGGACGCGGGTTCGATTCCCGCCACCTCCACTCCTCTCCGAAACGACCCGGCGCGTGAGCCCAGCTCACGGGCGGGGTCGTTTCGTTGTCTCCCCGTCGTCCCCGACGGAGGGACCCTGTCTCATCTCAGGCCCCCGGGCCGCGTACACCGCGCGGACCGGGGGCCTTCGTCATGCCCACAACCGGCGCACCGCTGCCGTTCGCAACCGGCGAGGCGCCTCGTGGCGGGATAGTCGCTTCGCGATCTAGGTTGTATTCCTAACTAGGTTGCATTACGGTCTAACGAGAAGCCCGACCTCGTGAGGTGACACGTATGACACCCCACGTGCCCCGTCCCGACGCGGCTCGACACGCCCTCCGCGGTCGGCGCGCCGATCGCCGTGCGCCCACACCCGGCCGGATCCCCGCAGTGCCCGCGCGCGGCCGAGGGGCCGCCGGGCGGCCTCCGCCGCGGCGCCGACCCGCGGTCGCCACCCTGGTCCGGCGCCGACACCACGGGGCGCGCGACCCCCATCGACCGAAGGAGAGCCGGATGGATCGACGATCGAGCTGGTTGAAGGGGGTCCTCGACCTTCTGGTCCTGTCCGGACTGACCGAGGGCGAGAGCTACGGCTACGCCCTGGCCGCACGCCTGGACGAGGCCGGGTTCGGGCGGATCAAGGGCGGCACCCTCTACCCGGTGCTCAACCGGTTGGAGGAGGCGGGTCTGGTCGCGGCGGAGTTCCGCGCGGCGGCCAAGGGGCCCGGGAGGCGTTACTACCACCTCACCGACCAGGGCCGTGAGGTCCTGGCCGAGCAGGGCGGCGCCTGGCTGGAATTCGACGCGTCGGTACGCGAGGTACTGAGGAAGGGAGGGGTCCGATGAACTATCTCGACGCCTTGGCGGGGCTGTTGCGTGAGCACGGTGTTCCCGAGGAGAGGGTGCGCGGTACCACCGATGATCTGGCGGCCTTCCTCGCGGAGGGCGACCTCGACCCGGAGGAGGAGTTCGGCCCGGTGGACCGGTTCGCCGACGAGCTCGTGGGCGAGGAGGGGCCCGAGCCCGAACCGGAGAGCCTGGTCTGGGCGGCGGACTCCTTCGTCGCGACGGATCGGCTCAACGAGAAGGGCGCCGAGGGGTGGGAGATCGACCGGGTGGACCGTCTCGGCCGCTTCGTCGGACATCGCGCCGAGGACCCGCAGAGCTGGGAGTACCGCCAGGAGATCGCCCCGGGCCGACGCGAGCGTGCACGCCTGGCCGACCGCATCGCGCCGGAGGGCTGGGAGCCCTGCGGCCACTACTTCACCTTCGCCTACTTCAAACGCGCTCGGGCGGCCGTGGTCGGTCCGGCCGCGGAGTTGGGGGAAGAACGGCGTGAACCCGGGCCGCGACGCTACTTCTGGAGCCTGCGGGGGCTGGTGCTGATGGGTGTCTCCCTGGTCGTCCTGACGATGGCTCTGTACAGCCTGGCGGGAACGCTGTGGGAGGGCGATGCCGCCGATCGGGTGTCCACTCTGGCGGGCGCCGTGGTCGGAGGACTCCTGAGCGTGGGGGTGGTCTTGGGCCTGTTCTGGGTGGTCGCTCGGCTGCGCGCCCGGTGACCTACCGGTCGCCGGATCGCCGCGGTCGGTGCGCGTCCAGCGCCGTGGACAGGCGGGCGCGGGCCTCCACCAGGGAGGGTCCGTACCAGGTCAGGTCGCGGCCGGACACGCACACCGTGGGGGCGTCGAAGGCCTCCGGGCCGTCCTCGGGGCCGAACGCGTAGGGCTCGTCGGGCAGGACGACCAGGTCCGCGCCGGTGGTCTCCTCCGGGCCGATGGCCGGGTAGCGCCCCGGGCGGTCGGCGCACACGTTGTCCGCGCCCGACCGCGAGAGCAGGTCGTGGGCGAAGGTGTCGGCGCCCACGAACATCCACGGGTCCCGCCAGATCGGCACCGCCACCCGCAGACGCTCCGCCGGGGGAGGAGCGGCCCACACCGACTCCGCCTCACCCAACCACGCGGGGGAGGTGCCCGGGGCCACCAGGTCCACCAGCCGGCGCAGTGAGGCCAGGGCTCCGGACACGGTACGGATGTCGGTCACCCAGACCGGGATCCCCGCCTCCCGGAGTCGGAGGACGTGCCGTTCCCGGTTCTCCTCCCGGTTGGCCACGACGAGGTCGGGGGCCAGCTCGATGATCCGCCGCACGTGCGGGTTCTTGGTGCCGCGCAGCCGTTCCACCGTGAGGTCGGCCGGGTGGGTGCACCACACCGTGGCGCCGACCAGGACCTCGGGGGCGGTGTGGGCGATGGCCTCGGTGAGCGACGGCACCAGCGACACGACCCGCCGGGGCAGCCCGTCCGACGGCAGTGGATGCCCCAGGTCGTCCTTCGGGGGCGACGTTCCGGCGGGCCTCACAATCCGACGACGGGGCGCGGCGTGTAGTACCGCTCCAGCTCGTCGACCTCCGCGTCGGTCAGCTCGATGTCCAACGACGCCACCGCGTCCGTCAGGTGGTGGGGCTTGGTCGCGCCGACGATGGGCGAGGTCACCGCCGGGTGGCGGGACACCCACGCGAGGGCGATGCGGGCGCGCGGCACTCCGCGGCGCTCCGCGACCCGGCCGACCGCGTCGACGATCGCCCGGTCCTCCTCCCGGTACAGGGCGCCGGTGACCCGGTCGCCGCGCGACCGGGCGGTGTCGGTGCCCCAGTCCCGGGTCAGGAAGCCGCGGGCGAGCGGACTCCACGGGATCACACCGATGCCCTCGTCGGCGCACAGCGGGAGCATCTCCCGTTCCTCCTCGCGGTAGAGGAGGTTGTAGTGGTTCTGCATGGTGGTGAACCGGGTCCATCCGTGGACGTCGGCGACCCGCAGTGCCTTGGCGAACTGCCAGGCGTACATGGAGGAGGCGCCCACGTAGCGGGCCTTACCCGCCTTGACCACGTCGTGCAGGGCCTCGACCGTCTCCTCCAACGGGGTGCGCGGGTCGAAGCGGTGGATCTGGTAGAGGTCGACGTAGTCGGTGCCCAGGCGCCGCAGACTGTGGTCGATCTCGGCGAGGATGTTCTTGCGGGACAGCCCGCCGCCGTTGGGCCCCGGGCGCATCGGGGAGAAGACCTTGGTGGCCAGCACGATCGCGTCGCGGTCGGCGTGGTCGGCCAGGGCACGGCCGATGATCTCCTCGCTGTGCCCGTCGGAGTACGTGTTGGCGGTGTCGAAGAAGGTGACGCCCGCCTCCAGCGCCTGGCGGATGAACGGCCGGGCGGACTCCTCGTCCAGGGTCCAGTCGTGGCGTCCCCGGTCCGGGGCGCCGTAGCTCATGCATCCCAGGGTGACGCGCGAGACGTCCAGCCCGGTCCGGCCCAGCTTCACGTACTCCATGCGTCCCGCCTTCGCCGAGGGGTCGACCGACCGGGACCGACCCTAGCCCCTCGGGTGACGGACGGTCGAGGGGTGAGGGCCGCTCAGTGCACCTCGGTGAGCGGGCCGAAGTGCGCGCGGGTGTCCTTGACCAGTGAGGCGAGCATGCTCTCGGTGAGCGGGCGGCCCAACTGCAGGGCGCTGTCCAACCCCTGCCAGGGGGTGAAGGCGAACGACCACACGAGCTTGCTGCCGCCGGCGAAGGGGAGCACGTGGTAGTCCTCGGCGAAGGAGCTGAAGAGCGGAAGCGTGCCCTCGGTGACGTGGAAGGACATGCGGCGCTCGTCCTCCTCCCAACGGAAGAAGTGCGCGCGCATCCGGTACGCGCCGAGCACGCGGGCCTCACGGGTGGCGCCCACGCCGTAGGGGGCCTCGGAGGTGAAGTGCACGTCTCCCAAGGCGCGACACCAGGACAGAGGGCGCGGCGAGGTGAGCTCGGCCCAGACCTCGTCGGGCCCCGCGGCCAGCTCCAGTCCGACCCGCCAGTGCATCGGGGCGGTGTCGAAGTAGCTCTCGTCGACGGGTTCGAGCTCGTAACGCAAGGCGCTCACGGGGCATCCTTCTTCGTCCGGGGTTCCTCCGGCGAAGGTACCAAGGCTCCGTGGACGACCCGACGGGGGCGGTGCCGCCGGCGCCGCCCCCGTCGTACGCGGGTTCGTTATTGCTCGGTGGCTCCCACCAGCCACGCGACCTTGTGGGCCGTGAGTGACAGGCTGCCGCTGTTGCCCAAGTGGACCCCGAACGAGGCGATGAACGCGTAGTCGTGTTCGCGACGCTCGCAGATCACGTCCTCGACCGCGTGGACGGAGTCCGGGTTCCTGACACGCAGGCACAGCCCAGGCTCCTCCACCACCTCCGCCCGGACGTCGTAGCGGGACAGTTCGCCGGCGAGCTTGCCGAGGTGCCCCTGTTCCTCGGAGGGCACGTGGGTCGGCGGCTGGTCGTTCGCCTGTCTCGACTGGGCCATGACGGATCCTTTCGTGACGAGCACGGTGCTTTCCTCGATGCCCTGATCACGATTGTTGCGCAGAGAGATGTTACTGATCCGTACCGTGCCCACGACACGCCGTTAGGCCACCCACCTGCCCTGATACATCACGTCGGCGACCGAAAGGTCCTTATTGATCACCGCGAGGTCGGCGTGTCCACCGACCTCGATCCTGCCGACCCCCGTCAGCCCCAGGGCGGCGGCCGGCACCGAGGACGCCGAGCGCACCGCGTCCTCCACCGATACCCCCAGGGCCACGGTGTTGCTCACCGCCTGGGGCAGCACGATGGTGCTGGAGGCGATCGCCCCCGTCTCGATCACGTGCGCGCGGCCGTCCCGCACCCGCACTCGCAGATCGCCCAGGGTGTACTCGCCGTCGCCCAGCCCGGTCGCCGACATCGCGTCCGTCACCAGGGACACCCGGCCCGGACCGGCCGCGTCGAACACCAGTCGGGCGGCGCCCGGGTGGACGTGCACGTTGTCCAGGATCAGCTCCACCGTCACCCGGTCGTCGCCCAGAACGGCCGCGATCGGCCCCGGGTCGCGGTGGTTGAGCGGCCGCATCGCGTTGTAGACGTGCGTGGCCACCGTCGCGCCCGCGTCGATCGCCGCCCGCGTCTGCTCGTAGGTGGCCTCGGTGTGGCCCACCGCCGCCACCACGCCCGACGACACCGCCGCGCGGATCAGGTCCAGGGCCCCGGGGAGCTCCGGGGCGACCGTGACCATCCGGACGTGGCCGCGCCCCGCCCTCAGCCAGGCGTCGAACTCCGCGGTGTCGGGGTCGCGCAACAGCGCGGGGTCGTGCGCGCCGCACCGCGACGTCGCGATGAACGGACCCTCCAGGTAGATCCCGGACAGCGCGCCCTCCTCGCACAGTTCGGCCAGCACCGACACTTGCCGCAGCGTGTCCTCCGGCGAGGCCGCCACCAGACCGCCCACGAGCGAGGTCACCCCCGACCGGCGGTTGAACGCCACGATCTCGCGGACCCCCTCCGGGTCGGCCTCGGGAAAGGACCGACCGGCACCGCCGTGGATGTGCGTGTCGACCAGGCCGGGTGCGACCAGACGTCCGCCGACGTCGTGGCGCTCACCCGGACCGGGGTCGCCGGTGCCGAGCTCCGCCACCCGGCCGTTCTCGATGCGGACCCAACCGTCGTGGGTGCCGTCGGCCGTCACTACGCGCGCGCCGGTGAGGGTCAGGGGTACGTGGGCCATGGGTCGGGCCTCTCCTCGCGTGTGGGGTCCGCCGTGTCAGGGGTGGCGGGCCTTGTGTGTCGTAAATTACATACGTGTGACCGGGCGGTCGGCCGGGGGTCGTGCGCGCCCCCTCCCGGTCACGTATTCCCAGGGAAGACAGGGTGATTCCGAACTCTGGGACGCTTGTCCGCGAGGTGGACCGGGCCCCGCGGGTCCGACACCCCCTCAGGAGGGGTGTCGGCACGCATTGACGATAGTGGCCGGGGCGCTTCATGATGGAGACATGTCCGCCGGTGAGCTGCTTGTCCAGCGCCTGCATGTCGACCTCAGACAGCAGGCGAGCGCGCTCTGTCGTAGCTAGCGCCTTTGCGGGGCCGTGCCCCGCGCCACGGGTGAACCCCGTGTCCTCAGTGCCCCTACGCAGACACCGGACGCTCAGCTCCCACTCCAGGGTCGACGGACCTTCTCGGTCCGAATGAGCACCCCCGCGCGAAGCGACGCTGTTCACCGACGCCGGACGACGAGGTCCCGCGCCGAGCGCCGACTCGCGAGGAACACGGTTCTTCTCCGGTGTCCCGCTTCCCGATCACCGCCCCCCGCGTTCCCTCCGGTCGATCCCGGCTCGCTCAGACCGAACCCAGGAGTTCTCCGCATGACTCGCTTCACCGTGCTCGTCGCCGCTCCCCAGTCCCGTTCCGCCGTGCGCTCGGCCGCCCAGCGCGCCGCCACCGAGCTCGCCGCCCGCGCCGGTGTCACCACCACGCCCGACGTCATCGACCTCGCCGACCTGGGCGCCGCCCTGCTCGACGACTCCGCCGCGTCGGTCACCGACGCGCTGGCCAAGGTCCGGGACAGCGACGTGCTGTTGGTGGCCTCGCCCCAGGCCCACGGCACCTACACCGGTCTGCTCAAGGTCTTCCTCGACCGGCTGCCCGAACTCGGACTCGGCCACACCGTCGCCGTGCCGCTCGCCGTCGTCGACGACCTGCGCAACAGCCACGGCATCGAGGAGGACCTGCGTATCCTCCTGGCCGACCTGGGCGCCTGGGTCGCCGAGCCCGGCCTCATCCTGTCCTCCGACGAGATCGGCGAGCCCGAGCGCGTCCTGCGTGCCTGGGCCGACGTGGCCGCACCGGGTCTGCGTCAGGCCGTCTCCGTCGCCGCCTAGGAACCCATCCGACCGGGCCCCGAGGTCCTGTCCGCGTGCTCGGGCACGCGAGGCCGTCCGTCGCGATCCCACGGACGGCCTCGCGCACCCGAGCACGGCGCGTCCGGGGTGGTCGGTCCTCGACGGAGTGAGTGCGAGGCCCCGGGGTGGGGCCGAGCGGCGCGCACGCGGTCGTCCGCCGGGCCTGTGCGCCGAGGCGCGTACGCGCCGGCGGTCGCGGCCCGTGTGCCCGAGGGGCCCCAGACCCGCCGCCCCGGGCTCCCGGCTCCCTGTCGACAGAGGCGTGCTCCGCGGTCCCGCGGTGCCCGGACGGGCGACCGTCGTCAGGCGGGCGACTTCACGGCCCCGGCGTGGACGGCCCAGTTCGACCCCACAGCGCTCGGCATCTCGGGGGAGGCCAGGAGCACGATGGCCCGGGCGATCTCGGAGGGGTCGATCAACCGTCCGGTGAGCAGGCCGCCCTGTCTCGCGAAGCCCTCCACGACGGCGGACCGTTCCGACCCCGTGGCGGCCGCCATCTTCGCGGCCATGCCGTCCTCGCCCGTGATGAGGGGCGTGCGGGTCGCGGACGGGGTGACGACGTTGATCCGCACGCCCGAGCCGCCGACGTGCTCGGCCAGGCCGCGGGAGAAGGCGTTGAGCGCCGCCTTGGCCGCCGCGTAGGACAACGGCACCGTGTGCGGTTTCACGGTGGAGTCCGACCCCACGGTGACGACCGCCCCCCGGGCCCGGGTCAGTGCGGGAAGCGCGGCACGCGTGGCGCGCACCGCGGCGAAGAGGTTCAGTGCCAGCGCCTCCTCCCAGTCCTCGTCCCGTCCCCCGAAGGGGTCGGCGAGCACCCCGTCGGACACCACGCCTCCACCGGCGTTGTTGACGAGCACGTCCAGGCGGGGATCGTCGGCCAACGCCGCCTCGATCATGCGCCCGGGGCCGTCGGGCGTGGACAGGTCCGCGGGCAGGAAGGCCGCTCCTGTGGCGTCCAGGTCGGGCGTGCTCGTGCGGGAGACGGCCGTGACCTCGGCGCCCTCCGCGAGGAACGCCCGGACCGTGGCGAGCCCGATCCCTCTGCTCGCTCCGGTCACCAGGACGCGCTTGCCTGCAAGGTCGAGTTCCATGTCGTGGTCCTCCAGTCGTGAGAGCGTGTGCCGACCGCTCAAATAAAACAACCAAGTCTTGCTTCTGTCAATAAGTGATTCATTTATGTCTCATTTGATGACGATGCGGAGACACCCGCGAGCCGGCTACGATGGGCGCATGAGGCGGTTCCGATGACCGAAGGCACCAGGCGCCGACAGGTGCGCGCCGACGCGCGACAGAGCATCACCCGGATCCTCGACGCCGCGAACGCGGTGTTCACCGACGATCCGCAGGCCTCGCTGGAGCAGGTGGCCGAAGCCGCCGGAGTGGGACGGGCGACCGTGCACCGCCACTTCTCGTCCCGCCGGGCGCTGCTCGACGCGCTGGTGAGCGACCTCAACGCGCGCTACCGGGAGGCGTTCCAGCAGGCGCGGGTCGAGTCGGTGCCGCCGTTGGTCGCGCTGTACCGCCTCACCGAGGGGGCCTTCGAACTCAAGACCGCCCACCCCTTCGTCATCGGCCTCACGCCGACCGCCCGGAGTCAGGGCGCCCCGGCGTCCGACCCGACGATCCGTGAGGGGCTGGAACGGCTCTTCGGCAGGCTGTACGCGGCCGGCGAGATCGCCGTCGACGACCCGGTCTGGTGCCGCATGGTCTACCTCGCGCTCCTGCACGAGGTCCATGAACTGGACGCGCACGCACCCGTGTTGTCCGGAGCCGACACCGCGCCGGCCGAGGATGTGGGCGCGCGGGTCCGGCTGCTGGTCACGAGCCTCATCGGAGCGCTGGGCGGGCCGCGCCCCGGGGGTGCCGGCGGCTCCGACCGGACCTGACACGAGCACAGGGCCGTTCCGTCCCCACTTCCGGCCGAGGGCGGCCTCCGTGCGCCATGGCGCCGACGCTCCCACCGAGGCCCGGCGCCGAAGGCGCTGCTGGTGCCGGGCCCGGACCCTTCGGCCGCGCGTGCCGACCGGACCCGCACGGTGGCCGACCGGACGCCCGTGGTGGCCGCGGGACGGTTCCGCGCAGGCGGGGCCCGAGGAACCCGACCTAGCCGCCGGCCGCCCGTTCGCCGCGGGTCGGTTCGCCGCGGAGCCGGCTCGTGTCGGCCTCGGCCTGGGCGACGTTGCCGCGCACCAGCACCACCACGACCAGGGTCAGGGCGAATCCCCCCACGCGCAGCGCCAGGGTGAACGGGTCCTCCGGCAGGCTCTCCCCGAACAGCAGCGTGCCCGCCACGACCGTGAACACGTTGCCGACCACGTTGGCCACCGGAGCGGTGATGGAGGCGCGGGAGCGCTGCAGTGAGGTCTGGAAGAGCACGATGCCCACGGCCCACCCCAGCGCGTACAGGTAGGGGTAGGGGGAGAGCAGCGCCGGGCCGATCGCGGCCCACAGCCCGTGGTCGGCGAGAAGGCCGCCGAGCCCCTTGCCCTGGAGTCCGGCACTGCCCTGCGCGAGCCCGGCGGCGGCGCCCATGGCGGCGGCCGACACGTACTTGCCCCGCCCGCCGACCACGCTCATCACGGCCACACAGCCCAGCACGGTGCCCACGCTCACCATGACCAGCAGAGGGGTGTCCGCGGTCGTGCCCGTCTCCCCACCGTCCACCGTGGACAGGCCGAGCAGTCCCAGGGCCACCGGCATCAGGCCGAGCGCCAGGTACTCGCCGCGGGTGATCCGCTCTCCGCGCACCAGGGTGATGACCAACAGCATCGTGGCCACGCCCGCGGCGAAGGCCGGCTGCGCCACCGACACCGGGGCCAGCCCGAGGGAGACGATGAGGCCGACACTCCCCAGGGCCGCGAACACGCAGCCGAGCACCCATCGCGGGTTACCCAGCAGTACTCTGGCGAGGTGAAGCGGACGGTTGATCGAGATCGACTCCGAGCCGTGCAACGCGCGCTGCTCCACGGTCAGGCCGATCGTGTAGACCACCGCTGAGAACAGCGCGATCAGGAGTCCGATCACGAGGGGGAGGCCTTTCGGGTCGGCACTCCGCGACCCAGGCGGGACCGGAGGTTGACGGCCTCCATATAACCAGTTCTAGTCTGGTCTGGCGAGTGAAGGTATCAACCCGGATCCAACAGGGGCGATAGCACTCGACTGCCCAAAGAGAACGTGTAACTACCGCAAGGCGCCGCAGCGAGAGATGGGGCACGGTGCAGGACCCGGGCGAGGACGCCACCCCCCGATCAGAGGACGTTCCCGACACGGCCGAGGCCCCCGAGGGCCGCGCACCCGTGGAGGGTCCCGACCCCGAGGCGGACCCCGCGAACGAGACCGACCCCGCGGTCGAGCGTGGAGCCGAGCGGGCTTCGGTGCCCCGTCCCGGGCCCCCACGCCGCAGTACCCTGCGCGATCGACTCCCGGCGTGGACCGGCGCCGGGTTCCGGCAGGGGTCCACCTGGCGCGACCTCCTGCGCCCCGGTCCCTGGAGCGGATGGTTCCGCGTCCCCCGGGGACGGGAGGGCTCGCGCTTCGAACCCGGCCCGCTCGGGCTCCTCGGCGTCATGCTCGCCGCGATGGCGATCACTCTGCTGATCCTGCAGTCCGGTTCGGGCGGGCTCGGAGCCGACGGCGCGGGCCCGACCGAGCCACCGGACCCCGTGCCCGGACCCCCCGACGGCGAACTGCGGATCATGCCCGTGGGCGACGCCGCCACGCAGGGCAGCAGCGGCGACCACACCTGGCGCTACCACCTGTGGTCCCACCTGACCGAGCAGGAGGTCGAGTTCGACTTCGTCGGTCCCCACGACGACCTCCACTCCCTGCACGACGAGGACGCCGGGGACCACGACTACGCCGAACCCGACTTCGACACCGACCACGCGGCGCGCTCGGGAGCCACGGCACAGGAGTTGTCCACCGACATCGCCCGGATCGCGGCCGAGCACGACCCCCAGTACCTCATGCTGCTCGCCGGGACCGAGGACATCCTCAACGGCGGCGGCGCCGACCACGCCCTGGACGGCGTCGCCGAGATCGTCTCGACCGTCCGGGTGGTCGTCGACGACGCCCGCTTCGTGGTCGGTGAACTGCCGGAGGTGGACGGCACCGATGACGACGCCCGGGTCAACCGGGAGATCGGGCTGTTCAACATGGGCCTGGTCGACCTGGCCGAACAGCTCACCTCCGGCACCTCCCCGATGATCGTCGCCCGGACCGCCCGGGACTACGCGCCCGCCTTCGACAACTGGGACGCCACCCACCCCAACACGCGGGGCGAACTCAAGATCGCGGCGGCCTTCGCGGACGCGCTCGCCGCACCCCTCGGTGTGGGGGAGGCCTTCCCCCGCCCCTATCCCGAACTCCCCGTCGGCCCGCTCGGCGCCCCCGAACCCGAGTACGAGGAGACCGAGGACGGGCTGCTGCTGTCCTGGCCGAAGGTCCCCGGGGCGACCGACTACCGGGTGGTGCAGCGCCGGGTCGATCCGCAGCCGGACGAGCCCTTCGTGCTTCCCGGCGAGGTGGAGGCCGACGGCACCCGACGGTCCGTCACCGTCGAGTCGCTGCTCGCCGGTGCGCGCTACGAGTTCGTCGTCCACCCGTTCAAGGGACGGGACGAGGGGGAGGAGTCCGCACCGCTCCAGGTGGTGTGGGCCGACGATCCCCCGTCGGCCCCGACCGGTCTGCGGCTCCAGGAGGAGGGTGCCCGGCTCGTCTGGGACGAGGTCGCCGACGCGAGCCACTACGAGGTGTGGGTCCGTGTCCTGGAGTGCACCCCGGGCGACCGTTTCCAGCGGCCTCGGGACACCGCGTTCACGGGCAGGGACTCCGGCTCGACCATCGACGACGATCCACCCGGTGGGGGAGCGCTGCCGGAGGAACCGCGGCCGAGCCCCTCCGAGACCCCGCAGAGCCCGCGGCCCGAACCCGGCACGACCTGTGCGCCGGTCGACGACCGTGGTCCGGAGGACGGCGACGGGTGGCACACGCTCGGTTCCGCGGGTGACCGACCGCGTTGGCGGGTCACGGTGTCGGGGCCCTACGAGGTCGTGGTGCGCTCCTACCGCGACTACGTGGCGGGGGGTCACTCCGCGAGCCTTCCCCTGGTGGAGAGCTGATGGCCGTGCGCTGGGCGCCCTGGGCGCTCGGGGTCCTCGTCGCGGTTCTGGCCCTGGGCCCCGCCCTGGGCTCCGGCTACGTGCTCCGGTACGACATGGTGTTCGTGCCCGAGCCGTCCCTGCGGGCCGTGCTGGTCGGCGCGGACGGGTTTCCCCGCGCCCTCCCCAGCGACGCGGTGGTGGCCGCGCTGTCCGCGGTGTTGCCCGGGGACGTGGTGCAGAGCCTGGCCCTGGGCACCGTGTTCGTCCTGGGCGTGGCCGGTGCGTTCCGGTTGTCGACCGGCCTGCTGTACGGGTGGGGCGACGTCCCCGCGGCGGGCCTGGCCGCGGGCGCGGCCGCCGGGCTGGCCTATGTGTGGAACCCGTTCGTGGCCGAGCGCCTGCTCCTGGGCCAGTGGGCGCTCCTTCTGGGGTACGCCGGGTCGCCCTGGCTGCTCGCGGCGGTGGCCCGCCTGGCGTCGCTCCCGACCGGCCGGGGGCGCGCCGGGGTGGTGTGCGCCTTGTTGCCCGCCGCCGTGGGCGGGTTCTCCTCCGTGATCCTGAGCGCTCTGACGGTGGGGCCGACCGCGCTGCGCCGATGGCGGGACGCGGGTTGGGTGCTCGCGGCGCTCGTCCTCGTGTCACTGCCCTGGCTGGTGCCCTCGCTCACCGGCGGCGCCACCACCGACCCGGCGGGGGTGGCGGCCTTCGCCGCCCGTGCCGACACCCCCGCCGGCACGGTGGGTTCCCTGCTGTTGCTCGGCGGCGTGTGGAACGCGGGGGCGGTGCCGCCCGGGTACGGCGAGCCGGTGACCGTCGCCCTACGGGTGCTGCTCGTTCTGGTGGCGCTCGCGGGCTGGGCGTGGTGGTCGTGGCGCGCGCGCTCCACCGTGGCCGTGGGGTTGTCGGTGTCGGCGCTGCTGGGTCTGGCGGTGGCCCTGACCGGTGTGGTCGCCCCGGGGTTCCTGGTGGCCCTGATCGACCTGTGGCCCGGCTTCGGTCCGCTGCGGGACGGACAGCTCTACGTGGCACCCTTCGCTCTGCTCCAGTCTCTGGGGCTCGGCGCGGCCGTCCTGTGGTTGCTGGGCGCGCTTCCACCGACACCCGCCTCCGGTGGTGGGTCGACCGGGGGTCGGAACGCCCCGGTGGACACCGAGGGACCACCGAGGCCCGCGGTCCCCGCGATGGGTCGTGTGGGGGCGGTGGTGTTCCTCGGACTGCTGCCGGTGGTGGTGCTGCCGGGGTTGCTGTGGGGTGCGCGCGGTGGTCTGGCCCCGGTCGCCTACCCACCGGACTGGCGGGAGACGCGGGCGGCGGTCGCCGCCGACGAGCGTCCGGGCGCGGTGCTGGTGCTGCCGTGGAGCGCGTATCGCGGGCCGGACTGGTCCGGCGAGCCCGTGGTGGTACTGGATCCGGCGACGAAACTGTTCGACCGCCGCACGCTGTGGAACGACGACCTGCGCGTGGGGACCCCCGACGGCGAGACCGTGTCGGTGACCGGTGAGGACACGCGGGCGCGTGAGGCCGCCGCGCTGCTCGACCCTGATCCCGACACCGGGATGCCCACCGTCGCACCGGACGCGCTGCCCGGGCTGCTGGGGGCGCTCGGTGTGCGGTACGTCGTGGTGTCCGCGCCGGTGGACCTTGACCTCTCCGACGTCGACGAACTGTCCCCGGTGGTGGAGGGGGCCGACATCGAGCTGTTCGAGGTCGACGACCGGCACGTCGACGCGGAGTCGGAGCGGGTCGCCGGGGTCGTGGTCGCCAGTGGTGCGCTCACCCTCGGAACACTCGTCTGGGCCGTCATCGCCCGCGCCCGCGGTGTGCTTCGCCCCGACCGCGACCAGGGCCGCTGATTCCGGTGGCTCCGGTGCCCGCCGCGTGCCGGCGGCGCGCGTCGCTCCCGCCTCCGTTCGACCCCGCCTTCCGTTCGGCGTGCCTCACGGTCCCGTCCCTCGTCGTCTCCGGCGTTTCCGGCACCCTCCGGGCCCGAGGGGGCGAGCGTCGTACCCCGCCCCGTGCCGTGGCCGTGCGGCGTCGCCTCCCGACGCGGGTCCCGACCTGCGGGAACGGCGGCGGGCCCGCGTGCGGGGGCGTGGCGCGGCCGGGAGCCTCGCCTGCGGGCGGAACTTTGTAACCGGTTCTGATCTTGTGTCCGATCCTCGTCCCAGTAGGAGGTCCCAGGGGTTCGATCGGCGCTGACCAGCACATCAATGCGGTCAAAGGGCGCATTGCGGGGTTGGAAGTTACTGGAGGGTTAGTTACAGTTGGGGCAATCATCTGGTCTATGGCTAGATCAGGTTCTAGTCTCGGGTTCCAGCGTCCCGACCCAGAACGGGCCGGGGCGTGCGGAAGGAGATCCCCAAGTGATCAAGGTAATCGCCGCCTGTGTGATCGGCGCGGCTCTGGCGGGCGGTGCCACCGTGGTGGCCACCAACCTCGCCACCGAGTCGACCGCGACCGCGGAACCGGTGAACGAAACCCTCTACAACTACGGCGACCGCTAGGTCTTCGGGTTCGCGGGGTCCGGAGGGCGCCTCGCGGCCGGCGGGGCGCCCCACGCCCCCGGTCCTCGGTGGTGCGGACCCGAAGTGTCGCCGCCCCCTCGCGGCCCCCAGGGTCGCCCCACCCCACTGACAGCCGGTCCATGGGCCTGTTCGGTGTGCACTCCAC
>NZ_QOCZ01000190.1 GCF_018207095.1 Nocardiopsis sp. MG754419 | reverse complement strand
GGTGGGCGCCCCTCCGGATGGTGGTGTGGTCGGGGGCCGGTCCCGGTCGACGTACCGGGCCGACCGGTCCGGGCGAGGGACCGGCCCTTCCGTGGTGACTGTGGTGCTCGTCCGGGTCAGGCCTCGGTGAACGGCGCCACGGTGATCCCCTCGGCGCGCAGTCGCTCGGAGACGGCGCGGGCGATGTCCACGGCGCCGGGACTGTCGCCGTGCACGCACAGGGAGTCGGCCTCGATGCGGATCTCGGTGCCGTCGATCGCCGTGATGGTCTGCCCGCGCGCGATGCGCAGGCACCGGGCGGCGATGGCCTCGGGATCGTGGAGCACGGAGCCGGCCTCGCGGCGCGAGACCAGGGTGCCCTCGGGCGTGTAGGCGCGGTCGGCGAAGGCCTCACGGTAGGTGGGCAGGCCGGCCCGCGCCGCCTGCTCCAGGAAGCGGGATCCCGGAAGTCCGAGCACGGGCAGGCCCGGGTCGAAGGCGCGGACGGCCTCGACGACCGCGGCGGCCTGTTCCTCGTGGTGGACGATCGTGTTGTACAAGGCGCCGTGCGGCTTCACGTACCGGATGGGCCGCCCGCTGAGGGCGGTGAAGGCGGACAGGGCACCGAGTTGGTAGAGCACCTCGTCGGTGAGTTCGGCGGCCGGGACGTCGATGAAGCGGCGTCCGAACCCGGCCAGGTCGCGATAGGCGACGTGTCCGCCCACGGCCACTCCGCGCTCGGCCGCCTCGGCGGTGGTGCGACGCAGGGTCGAGGGGTCGCCGGCGTGGAATCCACAGGCGACGTTGGCACTGGTCACGATGGACAACAGGCTCCGGTCGTCGCCGAGTTCCCAGCGACCGAAGCTCTCGCCCAGGTCGGAGTTGAGGTCGATACGCAAGGCGGTGCTCCTCTTTCCGGTTGCTCGTTCCCCCCTGCTCCCAGTCTGCCCACCGGAGCATCGACTGGTGCCACAGGTGTTCGTGGGGCCCATGGGGTGGGTGGTGACGGTGGGCGGGTCGACGTCGTCGTCGACCCGCCCACCGGGATGCGATGCGTCTACTGCCAGAGCGCGGCGATGCCGCCCAGGGCACTGACCGCCATGTAGACGGTGAGGGCCCAGGCGAGGACGCCGATGGCGAGGAGCCACTTCGGGTAGCGGTAACCGTCGAGCAGAGTCGCGGAGTGTCGCCAGGCCACCCACAGGAGCAGACCGAGCCCGACCGGAAGGATCACACCGTTCAGGGCACCGGCGAGCACCAGCAGAGTGTTGGGTGCCTGTCCGGAGACCAGGAAGATGATCAGGGAGATACCGATGAAGGCTGTGACCAACGAGCCCTTGTGTCGCTCCAGCCACGGAGAGAAGGTCGTGATGAAGGAGATGGATGTGTAGGAGGCCCCGATGACGGAACTGACGGCGGCCGCCCACATGATCATGCCGAACAGGCGCATGCCCACTTCACCGGCGGCCTGGTAGAAGGCCTCCGCGGAGGGGTTGGGTGAATCCATGATGGACACACCACCCGCGACGACGCCGAGGATCGCCAGGAACAGGACCACGCGCATGACACCGGTGATGACGATGCCGGTCACGGAGGTCTGTGTGATGGCGGCGATGTTCTCACGGCCACCTTTGCCCTGCTCGATGAGGCGGTGCGCACCGGCATACGTGATGTAGCCGCCCACCGTGCCACCGATGATGGTGATGGTGGCCAGGAAGAGGTCACCACGGGCCGCTTCGGGCAGAACGGATTGGCGCAGTGCTTCACCGACCGGAGGACCGGAGATGACGGCCACGTACAGCGTGAGGCCGATCATCAGTACGCCGAGGACCACCAAGATTCGATCCAACGCCACTCCCAGCCGCTTGACGGCCAAGATGACGATCGCGATGGCGGCGGAGGCGATGGCGCCGATGCGCGGGTCGAAACCGACCATCGCGTCGAGACCCAGACCGGTGCCTGCGATGTTGCCGACGTTGAAGACCAGACCGCCGAAGACGATGAGGACCGCCAACAGGTAACCGGCACCGGGCAGGACCTTGTTCGCGAGATCCTGCGCCCGCATGTTCGAGACCCCGATGACCCTCCAGATGTTCAGCTGGACGGCGATGTCGACGAGGATCGAGACCAGGATCGCGAAGGCGAACGCGGCACCGAGCTGTGCGGTGAAGGTGGTCGTCTGGGTGATGAACCCGGGGCCGATGGCACTGGTGGCCATCAGGAACATGGCACCGAGCAGACTGCTGCTCAGTGCCACACGACCGAAGCGGGGACGCACCGGTGCAGGCGGTGTCGTCGGGGGCTGGTCGCTCATGGCGGACTCTCCGGATATCGCTGGAGGGGATGGAACACGGCCAACCTCATCGTTGGATTGTTGAACAATACTGCAATCCATAACCGCAGGTAAGGGGCGGGTAAGTAAAACCTCCCCGACTCCGCTGCGTAACATTGGTGGGACCACCGCACCCGTCCAGGGCGCACAGCGCAGCAGAGGGAGCTCATGTGACGGCGACCGACGACCACATCGACCGGCTGCCCGCACCCGCGCTGGTGCCCGCGACCAGTCAGGCCGAACGCGTCGCCGACATGCTCCGCACCTTCGTCATCGACGGCGAACTGGCACCGGGCGTCCGTCTCTCCGAGGAGAAGCTCAGCCGCAAGTACCGGGTCTCCCGGAACACGTTGCGCGAGGCGTTCCGGCTCCTGAGCCGGGAACGCCTGCTGGTGCACCACATGCACCGGGGCGTGTTCGTCGCCCGCCCCACCGGTGACGACGTCCGCGATCTGTTCAATGCGCGCAGGGCCCTGGAACTTCCCGCCGTGAGGGGCGCCACAGAAGTGGCGAAGGACCTGGTCGGGGCGGTCGGGGCGGCCGTGGACGAGGGAGAGGCCGCCCGCGCGGAGGAGGACTGGTGGCGCATGGGCAGTGCCAACATGCGTTTCCACGAGGCGCTGGCGGCGCTGGCCGGCAGCGTCCGGATCAACGAGTTCATGCGCCAGGTACTGGCCGAGACGCGCCTGGTCTTCCACGTGATGGCCGCGCCCAAGGAGTTCCACGACCCCTACCTGCCGTGGAACCGACGGATCCACCTGGCGTTGGCGGCCGGGGACACCCAGACCGCCGCCGAGGAACTGACGGAGTACCTGGCCACCTCCGAACGGCAGCTGACCACGGCCTTCACCGAGATGGAGCGGTCCGCCGGAGACTGAACCGGGCGAGGGGCACGCGGCGCCCGTGCGGCCGGGGAACGGCGCTCCCCACTCCCTCCGCCGGGCGTCCCGAAGTGCCAGAATAGGCCCGTAATGGAACTGAACGGACGTCCCGTCAGCACGGGAGAACTCGCCGGCCTCGCCCTCCAGGGGTACGGACACTTCACGACCATGCTCGTCACGGATCTGCGTGTGCGCGGCCTCTCCCTGCACACCGAGCGCCTCAGCCGTGACTGCGCGACCCTCTTCGGGACCGAACTCGACATCCCCCGCGTGCGCGAGCTCGCCCGGCGGTCGGCCCGCGCCCAGCCCTCCCCCTCGGTCGTGCGCGTCACCGTCTTCGACCCGTCGCTGAACCTCGCCCACCCGGCCGCGCGGTCGCTCCCGCAGATCCTCGTCTCCGCCCGGCCCGCCCCCGCGGCCGACCCCGAGCCGCTGCGCCTGGGCACCCGGCTGTTCTCCCGGGACACCCCGACGGTGAAGGGCACGGGCCTGTTCGGGGCGATCCGACAACGCCGCGCGGCCCAGTTGGACGGCTTCGACGACGCCCTCTTCATGGGGGTGGACGGGCGGGTCTCGGAGGGGCCGACCTGGAACATCGGTTTCCTGGACGGGTCCGGGCTGGTATGGCCCCAGGCGCCCTGCCTGCCCGGGGTGACCATGCGGCTCGTGGAGCGGGCCGCCGAGGATCTCGGCGTCCCGTTCTCCACGAGGCCGCTGGCCGCGGTCGCCGCCACCCGGATGGCGGGGGCCTTCGTCACCAACGCGACCGCCGGGGTGCGTCCGGTCGAGGCGGTGGACGGCGTACAGCTGCCCCGCCCCGACCTCCTGCGCGAACTCGCCCGCGCCTACCACGCCCTGCCCGGCGAACCGCTGTAGGGCTCCCTCGCGCGGCGGGAACCCGCGGAGTCCTCGGTCCGGTCTCCCGGTCCCCCACCGGGGCTCAGGACGCCGCGGGGCGCGATCCGTCCCGTCCGGCGGCGTCCTGCCCGAGGCCGTCGCGCCCCGTCCCGCTCTCACGGCCGACCGGGAGAGCGACCCGACCGGCCCGACCGGGCCACCACAGACGCGGGCCCACGTCCAGGGCCAACGCCGGGATGAGCACGGTGCGCACGAGCAGGGCGTCGACCAGCACTCCGAAGGCGACCAGGAACGCCAACTGGAGCAGGAACAACAGGGGGATCACCGCGAGCGCCGCGAAGGTCGCCGCGAGGACCACCCCGGCGGAGGTGATCACCCCGCCGGTGACGGTGAGGGCGCGAAGGACGCCCTCGCGGTGCCCGTGGATCAACGTCTCCTCGCGGGCCCGCGACATCAGGAAGATGCTGTAGTCGATGCCGAGCGCCACCAGGAACACGAACGCGAACAGCGGCACCACCGGGTCGGCCCCCGGCAGGTCCAGGACGTGGTCGAACACGAGCGTGCCCACCCCGAGGGCCGTGGCGAACGAGAGCACGTTGACCGCCATGAGCAACAGCGGGGCCACCAGGGAGCGCAGCAGCGGGATGAGGACCAGGAACACCACGACCAGCACGAGTGGCACGACGACCACGAAGTCGCGCTGGGCCGTCTCCCGGGTGTCGAGGTCGGTGGCGTCGATACCGCCAACCAGTGCCCCGGCGCCCTCCACGGCGTGCACGTTCTCGCGCAGATCACGGACGGTGTCGACGGCCGCTGTGGTCTCGGGAACGGCGTCCAGGTCGACCTCGATCAGTACCCGGCCGTCCTCCACCAGCACGGGCCCCTCGTTCCCGGGCGGCCCGGGTTCGCTCACGGGAGCGGCGCCTTCGACCCCGCGGGTGTCCTCCGCGGCGTCGACGACCGCGTCCAGGTGGTCGGCGTCGGCGACGACCAGAGCGGGGGCGGCGCTGGAGTCCGGGCCGAAGCCGCGGTCCAGGGTCTCCTGCCCGTCGACCGCCTCGACCTCGGTGCGGAACACCTCGGCCTGGCCGGTGCCCTCGGCGGTGAACTGGGGGGCGAACACCGCGGCGGCGAGCAGGAGGGCGGTGGTGGACAGCCAGAGGAGCCGGGGGCGGCGGGCGACGGCGCGGGCGATCCCGCCCCAGAAGGGGTGCTGTTCCAGGACCCGCTCCATACTCTGCCCCTCACGGTGGCGGAGACGGTGCGGGGCGGTGGGCCAGAACGCCGCACGGCCGCACAGGGCCAGGGCGGCGGGCAGGAAGGTCATCGCGGCGAGCATGGCGGCCACGACACCGATGGCGACGACCGGTCCCAGGCTGCTGGTGGAGTTGAGGTCGGCGGCCAGCAGGCAGAGCAGTCCGAGGATGACGGTGCCGCCCGAGGCCAGGACCGGCCCGGTGACGCCCCGGACCGCGGCGAGCACCGCGGCGGGCACGTCCTCGCGCGCGGCGAGCTCCTCCCGGTAGCGGGCCACGAGCAACAACGCGTAGTCGGTGCAGGCGCCCACGACGAGGATGAACAGGATGCCCTGGCTCTGACCGTTGAGGCTGATCAGTCCGAGGTCCGCGGCGACGTAGACGAGGGCGCCGGACAGGCCGAGGGCGAGCAGGGAGGCGACGATGACCAGGATCGGCAGCAGGGGCGATCGGTAGACGGCGACGAGGATGACCAGGACGGCCACGACCGCGACGATGAGCAGCGTGGAGTCGATACCGCCGAAGGCCGCGACCAGGTCGGCGGCGTAGCCCGCCGGCCCGGTGACCTGGGCCTGGAGACCGTCGACGGGCTCGTCGGCGAGGAGCGCGCGGAGTTCCTCCACGGTGTCGCCGGTGTCGTAGGCGTTGTCGATGGGGACGACGATCTGGGCGACCGAGGGGTCCTCGGTACCGGGGAGGGGGCCGATGACCGAACCGGCCACCCACGGTCGCTCGTCGATCCGGTCGACCAGCTCCGCCGCGTCGGCGAGCCGCGCGTCGGTGAGGTCGCCGTCTCCGGAGAGGACGATGACCGCCGGGACGCTGTCGGCGCGATCGAAGTCCTCGGCGATCCGGTCGACCTCGGTGGACTCGGCACCGTCGGGGAGGAAGGCGGCGGGGTCGTTGGTCTGGACCTCACCGAGGCGGCCGAGGAAGGCACCGAGGGGGCCCGCGCCGATCAGCCACACGAGGGCGACCAGCAACGCGGCCCCCGCCCACCATCGTGATCGCCGTGGCGGGTGTTCCAGTCGTGTGCTCACCGTCGGTGGTCCTTCCGAGCTCGCGGACGAATTAGCTAGAAAATCAAGCCTCTCGGAATACTAGCTACTTCTGGGACCCTTCGGTCACGTCGACGGTCCGCCCGCTCGGTCACCGGCGGAGGTCAGGCCTCCCGCGCGCCGGCAGCCGCCCCCTCTCGCACGTCTGCGTCCCGCTCGGCGCGGTCGGCGATGTTGGTGGCCATCGAACCGAACACCACCCCGTGGAAGGGCGTCACCGCCTTCCAGTACAGGTGTCCCGGAAGGCCCCGCGGGTGGAACAGGGCCCGCTGGTGGTAGACGGTGCGCCCGCGCACCTCGGCGACGCCCAACTCCAACCAGGCGAGCCCGGGGAGCCGCATCTCGGCCCGCAGTCGCAACAGGCGTCCCGGAACGATCTCCTCCACCCGCCAGAAGTCCAGCGAGTCGCCCACCCGCAGACGCTCGGGATCACGTCGGCCTCGACGGAGACCCACACCGCCGACGGCCAGGTCGATCCATCCGCGTGCCGCCCAGGCCAACGGCCACGAGTACCAGCCCCGCTGTCCACCGATCCCCTCGATCACCCGCCACACGGTCTCGGCGGGGGCGTCCACGACCAGGGCACGACGGTCGGAGTACAGACTCCCTCCCGACCAGTCGGGGTCCGTGGGGAGCGGGTCGGAGGGTGCGGTGGCCCAGGCCGCCGATGACCAACGGGTGTCCACGCGGTCCTCGTCGATCCGGCGCAGGGCCAAGGCCACCGCCCGGTCGAACCCGATCCGTACGTGGTCGTCCAACAGGTCGGACAGATCGTCCTCCGCCATCACCGCGTCGTGACGCAACGACTCCACCAGGGGCCGGGCCATCGACGGCGGGATGGGGGTGACGAACCCGACCCACAGGCTCGACAGTCCCGGCGACAGGACGGGGATCGGGACCACGAGCCTACGGGCCAGGCCGGCCTCGACGGCGAACCGTTGGATCATCTCCACGTAGGTGAGCGCCTCCGACCCACCGATGTCGAAGGCGCGGTCGGTGTCGGCGGGCAGGGTGTCGGCCCGGACCAACAGGCGCAGTACGTCCCGCACGGCGATGGGCTGGACCCGACTGCGCACCCACCGGGGCGTGGTCATGGCGGGCAGCCGCTCGGTCAGGTGGCGCAGCATCTCGAAGGACGCCGACCCCGAACCGATGATCACCGCGGCGCGCAGGACCACGGCCGGGACCGGACCGTCCAGCAGGAGGTCGGCGACCTCCTTGCGGGAGGCCATGTGCGCGGAGAGGTCCTCCCCCTCCGGCGAGAGACCGCCGAGGTAGACCACCCGGCCCACCGACGCCTCCCCCGCGACCCGGGCGAAGGTGCGGGCACCCTCGGCGTCGGCGCTGCCGAAGTCACCGCCACCGCCCATCGAGTGCACCAGGTAGTAGGCGACGTCCACGCCGTCGAGGGCCTCGGCCAGGCCCTCTCCCGAGACCACGTCGCCTCGGGCCACCTCCACCCGGTCGCGCCAGGGGTGGTCGCGCAGCTTGTCCGGGGTGCGGGCCAGACAGCGGACCCGATACCCGGCGTCGAGCAGTTCCGGGACCAGCCGACCACCGATGTACCCGGTGGCGCCGGTGACCAGCGCCAGACGCCCTCGCCCCTGCTGCCGTGCCGCTCGCCCCGCGCGGGGTCGCTCCCCGCTCACGCGCGCGGCCCCTTCGCCGGACGGTCCGAACCGTGGCGGTCGTGCGGCTCGTAGGCGCTCGCCCCTCCGTCGGAGCCGCGACGCCCGGCCTCCTGCCCCGCCCGGTGGACGACGTCGTCGGGGAGTCCGTCACTCCCCCGCCCCTCGACGGAGGGGGACGTCGTGCCGGCGGTCTCGGTGCGCGGGGCGGGGACCCCGTCCTCGTGCTTGGCCTCGCGGTGCCGGCGATAGGGGTTGTCCTCGGCCAGCCCGCCGCTGAACCGTCCGTACATGCCGAAGGTCATGACCACCAGCCCCACCCCGAAGCTGAAGATCACGTTGGGCATGGAGAAGGCCAGGATGTTGAAGTCCGTGCTCATCAGGTACAGATTGACCAGACCGCTGCCGACGAAGGACACGCCGACCGCCACGCACACGTTCGAGGCGAAGGTTCCGCCCAACACCATCGCACCGACCAGCAGTGAACCGATGGCGATCGACAGGAAGCTCAGCGCGCCGTTCGTGGACAGGCCCGCGATCACTTGTCCCTGGGTGTCGAACAACGGCAGCCGGATCAGAAGACCGGCGATGCCGAAGCCGATGAGGAACAACCCCGTGAGTCCGGCGCCGACCCGGTACACGAGGTCGAGCCGCCGGTCCGTTCGGCGTTTGGTGTCCAGTTCCATGGTGACGCCCCTTTCGGTGCTCTCCCGACTAGAGTCGAAGGTCAGCGACGTGTGTCACAAGTCGCACCGCTTTCGCAACGTGTTGGGATGCCATGAACGACGCGATCACCCCCGGCGCCGCGGCCCGCCTGTTGGGGGTCGCGCCCACCACACTGCGCAGCTGGGACCGGCGATACGGGATCGGTCCCGGAGAACGCAGTCCCGGTGGTCACCGCCGGTACTCGCCGGCCGACATGTCCCGGTTGCGGGAACTGTGCCGTCTGGTGGGCGAGGGGGTTCCCCCCGCCTCGGCGGCGCGGCTGGTCTTGGACCAGGGCCCCCGCTCCCGGCCGGTGTTCCCGACGCACCGGTCCACGTCCGTCGGCGTGCCACGTCAGGATTCCCACGACACGCCGCACCGAACCGGACACGAATCCACATTCATCACCAAAGACACACAGGGCGGTCCTCCGGCCGCTGTGTCCGGAGGCCCCCCGCGTGGTCGACCCGGCGGGGACACCCTCCCCCTC
>NZ_QOCZ01000189.1 GCF_018207095.1 Nocardiopsis sp. MG754419 | reverse complement strand
CTCATCCTCACGCCCGGCCACAGGCGTACCAATCGGCACATCAACCCCACCCCCAGACCGCGCCAACACCACAGCCAACGCCGCCTGAAGAACCATGAAGAGGGTGACGTCGTGGTCGGCGGCCAGCTCGGCCAGCGCGGCGTGCAGGTCCGCGGGCAGTGCGACGTCGACCGTCGCGCCCTCGTTGGTGGGCACCAGGGGGCGGGGACGGTCGGTGGGCAGCTCCAGGACCTCCGGGAGACCGGCGAGGGTCCGCTCCCAGAAGGCCGTCTGGCCGGCCAGTGGGCTCCCCGGGTCCGCCTCCGAGCCCAGGACGTCCCTCTGCCAGAGCGCGTAGTCGGCGTACTGCACCACCAGGTCGGGTCGGTCACTCCAGTCGGGGACCTCCCCGAGCAGCCGTGCTCCGTACGCGGCGCCCAGGTCGTCCATGAGGGGTGCCATCGACCATCCGTCGCTGGCGATGTGGTGCACGAGCACGACCAGGACCGCGTCCCGTCCCCCCGCTCTCAGCAGCCATCCCCGGATCGGGATCTCGCTCTCCAGATCGAAGGCATGGCGCACCGCCCGGTCGATCCCGCCGCGGACGCCCTCCTGCCCGGTGTCGACGGCCTCCAGCACCGGCCGGACGGGCAGGACCCGCTGGACGGGTTCGCCGTCGACGGAGGGGAAGACCGTGCGCAGGGCCTCGTGGCGGTCGGCCACGTCCCCCAGCGCCGCGCGGAGCGCGTCCTCGTCCACCGGGCCGCGCAACCGCAGAACCACCGGGACGTTGTAGGTGGGGCTCGGCCCCTCCATGCGGTGCAGGAACCACAGGCGTCGCTGCGCGAAGGAGAGTGGTACGCGCTCGGGGCGCTCCACCGCCGTGAGCGGTGCGCGCACGGACCCGCCGGAGACTGACCTGACCAGCGCGTCGACCCCGGCGACCGTGGGAGAGCGGAACACGTCCCGCAGGCCCAGTTCCGCGCCCAGCACGGCGCGCACCCTGCTGACCAGCCGGGTGGCGAGCAGGGAGTGACCGCCCAGGTCGAAGAAGGAGTCGTCGATCCCGACGGCCTCCACTCCGAGGAGTTCGCGGAAGACACCGCAGAGGATCTCCTCCTGCGGGGTGCGCGGGGACCGGCCGGTCGAGGTGTACCGAGGCGCGGGCAGGGCCTTGCGGTCCAGCTTGCCGTTGGCGTTGAGCGGGAGTTCCTCCAGCACCACCACCGCGGACGGCACCATGTGGTCGGGCAGTGATGCGGCCAGGTCCGCCCGCAGGGCGGCCGGGTCGGCCTCCACACCCGCCTCGGCCACCGCGTAGGCCACCAGCCGCCGATCACCCGGACGATCCTCCCGCACCACCACGGCGCTCTGCACGACACCGGACGACCCGGCCAGCACGGCCTCGACCTCACCGGGCTCGACCCGGAAACCCCGGATCTTGACCTGGTCGTCCACCCGGCCGAGGAACTCCACGGTCCCCGCCTCGGTCCACCGCACCAGGTCACCCGTGCGGTACATCCGCTCCCCCGGAGCACCGAACGGATCGGGCACGAACCGCTCGGCGGTCAGGTCCGGACGCCCCACGTACCCGAGCGCGAGACCGGCCCCGCCGACGTACAGCTCACCCGGCACACCCACGGGGACCGGACGCGACCGGCCGTCGAGCACGTAGCAGCTGCGGTGGGCGATGGGCGCGCCGACCGGGACCAGCGGGCCGTCCACCTCCGTGACCCTGTGCGCGTTGGTGAAGACCATGCTCTCGACCGGCCCGTACCCGTGCTGCAGCCGCACACCGGGAAGGGTCCGCAGGAAGCGTCGCATGTGTTCCGCCGACGGGGCCTCGCCGCCGGTGACGACCTGGCGCACCCCGTCGAACACCTCCGGGTGCTCGTCGAGGACCAGGTTGAACAGGCCCGCGGAGAGCCACATCGCGCTGACCCCGTGCTCGGCGACCAGCTCCGCCATACGTCTCGGCTCGGGCACCTGCCCGGGCTGGAGGACGCACGTCGAACCGTGCAGCAGCGCGCCCCAGAACTCCAGCACGAAGGCGTCCCAGGAGACCGGAGCGGTCTGCAGCCACACCTGCTCCGGGCCGAAGTCCAGGTAGTCCTGCCCGAGGAGGGTGGAGACCACCGCTCGGTGCGGGGCCACCACTCCCTTGGGCACGCCGGTCGAACCCGACGTGAACATCACGCAGGCGGCGGCGCCCGGGGGCACCCGCAGGCCCAGGTCCTGCGCGCCGTGCCGCGCCACGGCCCGGGCCTCGGCGTCGACCCGGACGAGGAGCCCCGCGCCGACACCGCGCCCGGCCAGTCCCGCCCTGGTCACGACCGGTCCGACACCGGCGGTCGTGACCATCGTGGCCAGGCGGTCGTCCGGGAAGGCGGGGTCGAGGGGAACGTACGAGGCTCCGGTCTTGAGCACCGCGAGCAGCGCGGACGCGAACTCGGGGCCGCGCTCCAGTAGTACGCCCACCCTGGTCCCGGGGCCGACCCCCAGCCCTCGCAGATGGCGCGCCAGGCGGTTGGCGCGGGCGTTCAGCTCGCCGTAGGAGACCACGGCGCCGTCGAACACCACCGCCGCGGCCTCGGGCCCCACCGCGGCGCGCTCCTCGAACACCTCGTGCACGGCCCGGTCCGTCACAGCGGCAGCCGCACCGCGGTTGAACTCCGCGACCACCCGCCGGTGCTCGTCCCCCGAGATCAGGTCCAGGTCCCCGACGGCGGTCTCCGGGTCGTGGCACAGCGCGTCGAGCAGGCGCACGAACGAATCCGTCCGGCGCTCCAGGTCCTCCGGGGTGAAGACCGCCGGGTTGGCGTCGAAGTCGATCTGCAGGGCGCCGTCGCGGCCGCGCTGGAGGACGTCGATCCGCAGTTCCTCGATGGGTCCCTGGAAGAGGTTGTGCGGAACGCAGGGCAGACCACCGAAGTCGACGTCGTAGTCGAAGGACATGATGTTGATGAGCGGGCCGAACTCGCGCCTGGTCTGCGGGGTCTGGCCGAGCAGCCGCCGGGTCGCGGCGACCGGGTGGCGCTGGTGGGGCAGGCAGGACCGCAGGGCGGCCGCCACGTCCCGGGCCACGTCGGCCACGGGCGCGTCCGGGTCCACGTTCAGGCGCAGCGGGATGACGTTGGAGTACATCCCCGGGGTGCGGAGGCTGAGTTCCGTGGTGCGCGCGGTGACCGGGAGGCTGAGGAGGATGTCGCGCTCTCCCGTCCACCTCTGGGTGTAGGCGGCCACGGCCGCCATGAGCATCTGCTTCCACCGGGTCCCGCAACTCTCCGCCGCCCGACGGATCCGGGCCACGCCCTCCTCGTCGACGAACCGGGTGGAACGCAGGTACCGGGGCCCGGGTTCCTCCCGGTTCCGGGTGAGGGCGGTGTGGTGCGGGGCACCGTCCAGGTAACCGGCCCAGTAGCGGCGGTCCTCCTCGCGCTCCGGCCCGGCCTCGTACCGGGCCGACTCCTCGGCCAACGCCTCGAACGAGCCGAGGGGCGCGCCGGTGTCGGTGCCGTGGAGCATCCCCGTGTACACCTCGGCCACGCGCCGCGCCAGCAGCATGAAGGTGTAGCCGTCGACCATGAGGTGGTGCGCCCTGTGGAACCAGACGTGGCGGTCGCCGCCGAGTCGGAAGAGCACGTGGGCGTAGAGCGGGTGGCGGGTCACGTCCAGGGGCACCGCGAGTTCCTCGCGCATCAGCGCCAGCGCCTCCGCGGCGGGGTCGTCGGCGTCGCCGAGGTCCACGACCCGCATGGGGTAGGTCAGCGTCGCGTCGGTCCACTGGCGCGGACCGGACTCGGTGGTGAGGAAGCGCGTCCGCAGGATCTCGCTCTCGGACACGACCCGCTCCACCGCCCGCTCCAGGGCGACGGGGTCGAGCGGCCCCTCGATCTCGTAGTACTCCCCGTTGTTGAGCATCGGGCTCTCGGGGTCGGCTTCCTGGGTGAACCAGATTCCGCTCTGCGCCTCGTTGAGCGGCCGGGTTTCGTCGAATGTGCAGAGCATCGAGTTTCCCTTCTCCCTTTCCTGGACTGATCGGACTGTCGGCTTCGGCCTGGGGGTTCGCAGGGGCACGGCCCCGTGGGGAGGGCCGGAGCGCCCTCAGGGGACGGTGCTCGGTTCCGCTGCGGTCGCGGGGGCCGACCCGGGCAACAGGACGTCCTCGCCGCCCAAGGCGTCCGGGGAGTACTTGCCGAGTGCGCTGATGAGCAGGCGCGCCTCCAACTCCAACGCGCCGACCAGGTTGACCAGACCGTGCTCGGGGTCCTCGTCGACGGCGACGAGCGCGGCGCGGCCCAGTCCCACGGCACGCGCGCCCAGGGCGAGGGCGACGACCGCCCGCCCGGCCTCCCACATCCGCCCGGAGGCGAGCAGGCACCCGTCCGGGGCGCCGATCCTGCGCAGGCACTCGCCGAGCGGCAGGCCCACCCGGTCCAGGAAGACCGAGGGCGCCCAGCCCGAGCCTCCCTCGGCGCCGTCGACCGTGACGGCGTGCGCCCCGGCGGACCAGGCCACGCGGGCCGCGTGCCCGACGTCTCGTCCGGGCGGGAGCTTCACCCAGACCCGGACCCGCGGGAAGTTGTTGCGCATGAACCTGATCTGCTGGGCGAGGATCTCCTCGGTGAACGTGCCGGGGCTGGAACTGCGCAGACGCGGACCGCCCCGAGGGTCCAGACCGCTGACGTCGTAGCGGTCCGAGAGCCGGTCGGCGTCGTCCTCGCCGACCATGGTCATGCCGCCGAGGCCCGGTTTGGCCCCCTGCCCGAGCTTCAGTTCGAACCCCAGCCGGCCCGAGTCCAGCAGTGGTGCGGCGGCCGGGTCGGAGTGGACCTGGTTCCACACCTCCGCGTCGGCGTCCTCCGTGCTCTGCTGGACGACCACGCCCCCGACCCCCTCGGGCAGTTCCGCCGCGTAGGCCTCCAGCCTGCTCAGCAGGGAGGAGTCCGCGCGGTAGCCGAGCGTGGGAGCCACGTTCTCGCCCACCACAAGGGGGATGCCGAGGCGCCCGGCCTGCCGCCCGGCGGCGAGGGCGAGTTCGGTCCCGACCTGGGTGGACCCGAAGGCCGACACGTACACCGGAAGGGCCGAGGCGAAACCGCCGACCCGGGTCCGCAGGTCGACGTCGCCGAAGAGCGGTTCGCGGGCCAGGTCGATGAGCTTCTCCAGGCGGCGGGGCATGAACACCGGGGGCACGAGGCGCGCGGCGTCGAGCGGGTCCACGGTGGCGGTGGAGGTGACGTCGGCCCCGATGACGGCCCTGCCGTAGGAGTCGTCCGGCGGGAACACGGCCGCGCGGCCCCTGCGGGCGCGGTCGCGGATCGCCCGTTCCGGCAGACCCTCGGCGTGCAGTCGGTTCATGCCGACACCACCCCGGGGAGTTTCGGGTAGGCGGTGACCTGCCACAGGGAATCCATACCGGTCAGGTACCGAAGGACCCGCTGCAGGCCCATACCGAACCCGGCGCTCTCGGGGATGCCCTCACGGGCCTCCTTCAGGTACCAGCCGTACTTGGCGGGGTTCTCGCCGCTCTCGCGGATTCCCGTGACGATGGCCGCGTAGTCGGCCTGGCGTTCGCTGCCGCTGACCAGTTCGCCGTAGCCGCCGTGCGCCAACAGGTCGAAGTTGCGCAGGAGACCGGGGTTCTCCGGGTCCTCCCTGTCGTAGAAACCCCGGGAACCCTTGGGGTAGTCGGTGACGAAGAAGGGCCGGTCCGCCTTGTGGGACAGCATCGCCTCGCCCTCCCAGTCGATCTCGGTCCCCGCGTCCTGACCGTGGCCCATCCCGCGCAGGGTCTCGACGGCGTCGGCGTGGGTGCGGCTCCCGAAGCCGCCCCTGAGCAGTTCCTTGAAGAAGACCGGGTCCCGCCCGAGTCCGCTCAGGAGTTCGGGGACCCGTTCGAGCACGTGGGCGACGACGTGGGTCAGCAGGCCCTCCGCCACCCGCATCGCGTCGTCCCGGGTGGCGCCCGCGATCTCCACGTCGATCTGGTGGAACTCGAAGAGGTGGCGTCCTGTGGACGCGGTCTCCAGGGGTTCGGCCCGCACGTTCGGCGCGATGTAGAAGAGCTTGGGAAAACCGCGCAGCGACGCCTGTTTGTAGAGGATCGCGCTGGTCATCAGCTTGTAGCGGTGACCGTAGAAGTCCACGTCGAGCTGTTTGGCACCCCGGCCACCGGGGTCGGTGACCGGTCCGGTCAGGGGTGGCAGGAGCTCGACGAAGCCCTGTCCGCGCAGGTGGTCCCGGGTCGCCGCGAGGACCTCCTGCTGCACGAGCATGATGTCGCGGGTGGTCCGGGAGGTGAGGTGCTCACCCAGGGGCGGGATCGGCGAGGGGTGCTCGGGGTCGTTCATGGTTCCTCCGTCTCGGGACGCCGGGTTCGGCGGTCGTGGGGGTGCGGGAGCGGGCCGCTCAGGTGGCCCGGTCATAGCGCTGTTCGACGTGGTGGAGCATCGTGAGCAGGGCGTCGGCGGTCAGCCGGGAGGGCACCGCCGAGTCCACGGGCACGGGGATCGGCATGTTCCCGGTGCTCAGCCAGCGCAGGTAACCGTCGTCGCCGATGTAGCTGCGGGCCTGTCCTCGGTTGTCCGGGTGCAGACAGAACGGGAGGTCGAGCCGGCCCCGTTCGAACGCCCGTGGAAGGGCCCGTCCGATGTCCGGGTCGATGTCCAGGACCGCCTCGACGAGCGCGCGGGCCTCGGCGAGGACACCGCTCTCCCCCGCCTCGGTCACGGGCGGTCCCGCCGTCTCGGCGGCGCGGGCACTGACCTCCAGCGCCCGGACGTTCTCCTCGACGGTGGGGATCCGGTGGGCCTCCGCCTCGGTCTTGACGATGACGCGCGCCGCACCGGCGCGTACGGCGGTGCGCGCCGCCTGTTCCATCAGGAGCGCCGCGCCGCGGGGGGAGCGGGGGTAGACCCCCATGTAGGCGTAGAACACGATGTGCCACTGGGTGTCCGGGAGGTACTCGACCGCCAGTCGGCGCAGGGCGAGCACGGCCTCCTCGTCCTGCGCGGGGTGGATCTGCTGCGCGTAGCTGAGCGAGACGCTGCGGATGCCGTGCTGACGGAAGAAGACCCCTTCGAGCAGGCTGATCGCGACGAGGAGGCTGGGCGGGCAGAGCTGGCCGAGCATGCATCCGCCGAAGCTCTCCAGGTGGGGACGGCGCCCGTCGGCCCCGGACCCGGCGAAGAGTTCGGTGCTCTCGACCCAGTTGTCCACCGCCTCCCGCAACGGGGTGCGGCTGTAGGGCAGGCAGTAGGAGACCGGCCCGCCCTCGGTGGCCTCCAGCCCGAGGCGGGTCAGGGTACGGAAGATGTCCTGCGGCCGGGAGGAGCCATGGCGGACCTGAACCGGGAAGGCGACGTCCCGGACCCCGTCGAGGAGCTCCACGGTCTCGTGGTCGGGACGCGCGACGATCGGGTAGCCGTTGAGCTTGACGCCGTCGGCCAGGGCCCGGCGCGCCGCCTCGTGGTCGCCCGTCCGCGTGTAGCTGTCCAGGGTCAGCGTGCCCACGCTGACCGCGTCCGCCGCCCTGGTCGCGACCAGGCCCGCGCGCATCCGTTCCAGGTCACCGAAGCCCATCCGGGGCTGGACGACCAGGTGCCCGTTCCGTTGCGCGGCGGCGACGAAGTCACCGAAGGAGGGACGGGTGGTGTCGACGTCCGCGGTCATGACACCGCTCTCAGCCCGCGCGCGGACACGAACTCGCGGAAGCCGCCCAGCTCGTGCTCCGCGAAGACCGCGTCGAACCCCTCGTTGAGGAGGCGGCGCGTGAAGCCGACGTCGCGGACGCCGTCCACGCCCAGCTTCCCGCCCACGACGAGGGGTATCCGTTCGAGCCCGGGGACGGCGCGCAGGTGCCGGATCAGCCCGAGGGCGTCGTTGAACCCGTGGCCGTTGACGCTGCTCACCACGACCAGGTCGGGGCGGTGTTCCAGACACGCGTCGGCCAACAGCTCCTCGGGAACGCAGGCCCCGATGTTCACGACCTCGTGCCCCATCTCCTCCAGCAGGAGCTGCATGAAGATGAGGTTCCAGGTGTGTGAGTCGGAAACCGTACTGGAAACGATGGACTTGGGCCGAAACCCCGTCACGCCACCACGGAACATCTATCCCACCTCGCAATGGCGCATGGCCGTTGGTTTCTCTCCTCGCGGAGAAGTTACGTCCCGCACGGACGGAGAACGGGAAGTGCTGTCGGCAGATTGGGCGGCATGTGCGCCGACCACGGTTCAGGCCGCGACCGGGGCCGCGGCCCGCCGGTCGTGCGCGGCGCGCAGGACACGGACGAGGTTGAGCGTGTGCACGCGGGCCTGGCCGGTACCGCGCTCGCACCGCACGAGCCCGCGGGTGATCAGGGCGTTCAGCACCCTGCCGCAGTCGGCGAGCGGGAGACCGCCGATCCGGGCCAGGCCGTCGGCGCGTTCTCCGTCGGCGGTGGCGCACAGCAGGTCCAGCACGGTCTCCTCGTCCGGGGTGAGGTCGGAGGAGACCCTGACCAGTCCCTCGACGAGGCCGGGCGCGGCGGGTCCGGTCAGCGGGCTGAGGAACGGGAGGGGGTCCTCCCGCAGGCAGGCCAGCAGGGTGGCCGGGTCGTAGAGGGTCAGCCACGTCGCCGCGCAGACCAGCGCGCCGGGGATCCGGTCGAGCAGCACGCAGATCTCGGCCAGCAGCGGCGTCTCCTCGGGGCCGGGGCCGGGTGAGAGACGGGTGTCGCCCAGGTGCCAGACGAGCACGTCCACGGCGGCGGCGGGCGCGAGGGCAGTCAACGGGAAGACCTGCTCACCTGGTGCGCCGTAGGGCCGGTCGGCCACCGCGAGTACCCGCAGCGCCGGGCATTCGTGGAGGATGCGGGCGAGCGCCGCGCCGTTGGGCGCCCCCGGGCGGGGCGCGTCCAGGACCAGCAGGGCGGGGCGGTCTCCCACGGCGTGCACCAGGTCGGCCACCCCGTCGCGGTCGCTGTCCACGGGTCCGACCACGGAGAACAGGTCCGCGACGGCCCGGCCCACCAGGTCGGCCAGCTCACCCGCCGGCGCGGGGAAGTCGTGCTCGGAACCCGTGGCCCACAGGACCGGGAGTTCGCAGGAGCGGTGCAACCGCTGGGCGACCTCGATCGCGACGCGGCTCTTACCGACCCCAGGGGCCCCGGTCACGGTCACCAGGCGGCGGCCCGGAGCGGCCAGGGCCATGGCGAGGGCCTCCGCCTCCTCCTGCCGCCCCAGGACGGGGGTGCGGGGGTCCGGGG
>NZ_QOCZ01000188.1 GCF_018207095.1 Nocardiopsis sp. MG754419 | reverse complement strand
GGGGGGGGGCGGGATCCGACCTCACCAGCCTCACCCGCGCCGATCGCCCACGGATCACGGGACACCTCGGGGCCGCGTCCGCCGTGGCTGGCTCCGGCCAACGCGACCCCGGAGGCGAGGTGCGTCGGTGGGGTCGACGCCCGGAATCCGCACCGAGGTCGGCGTCGCCGTCGAGGGCGGCGGCACGAAGGGCGGCACCACCGTGTCGACCGCGGCGCTCGGGTCCGGCCGCCGGCCGGAGGTGGCCACAAGCGGTCAAGCCTCACCCCCGAGGACGTGCCGAAACGGGCCGTTCGATAAGATCCCGGCACGGTCCCGACGGCTCGGATCCGCGCGCCCTCCCCCGGCGCCGGCCGCGGAACCGTGCGAACACGAAGGAGTGAGTGCACGGGATGAACCTGTTCCTGAGCGCCGCCTTCGGTTTCCCCACGGTCCTGTTCACGCCGATGCTCCTCGTCGTCCTCGGCTACTGGATCTTCGTGATCGTCGGCGCCGCCGACACCGAGATGCTCGACAGCGTGGACGCCGACGGTGACGCCGCCGGCCTCAGCGCGGTACTGAGCAAGGCCGGGCTCGGACGGGTGCCCGTGACCGTGGCCCTGACCATGTTGATCGGCGTGGCCTGGTTCGTCAGCATGATGGGAAGCATCGTGACCAGCCTTATCGAGACCACCTCCACCCCCCTGTTGTGGGCCCTGGGCGGCGTCGTCCTGCTCATCGCCCTGGTGGCCGCCTGGGCCGTGACCAGCGGTGTGGTCATGGGCTTCCAGCGTTTCCTGCCCCGCCGCAAGGGCGACTCCAAGCACGAACTGGTCGGTCGCACCTGCGTGATCCGCATCGGTGAGGCCCGGGAGAACTTCGGCCAGGCCGAGATCACCACCGCGGGCGGGGCCTCGATCTCCATCCCGGTGCGCACGACCGGCGGCGAGGTCCTGTCGGTGGGCAGCACCGCCCTGATCTTCGACCACGAGGCCGGTGACGACGTGTTCCTCGTGACCGCCTTCGACGCGGCACTCGATCCCGGCCGGCACTGACCGGGGCCGCCGTCCGAGTCCCCTCTCCCCGGGGTGGGCCGGTGCGTCCGGGACGCCCCCGCCTACTCCCCGTTCTCCGCCTCCCGACGGTCCCTGTCCTCGGCCTCGTCAGCGCGCCGTGCCATGGTCCGCAGCGCGGGCAGGAGGAGCAGGGTGGCGGTGATGACGACCACCCCACCGATCAGTGATGGCAGGCGCAGGTCGACACGGCCGAGGAAACCGCCGATGAGGGCGCCCACGGCGTTGAAGGTCATCGCGAAGATCTGCACGGACCCCAAGACCCGTCCGCGTAGTTCGGCGGGGATGGCGAGCTGGGCGACCCCGATGGTGACGGTGTTCGACAGGGCCATGGCCACCGCGATCAGGGCCCAGAAGAAACCGGCCACGTACGCGTTGGGCGACACGATGAACCCGATGCAGCCCACACCCATGACCGTGAAGGCGATGACCTGGGTGCGGAAGCGTCCCAGGAAGGCGACCACGCGGGAGACCGAGAGCGCCCCGAGCAGCGCCCCGACGGCGGCGGAGGAGATGAACACGCCGTACAGCGCCTCCGGTACCCCGAAGTGCACCCGCAGGATGAGGACCAGCACGGACGACTGGAGCATGAAGCCCATGGCCACGAGTGAGCCGTGCAGTGCCAGGTACCTGAGGGGCCGGTCGTTCCAGAGGAACGTGGTCCCCTCGCGGACCGAGGCGAGGATGGAGACCGCCGGTCTCCGCGCGTTCTGTACCTCGGCCCGGGGCCGTCGGGCGCTCAGGGGCAGGCCGATGAGGATGAGGGCGCCGAGAAGGTAGGCGCCGGCGTTGACCGCGAGCGGGAGAGCCGCCGCGACCACGATGAGGAGACCGCCGATGGGGGCCCCGCCGAAGTCCTGGACGACCACCCGGCCGCCGACGATGCGGCTGTTGGCCCGGTCCAGGGAGGTCTTGGCGACCAGTTCGGGCATGAGGGCGCGTCCGCCGATGTCGTAGAACGCCTCGCAGGACATGACGACGAACATCACCGCGTAGAGGGTGAGGATGGTGGCGTTGCCCGCGGCGACGACCACCGCGAGCGCCACCAGGGTGGCGGCGCGCACCAGGTTCGCGACGATCAGCACCTTGCCCCGGTCGAGGCGGTCGACGAGCGCGCCCACGAACAGGCCGAAGATCAGCCAGGGCAGGAAACGCACGAAGGCCAGCCCGGCGACCAGGACGGGGTCGTTGGTGAACATGGCCGCCATCAGCGGAAGCACCGTCGCCATGATGCCGTCGGCCACGCTGCTGCTCATGCTCCCGACCCAGAAGCGGTTGAAGTCGCGGCCCAGGCCACGGACCGGTCTGCCCGGTCTGGTCTGTACGGACATGGTCTCTACTCTCGTTTCCTGGTGCTGCCGACGGGTTGGGAGGAGGGGCGTGGGCGGGGACACGGGATGACGCCGCAGGGGCGCCGGTGGGTCCGGGTGCGGGCCCGTCGCGCGGGCCCGCACCAGAGGATGGAGCGGTGGTGTTCGGTCAGACGGCGGCGAGGCTACGGGGCCGGATGTCGGTCCAGTTCTCCTCGACGTACCGCAGGCAGGCCTCGCGGGTGTCCTCCCCCGCGACGACGTCCCAGCCGGCCGGGACGTCGGCGAAGGACGGCCACAGGGAGTGCTGGCCCTCGGCGTTGACCACGACGTAGAAAGTGCCCTCGGCGTTGTCGAACGGGTTGTTCATCGTCAGCTCCTCAGCTGTTCGAAGGTGGTGGATTCCATCTGAGCGGACACCAGTCGGCCGATCACTCCCACCGACTCCGGGCGGGTCATCCCCATGTGCGTGGAGTCGATGTCGTGGACTTCCATACGGCCGTCGATGTGCTCCTTCCAGTACTCGACATCGGGCGAGTACTCGTTCCTCCCGCGCGTGGCGCGGAAGAAGACCGTGTCCCCGGCGAAGGTGCCGGGGGTGTGGCGGTTCATGACGACCGCGTGGTTGACCGCGGCGTCCACGAGGGCGGCCAGGTCGCCGGGGGCGAACTCGGCCAGGACGGGATCGCCCCGCCGTACCCGCCGGACCACGTCCTCGCGGTCGATCGGGGCACCCTCGGAGCCGACGCCGGAGGGGACGTCGAGCATCATGGCCAGCACCTCGTCATGGGAGAAGTCGGTGCGCTCGGCACCGGGCGGTACGGGATAGGAGTCCATGAGTCCGAGGAAGGACACCTCCTCGCCCGCGGCCTGGAGGCGGACCGCCATCTCGTGGGCGACGAGTCCGCCGAAGGACCACCCCAGCAGCCGGTACGGGCCGTGGGGCCGGACGGAGCGGACGCGCTCCAGATAGTCCTCGGCGATCTCGGCGACGCTGCCCGGCAGCTCACCCGGGACCGTGAGCGCCCGTGTCTGCAACCCGTACAGGGGCTGGTCGCCGGGCAGGTGTCGGACCAGGCCGGCGTAACACCAGCTCATCCCCGCGCCCGGGTGCACCGCGAAGAGCGGGGGACGCTCTCCGTGCTCGCGCAGGGGAAGCAGGACCTCCAACGCGCCCGCGGTGCCCTCCACGGGGGCGTCGCCGGTGGCCTCGTGGTCCCCGACCGGCGCGCCCGCCAGCGCGGCGACGGTCGGCGAACGGAAGACGTCCCGAACCCTGAGCTCGATCCCCAGGTCCGAGGCCCGGCCGACCAGCCGGGCGGCCAGGAGCGAGTGCCCGCCGAGATCGAAGAACGAGTCGTCGATCCCGACCCGGTCCAGACCCAGGATCTCCGCGAAGAGCGCGCAGAAGGCCTCCTCTCGGGGTGTGCGCGGCTCGCGTCCCACGGCGGTGGGCGTGTACCGGGGCGAGGGCAGGGCCCGCCGGTCCAGCTTGCCGCTGGAGTTCAGCGGGAGGGTGTCCAGGACGACGGTGGCCGCGGGGACCATGTACTCCGGCAGCGAGCGGGCCGTGTGCGCGGCCAGGGCGACGGCGTCGATCCCGTGGCCGTCCTCGGCCACGACGTAGGCGACCAGCCGCGGGTCGCCGGGCCGGTCCTCACGGACCAGGGCGACCGCGTGGGCGACGGCCGGGTGCGCCGAGAGCACGGCCTCGACCTCGCCGAGCTCGATACGGAAGCCGCGGATCTTGACCTGGTCGTCCTCACGTCCGTGGAAGCGGATGTCGCCGTCGGGGGACCGGGAGGCCCGGTCACCCGTCCGGTACATCCGGGAGCCGGGGGCTCCGTGGGGATCGGTGACGAACCGTCCGGCGGTCAGGCCGGGCCTGTGCAGGTACCCGCGCGCCACACCGTCACCGGCCAGGTAGAGCTCGCCGACGACGCCGTCCGGCACCGGTCGCAGCCGTTCGTCCAGGACTCGGGTCACCGTTCCCGGGAGACCCCGGCCGATGTGCGGGTGCGCTCCGGTCACCTCGGCCATCGTGGCGTCGACCGTGGTCTCGGTGGGGCCGTAGAGGTTGAACGCGGTGACGCCGCCGGTCCCGGCCGCCAGGTCGGTCCACGTCTGCGCGGGCACGGCCTCCCCGCCCAGGGCCAGGCGCAGCGGCCAGGCCTCGGTCAGTCGCGGGAGGAGCCTGTCGCGCACCAGTTCCCAGTGGGTGGGCGTCAGGTTCAGATAGGTCACGCGGTGCCGGGCCAGGTCTCGGACGAGGGAGTCCGGTTCGTCACGGGTCTCGTCGGAGACGACCAGCACCGTGTCCCCCCGGCAGATCGTGCCCCACTGTTGGAGGGAGGCGTCGAAGGCGGCGCTCGCGGTCCAGGCCGAGACTCCGGGTTCGGACAGGTAGTAGCCGCTCCCTTCGAGCGAGGCGACCAGGTGGGCGAGGTTGGCGTGGGTCACGGCCACGCCCTTGGGGCGACCCGTCGAACCGGACGTGTAGATGACGTAGGCGAGGGAGTCGGGCGCCGGGGAGGCGCCGGGGTCCGTCCGGGGTGCGTCCGGCGCGGCCGCGTGTTCGTCGGCGACGAGCACGCGGGTGGAGTCGGGGAGCGCACGCACCGCCTCGTGCGCGTGGTGCCGCGCGTCCGTCAGCAGGAGGCCCTCGCCGGCCTCCCGCAGGATGGCGGTGATCCGGCCCGCCGGGTTGCGCGGGTCCAGCGGCAGGAAGGGCGCGCCGCTCCGCAGGACGGCGATCATGGCGACGACCAGGTCGGCCGAACGCCCCATCAGCAGGGCCACCGGCCGGTCCGCGCCGGCGCCCAGGCCGATCAGCGTGTGGGCGAGGCGGTTGGCCCGCGCGTCCAGCTCGCCGAAGGTGAGCTCGGTGCCGTCGAAGATCACCGCGGTGCGGTCCGGTGTGCGCCGCACCTGATCCGCGAGCCGCTCCAGGAAGGTCGGGCACCGCTCGCCGTGGTGGGCCTCGGCGGGCTGTGGGACACGCTCTCGCGGCATGAGGACGTCGAGTTCGTCGAGGCCCTGGCCGGTGTCGGCCCCGAAGGCCTCCATCACGGCGACCAGGCGCTGGAGCAGGGATCGCGCGGTCCGTTCGGTGAACAGGCTGGTGGCGTACTCCAGTGCGAGGCTCGCGGGCCGGGTACCGTCCGCGGACCGGTCGCCGACGGTCAGGCCGAGGTCGAACTTGGCGGTGTCGATCTCCGCCCGTCCGTACCGGCCGGAGTCCTGTCCCGAGGCGCCCGGTTCGGCCGAGACCTCGCCCGTGGCCAGGGAGAGCATGGCCTGGAAGAGGGGGTGGTGCGCGGTGCTGCGGGTGGGGTTGACGAGTTCCACCACGTGCTCGAAGGGCAGGTCCTGGTGGTCGAACGCGGCCAGGTCGGCCTCGCGGACCCGGGCCAGCAGGTCGGCGAGGGTGGGGGACCCGGACGTGTCGGTGCGCAGCACCAGGGTGTTCACGAAGAACCCGACCAGGTCGTCGAACGCCGGGTCCGTCCGGCCCGCCACCGGTGTGCCGACGGCGATGTCGTCGCCCACGCCCATCCTGGTGAACAGGGCGGCCAGCGCGGCGTGCACCACCATGAAGAGGGTGCAGTCGTGTTCGCGGGCGACGCGCCGGAGCCCGTCGTAGACCTCGTCCGGCAGGACCGCCGTGACTGTGCCGCCCTCGTGAGGGGCTTCGGCGGGTCGGGGGAAGTCGAGCGGCCACTCCGCGACCTCGGGCAACCCGCTCAACGCCCGCTCCCAGTACCGGGACTGGCGGCTGTGGGCCGAGTCGGGGTCGCCGGGATCGCCGAGCAGGTCGTTCTGCCACAGGGTGTAGTCGGCGTACTGGACGGGCAGCGCGTCCCAGACGGGGGCGCGTCCATCGGCGCGGGCCTCGTAGGCCTCCTGGAGGTCCCGGAGCAGTGGCGCGAGCGACCAGCCGTCACCGATGACGTGGTGCATCTGCACCACCAGGGCCGAGTCGTCCTCCCCGGCGAGCAGCAGGTCGGCGCGCACCAGCGGTCCGGCCTCCAGGTCGAAGACGTGCGAGTCGATGTCCCTCAGTACGTCCGGGATCTGCTCGGGTTCGACCGCGCGCACCCGGAGGCGGATCGCGGAGCCGTCCGTGACGTGCTGGTAGGGCTCCCCCTGTTCGGTGGGCAGGACCGTTCGCAGGGCCTCGTGCCGCTGGACGACGTCCGCGAGGGCGGACGTCCACGCGTCGGGGTCGGGGCGGCCGTCCAGGCGCAGCACGGTCTGGATGTTGTAGGCGCGTTCCTGGCCGTCGACCTGGTGCAGGAACCACAGCCTGCGCTGGGCGGAGGACAGCGGAAGGAGTTCGGGCCGCGCCCGGGGCACCGCCCTGGGGCGGGACGGGCGGTCCCCGGCGGCCTCGACCACCCGGGCCACGCCCGTGACGGTGGGCGAGGAGAACAGCTCGCGCAGCTCGACGTCGACGCCGAGCACGGAGCGCACACGTGCGATGAGGCGGGTGGCGAGCAGGGAGTGCCCGCCCAGGTCGAAGAAGGAGTCGTCGATACCGACCCGGTCGAGGCCCAGGACCTCGGCGAACAGCCCGCACAGGATCTCCTCGCGCGGGCCCCGGGGGGCGCGGCCGAAGCCCGTGGCGGCGGCGAAGTCCGGCTCGGGCAGGGCGCGTCTGTCCACCTTGCCGTTGCCGTTCAGGGGGAGGGCGTCCAGGACCATCACGGCGGAGGGAACCATGTAGTCGGGCAGGACCTCCGCGACGGCGGCCCGGACCCGCGCGCCCTCCAGGGACGCGCCCGCCGTGGGCACGACGTAGGCGACCAGGGCCATGACGCCGCTGTGGTCCCTCCGTGCCGTGACGAACGCCTGGGCGACACCGGGCATCGCGGCGGCGACGGCCTGGATCTCCCCCGGCTCGACGCGGAACCCGCGGACCTTGACCTGGTCGTCGGCGCGGCCCAGGTACTCGACGCGACCGGCCTCGACCCAGCGGACGACGTCCCCGGTCCGGTACATCCTGGCGCCCGGCTCCCCGAAGGGGTCGGGCAGGAACCGTTCGGCGGTCAGGTCCGGGAGTCCCACGTAACCGTGCGCCAGCCCGTCACCGGACACGTACAGCTCACCCGGGACTCCGACGGGCACCGGGCGCAGGCGCTCGTCGAGGACGTAGCCGCGGCGGTTGGCGAGCGGCCCGCCGATGGGCACGGGCCCGTCCTCCTGGTCCCGGACCTCGTGGGAGTGGGTGAAGACCATGCTCTCGACCGGCCCGTACCCGTTGCGCAGGCGGGTGTCGGGGAAGGCGGCCCGGAAGCGGCGCATGTGCTCCGCGGACGGCTTCTCCCCGCCCACGTGGACCTGGAGCGCACCCTCGAAGACCTGGGGGTACTCGTCCACGACCAGATTGAACAGGCCGGTGGACAGGAAGAGCGAGTCGACGCCGTGCCTGGCGACGAGCTCCGCCATACGCGGGGGCTCGGGGACCTGACCGGGGTGCAGGACGCAGACGGAACCGTGGAGGAGCGCCCCCCAGAACTCGAGGACGAAGGCGTCCCAGGAGACGGGTGCGGACTGCAGCCAGACCCGGTCGGGGCCCAGGTCGGCGTAGTCCTGGCCGGTGAAGGTGGACACGATGGCGCGGTGCGGGGCGAGGACCCCCTTGGGGACACCGGACGATCCGGACGTGAACATCACGCAGGCCGTGCTCAGCGGCGACAGGTCGAGGGCGAGGTCGCTCCCGTCCTGTCCGTCGACCGCGGACGCGACCGTGTCGAGCGCGATGGTGTGCCGGGCTCCGGTCTCGCGCTCCAGCAGGTCGGCGCGGCTGACGACGAGGCGGGTCCCCGACGCGGACGCCATCGCGGCCAGCCGGGCGTCGGGGAAAGCCGGGTCCAGGGGCGTGTACCCGGCGCCGGCCTTGAGGACGGCCAGCAGGGTGACGGCGTACTCGACACCGCGTTCCAGGAGTACGCCGACCATGCCGCCCGGGGCGACGCCGTTCTCGCGCAGGTGGCGGGCGAGCCGGTTGGCCCGGGTGTTCAGTTCGGCGTAGGTGAGTTCGCCGCCCTCGGAGACCAGGGCCACGGAGTCGGGTGCCGCCGCGGCCCGTTCCTCGAACAGGGCGTGCACGAGGGCCGACGGCTCACCCGCCGCGGTGTCGTTGACCCCGTCCACCAGCGCGTGGAACTCGTCCCCGGTGAGCAGGGGGATGTCGGCCACCCCTGCCCCGGGGTCGTGCGCGACGGCGGTCAGCACCCGGATCAGCCGCTCGCCCAGGCCCTCTGCGGTCCGGCGGTCGAACAGGTCCGTGGCGTAGTCCACGACGGCTGTCAGGCCCTCGGGCCCCTCCTCGAAGGCGAAGGTGAGGTCGAACTTGGCCGTCTTCCAGCCGAAGGGCTCGCGGTCCACCCGGAGCCCGGGCAGGCGCGGTTCCACGACGGCGTTGTTCTGAAGGACCATCATGACCTGGAAGAGCGGGTGGTGGGCGGTGGACCGCTTCGGGTTGAGCTCCTCCACCAACAGGTCGAAGGGCACGTCCTGGTGGTCGAACGCCGCCAGGTCCACCTCCCGGACACGTTCCAGCAGTTCGCCGAAGGACGGGTTCCCGGAGGTGTCGGTGCGCAGGACGAGCGTGTTGACGAAGAACCCGACCAGGTCGTCCAGGGCGGGATCGGTACGACCCGCCACCGGGGTGCCCAACGGCACGTCCTCACCGACGCCCGAGCGGCTCAGGGTCACCGCCAGGGCGGCCTGAAGCGCCATGAACGGCGGGCCCGGTCCAGGGGCAGGGCGAGGACCTCCGGAGCTCCGTCGAGGGCCTCCCGCCAGAAGTCGAGCCGGCCGACGGCCACACCCTCCCCGTCCCGCCGGTCCAGGAGTTCGTTCTGCCAGAGCGCGTAGTCGGCGTACTGCACCGGCAGCGGCTCCCACTCCGGCGCTCCGCCGGCGAGGCGCGCGGTGTAGGCCTGGCACAGGTCGCGGACAAGCACGCCCTCGGACCAGCCGTCGGTCGCGATGTGGTGCATCAGCAGGACGAGCACCGACTCCTGGTCGCCGACACGGAGCAGCGCGGCACGCACCGGCAGGTCCCCGGCCAGGTCGAAGGTCCGGCCGATGAACTCCTCGATCGCGCCGGGGACGTCGGACTCGGCGCGTTCGCTCGTCTCGAAGCCCAACCGGGCGCGGGCCTCTCCGGTTCCGAGCACCTGCTGGTGGAGCTCTCCCTCGTGCTCGGTGAGGATCGTGCGCAGGACCTCGTGGCGGTCCACGGTGTCGCCGAGTGCGGCGCGCAGAGCACCGGAGTCGAGGGGCCCGCGCAGGCGCAGGGCGACGGACACGTTGTAGGTGGCGGAGGCACCCTCGATCCGGTTCACGAACCACAGTCGTCGCTGGGCGTACGACAGCGGGGAGAGCTCACCGCGATCAGCGGGGACCAACTCCGGCCGCGACACCGCCCCTCGGCCCTGGGCGACCAACCGGTCCACACCGGCCACCGTCGGATCACGGAAGAAGTCCCG
>NZ_QOCZ01000187.1 GCF_018207095.1 Nocardiopsis sp. MG754419 | reverse complement strand
ACCCAGGGTTCCTCCTCCAAGTCCGCGACCTTGACGATCTCGTCTGCGGCCAGGGGATGTCCTTCGGGCAACACCACGCCCAGACCACGGCCCCTGCTGATGCCCTGCACGTTCAGGCCGGTCAGGTCGTAGTCCGGCAGGCCCTGCCCCCTGGCGACGACGGCGACCTCGATACGGCGGCCGCGCAGAAGACGCAGTTGTTCAGGGGTGGAGGCCTCCCGCAACGCCAGGAGGAGGGCGGGGTGGCGTCGGCTCAGCCGGGACATCGCCTGGGGGATCACCGAGGCCGCGGCGATCGGGTAGGCACCGATGGTCAGGCGACCGGCCAGCCGGTCTCTCAACCCGTCGATCTCGAGCTCGGCGGCCCGCACGTGCGCGACGGCCTTGGCCGCGTGCCGCAGCAGAGCCTCCCCTGCGGAGGTCAGGGCCACGCCCCGGGCATGACGCTCGAAGAGTCGTGTCCCCACCGTCTGTTCCAGGGCACTGATCTGCCGGGAAATCGCCGACTGGGTGTAGGAGAGGGAGTGGGCCGCGGCGCTGAAGGAGCCTTGATCGGCGACCTCGACCAGGACGCGCAGTCCGGTGAGGGAGAGATCCGGGGGACGCCCTGCGTGGTGCGAGGGGGCGGGTACGGCAGTGCCCCGCGAGCCGTCAGGTGCGTCCCCCATGTGCCTCCCCATCGGAGTGGGTCCCACTTTCTCCCATATTAAGGTCGGTTCCCCGCCGCGTACGGGCGGCTCCGGCCGGTTCTGGTGCGTGTGCCGCTTGGATCTCTCGCGCGCGGGGCTCGGTCACTTCGGGGTGAGACCACCGTTCTCGGCACCTACCGCGTAGCGACCCCCGGTTCGCCGGGAGGGGGCACCGAGGCCGGGATCAGGCGTCCTTGGCGCCCAACTGCTCCAGGAAGTCACGGAGGTCCTGTCGGACGAACTCCTCGATGATCCTGCCCTGGTCGTCGAACCTGAAGATGTTGATCAGATCCCACACCACTCGAGCGCCGTTGGGCTCCAGGGTGCCCACAGGTGACTGCGTGAACGGGCGAACGAACGTTCCTTCGATCCAGGTCTGGCAGGCCAAGAGGTCACCTTCGACGAGGACGATCCCGCGTCGGATGCTCCGGTCGTCGAAGGCCGCACGGACCGACTGGAAGTAGGCGTTCAGTCCGGCATAGTCCGCTTTCCAGCCTCCCGGGCCATCGAACGTGAATTTCTCGGCGTTGAAGTACGAGTCCAGCTCCTCCTGCGGGCCTTCACCGGATACCTCCATTTCCCCGGCCCTGACCAGGCGGGCGACCAGTTCGTCTCGGGTGTACTCGGACATGGGTCTTCCTTTCAGCGGAGTGATTTCCTCCAGCCTGTATTCACCCTTCTCCTCGCACAAGCGCAAGATTTTCACTCCAGGTATGCGGAAACCGCATGCCTGTCACCACTCGGCCCACGGGTGGCCGCTGCCCCGGTGAGGGAGGCGCCCTGGAGGGAACGGTCGCAGAGAGAAGTTCCGGAGGCACCTCCCGTCACGCGCAAGAGCGCGTCGCCGCCGAGGAGGTGACGAGCAGGCGTGGCCACTCGTCGCCGACCGCTCGCGGAACGTGGTCGCCGAGGGTAGACCGACACCGCGCCCGGTGCGCGTCCATCGTCGCAAGGCTTGTGGGACTCCAGCGCCCTGGTCGGATCCCGGCACACAGCGCGATCTCTACCGTGAGTCAGAACCGCCCATAGTCGGTAGACCCTGCAACCCCTGGTGGCGGGGATCCCCCCGATCAGCGACGAACGCGGACCTCGCAGGCGCGGAGCGGCCGGTCTGCGCGGCGACAACAGCCACGACTATGCCCGCTAGCGCCACCGGCTGCGCAGGCGGGGAATCGTCCGCCGCTCCCCCGACGGGCGGCCTCGGACGCCTCATTCTTCTTCACTCATCTCCCCACACCGCCCTTCGGAACTCCCTCACCTGAGAAATATTCGTCGCCCACTCAGAGATACGCATGCCATCCTCACTGACCACAGATCGAGGTTCTATGTGCCGCCACGGTCTCTCCTCGTCGAATTCCTCGCCCAGCTCATCCAAGAAGAGAAGTCGGTTCTGTGCATACACATCATTCCCGTCTCGATACACAGGCCAACAGACGATGAAAACGGATGGTGCGACGGGTGCTCACCGGCCTCGTCGAGACCACCTGACCCGGCCCGCGGGCCCGGTACCACCGCCGTGGGGAGCACACTCGCCGTCGAGACCCGGGAGGGTTGCACGGGTCCACTGACGCGACCGTGACCGGTGAGCTCTCGCGTCACCGCCGGCCATCGCACTCCCCCATCGGTGTGCACGCACCACCCCGGAACCCGCGCCCGCGACGGTGGGGCCTCACGGCGTCCACGCGCGGCGCCGCCTCTTGAGCGGTCGGCATCGCACGTGCGCGGCGTTCCCCACCCTTCGAGCGGGAAGGCGCCCCGGGTGTCCTCTCACCCGGGGCGCCACTCCGTACAACGGCTCAGTGTCGAACGGCGCCTTCGGCGGCGGACCAGTACAGCGCGTGGGCCACCTGCCCGAACGAGCCCTTCGGGTGGTTGCGGAACAGTGGTTCGGTGCCGAACAGCACCACACCGGCGCCGGGTTCGGCGACTCCGCTGACCACGGACGCCCGCCCGGCCGCGGCGTCCTGGCCACCGGCGCCGCCGGATCCAGGCCGCCAGTGCCCGGCCACCAGCGGCCGCTCTGCGGCGTAGGACTGCTCCACCGTCACCTCCGGTCCGAGGTCGGTGAACCAGCCGGGTGCGTACACGAACCCGTATCCGCCGGTGCCCCCGAGGGCGCCGTCACCGTCGTCCACACGGACCACGCCGTTGGCGTCGGATCGGCCCGCGTTCCGCGTGACGTCGAGCAGCCCGGCCTGGTCGTTGAAGCGAGCACCGGTCCCGCCGCGCGCCACCACCCCACCGCGCTCCAGGAACGTGTCCAGGGCGGACCGTGCGCTCTCGTTCAGGTCCGCGTGGACCAGCCCGCTGGACACGTAGAGCACGTCGGTCTCGGCCCAGTCGAACCCGTCGTTGAGCACGGAGGTGGACACTGTGGTCACGTCGAAGCCCAGTTCACCGAGGGTGAAGACCTCATCCGCGGCGCCGGCCACCGCCACCCGGACCGGTTCCAGGCCCGGGCCGTCGGGTCGGTCGTCGGCCGGGGTGAAGACCACGCCGTGGCGTTCGGACACCTCGGTCACCGCCTCCGCGGCCGAAGCCGGAACCCACACCGCGCCCCGGCCGGCCTGGACCGGTTCCGTACCGGCCGCGACCAGGTCGTTGAGCGCGGCGACGTCGGCCGCGTCGTCCAGGCGCAGGATCCAGTCGCCGTCACCCTCCACGGCGCCGGTGGGTCCGGCGGCCATCACGGGGGTCCCGGTGGGCGGCTTGGCGTCGGTGGCGGTCACGGTGGCGCCCCACAGCCGTCCGTGGCTCCACCCGGAGATGTCGTACATCGCCTCGACGTCATCGCTGATGTCGCGCCCGTCCTCCAGCAGCACGTTGGCCATGCCGCGCTTGGGCTGGTGCATGTCGACCACGTAGGACCCGGCCGGGTAGGTGGTCCCGTCGAGGTCGACGTCCTCCTCGGTGCGCTGGACGCGGACGTCGTTGGCGACGAGGAAGTCCACCAGGCGAGCGGCGGCCGGGGCCGAGCGTTGGTCCGCTCCGGCGGGGATCACGTAGCCCCGGGGGAAGTCGGTGGTGTACACGTCCTCGGGGCCGAAGCCGGGCACCCAGTCCTCGGGCGGGACCACCTGGTCCTCACCGTGGGCGCCACGGCGGAAGACCTCGATCTGGTCGCCGACCAGTTCCTCCCGGTGGTCGTGGGCGAAGTCCAGGGTGGCCTCGATGGTGGCCGCGGAGATGTCGGTGTTGATGGCGCTGCGCCGCCGCAGCTCCTCTTCGGGCCGCTGGTAGTCGGCGTTGTTGACGCGCATCGGGAACTCGATGGTGGCCGCGGCGACGGCGCCCTGGTAGGGGGCGTACATGGGGGTGAAGATGGGCGGCCAGTCGTCCCAGCCGTCGTCCCGGTCACGGAAGGGGATCTGGGGCGGTTGCACTCCGTCGTCCTCGGAGGTGTATCCGAGGTCGAGCACGGCCTGTTCCATCGCGAGCGCGTTCGCGTAGGTGTGCTTGATAAAGAGGTCATACTCGTAGTTCTGGCCGTGCGGCGGGGTGGCGGGCTCGATGAGGGTGCCGTTGACGTACCCGTGCTGGTCGATCATCACGACCGGCTGCGTGTCGATCAGGATCTGACGGATCGCCGCCGACTCGGGCTGGGAGACGGTGACGAAGTCGCGGTTGAGGTCGAACCCGGCGCTGTTGGCCCGTGTGCCCGCCACCCGGCCGTCGGGGTTGGCGGTGACGGTGAAGTACAGGCGTGAGGACGCCAGCAGTTCCTCGGTGCGCTCGTCCTCGGCGGTGGCCAGTTCCTCGATGACGCGCAGGGAGGCGTCGGTGCCCTCCCACTCGTTCCCGTGGATGTTGGCGTTGACGTGTACGGGCGTCTTGTACCGGTCGGTGAGGGTGCGGTCCCGTGCGGCCCGGTCGGGGTTCTCGGCGATGAGCTCACGCATGCGCTGCTGGTGGCGGGCCTCGGCGCGGGTCTCGGGTGCGGTGAGGGTGACCAGGTACAGGTCCCGCCCCTCCACGGACGCGCCGATGATCTCCGCACTGACCCGGTCGGAGGTCTGCTGGAGATCGTTGAGCGTCGGCGCGATGTCGTGGTACGGGACCAGGCCGAGTTTGACGGAACGGTCGTCCGGGTCCTCTGGTGGGACCGGCAGGTCGTTCCGGCGAGGGTAGGCGGCGTCGGCCTCGACCCCGGGCGCGGCCGGCGGTGCGGCCAGGGGCGCGGCGGTGAGGGCCTCCGTGCCGGCGGCCGTCTCGTTGCGTTCGGCGCCGTTGGCCTCCTCCCGCGGCTCGGCGAGGGCGGGCGCGGTCGCCGTCGCCAGGCCGATCGCCACGAGGACGGCCGTGACTCCGACGAGGCTCGTGGCACGGGTGGTGGGGCTGCGGTCCGATCTCGGACCTGGGGGATGGGGCACGCCGGCTCCTTCTGTGGTTTTCGACGTTCCTACCTCCCCGGGGCGGCCACCACAAGAGGTGTGGACGCCACCTGGGCGTTTCCTCGGATGAGCAAGAACGACGCGGGGTCGCGGGGCCGCACCGCCGCGTTGTTCCGGCGATCCGTCGGTGCGGCGTTCTAGTCTGCGGGTGACGGACCCGGAATCGGACCAGGAGTGCGCACATGAGAGCCCACCGTCCCCCGACCGCCGAAGCACTGACCGACGCCCCCGCCGCGGACTGGACCACGGTCCGGGAGGAGCTGGCGACGGGCACCGACACGTACTGGCTGACCGTCCCGCGCGCGAGCGGCGTTCCGCACACCCGACCGTTGTTGGTCGTGTGGACCCATGGCCTGGCGCACTTCGCCTGTGGGCCCGCGACCGCCAAGGGCCGGTTGTTGGCCGGCGCTCCCCCGGTGAGTCTGTCGGTGTCCACCGCCCACCGGGATCTCGTGGTGGAGGGCTCGGTGGGGCGGGTGAGCGATGCCGAGCGGGTCCGTGCGGTGGCCGAGACCTACCCGGTGGTGTACGGGTGGGCGCCCCGGCCCGAGGGCGACCTGCTCACCGGCCCGGAGGGCGCACCGACCGCGGGACCCCCGCCGTACGCGGTGTTCGCGGTGGTGCCGAGCACGATCTACACGTTCCCGACCGGCGATGTCGGTCATGGCGCGACCCGTTGGCGATTCGCCGATGGATCGGGAGCGCTGGGAGGTGAGGACGGGTGATCATGGGGTAAAGCTCCGGAGGACCGACACCGAGCGACCTACGCGTCCTCCACAGCCCCCCAGGAGCCAGAAGTGCGTATCAGTATCACCCTCTCCATCCTCGTCCTGCTGTGGTTGGCGATCGGCCTGGTCGCGGCCGTGCAACGCGGTTACTTCAGTTCCGCGGACACCAACTGTTCGACGGTGGGCAGCACCGTGGTGACCGTTTTCGTCGGCCCGCTCAACTACGTCGGCGTGAACCCGATCGTCGACTGCCCCTCACTTCCCCAGCCCTCGGAGTGATCGGCGGCCATTGCACGCACACCACCCGTCCGGTCGAGCGTGTCCGTAGTTCCGCCACGGCGGACTCGGGCAGGTTGACCAGGACGGCGGTGTGCGCCAGCGCGAGCATGGGGCCGTCGCTCACGCTGTCGCCGTAGGCGGCCACGACCTCTGCCCCGATCCCGGCCTCCGACAGCATCGTGACCTTGTGTTCCCCGCGACAGTGCCGGTCGGCCACCAGCCCGCCCAGGCGTCGCCGCAGGGTGGAGCCCACCACCCGGATCCGCGGGTCGATCTCCCGGCACAGCGGAACGGCGAGGAGTGCGGCGCTGCCGGTCACGACCGCGACCTCGTGGCCGGAGCCCAGGTGTGCGGCCAGTGCCGCGGCCCCGCCGGGACGGAGCCGTTCCCGCACACTCCCCCGGCGGAGGTGGTCGCGCACGATCCGGTCCAGGTCCCGGTCGCGGAGACCGACGGTGCCCGCCCACAGCAGGAGCGCACCGGCGTGGACCCGCCGGCGGGGGAGGCACACGAGTACCGCCACCACCGGGGCGAGAAGGACGGCCACCCCCAGGCGCAACGGATTCCGCCGCAGGAGGTGCGCGGTGAACCGACCGAACGAGTCGTGGTCGATGAGGGTGTCGTCGAGGTCGAACAGCGCCCAGGGCACGTTTCTCCTTCGGTGGGGATCGAGGACCATCCTCGCGTGACCGAGGCCTCATCGTCCTCACCGGGCGGCGCGGACACGGCGCGGCCGTGGCCGTCGAGCACCGCCCCGGTCCTGGTCACACGGTCGTCATCGTCGGGTGTGTCACCGGTGCCTGCGGTGGCGTACGGACGGTTCCCGGACTCGCGCGCCCGGGGACGGGGGGCGAAGCGGGGCGCCGTGTGGGCGGGTGCCGCGACAGCGGGCAGGATGGCGGGCATGGATGTTCTCAGCAGTCGCGTGATGATCCACCCCACAGATCCCGCGCGCAGTCGTTCCTTCTACCGTGACGTTCTCGAACTGGCCGTGTCCCGCGAGTTCGGGCCCCCCGACTCCCCCGGCACCGTGTTCTTCCTCGGTAACGGCCTTCTGGAGGTGTCCGGGCACGCCGAATCGACCGGTGTGCCGTCGATGTCACTGTGGTTGCAGGTGCGCGACGTGCGCGCCGTCTACGCTCGGGCGACCGCCCTGGGCGCCCGGGGTCTGCGCCCGCCACAGAAGGAGTTCTGGGGGCTGGTGGAGGCGTGGATCGCCGACCCGGACGGGGTGCGCATCGTCCTGGTCCAGGTCCCCGACGACCACCCGCTCCGCCGCGACGATCGCCGGTTCTGACCGGTCGCTCCGGCCCCGTCCGCTCCGAGGAGCGGACGGGGCACCACGCCCGACCGTGCGACGCCCTCCCGTGACGGCGCGCGAGGCGCGGGGCGCGGCTGCCCCGCACGGCGCCCCACGGTCACCGGCGACGGCGTGCCACGGTCAGCGCCGCGGCGCCGGAACCCACCAGGACGAGAGCGGCGAGCACGAGCCCGGCCAGCGGCGCCCCCGTCACCGGCAGCGCGGGCCCGGTCGCCGGCTCGCCTCCCCCGCCCGGCGACACGGTCGGGGCCGGTCCGGACGTCGGACCCGGCTCCCCGGAGGGTCCCGGACTCACGGACGGACTTGGAGTCGCGGACGGGCCAGGAGAAGGCTCCACCGTCGGGCTCGGCGACGGGGTCGGCGACGGCGAGGGACCCGCGGTCGGCGAGGGTGAGGGGCTCGCCGTCGGACTCGGCGGCTCCGTCGGTGACGGGCTCGGCGAGGGAGAGGGAGACGGGCCGGGCTCCTCGATCTCGGTGTCCACGCAGGCGGTCCGGTCCTCGCCCGCTCCCTCGGTCGTCTGGTGCACCACGGCACAGTTGTGGATGTGATCGCCCGGAGGCCCGTCCACGCTGAAGACGAACTCCAGCACGACCGACTCGCCGGGGGCCAGACCGCCGAGCTCACAGAACAGGACGTCACCCTGACGCACGCACTGCTCGGGCACCTCCACGGGTGAGGCCTCACCGATGTCGATCGGGTCGAGGACGGTGACGTCCCCGCTCGTCTGGTCCCCGTCGTTGGTGACCGTCACCGCGTAGGTCACGGTGGCGCCCGGTGTGGTGACGGGCGGACCGGCCTTCGCCAGGCGAATGTCACTCTCGGGCACCTGCGGCGTGGGGCCGTCCCCGTCGTCCACCACCGTCTCGACGCAGGACACGTTGTTGTCCATGTCGGTCTCGCGGCTGCCCGTGTAGACCGTGGCGCAGTTGTCGATCACGGTGCCCTCCGCGAGGTCGGCGTCCGTGTCCACGGCGAAGGTCAGCTCGACGCTCTCCCCGGGGCCCAGCGTGCCGAGTCGGCAGCTGATGGTGAGCCCCGACGGGGGGCACTGGTCCGGCAGGTCGGTGATGGACACCAGGTTGCCGTTGGTGGGGTCCTGGACGAACACGTCCACGGCGTCCGACGGACCGTTGTTGGTCACCACGACGGTGTAGACGATGCGACCACCGGGCAGGACCGTCGCCGGCCCGGTCTTGGTGATCTCGACATCGGTCCGTGTCTGCGCGATCGACACCAGTTGCGTGGACCCGGGGGCGGTCCCCGGCGTGGTGGAGGTGGCCACGGCCCGATTGACGATGTTGTCCCCGTCGTCGAGCGAGGGGTCGACGTCGACCGGGAGCGTGTACCGCACCGACGCACCGGGGGCGAGCGTCACCCCGCCCGCGCCGCTGCACTCCACCGTCGAGCCGCTCGCCTCGCAGCCCTCCGGCAGGTCCCGGGCGGTGATCCCGTCACCGAGGGTGTCGGTGACGACCACGTTCTCGGCCGCCTCGTCCCCGGTGTTGGTCACGGTGAGGACGTACTCGGCGGGCGCGCCGATGATCAGGGGGTCCGGGGAGACGGACTTGGCCACCTGGAGGGCGGGGGCGAGCCGTGCCTCCCGGTCCACTCCCGATGGTGCGGGGCCCGTGAGCGCCGTCACCGCGAACGCGGCCGTCAACGCCCCCACAGCGCCCCGGAGGATCCTCGATGTCGTCAGCCGCACGCCCTGCCCCCGTGGTTCTCCCTGGTGGTTCGACCACCAAGATCAACACACGCGGGGCCTCCGAGCACCGAAGAACACGGGTGCACCGGCGATGATCTGGGAAAACGCTCGACCGGTGCACACGTCTCGGTGGTCTCGGGGCTTTCGTCCTCCGCCGAGTTCGCGCCGCTCGACGGGGCCGACGCGCGGCGACACGCCGAACCCCGGTTCCGGCGGCGACATCCCCGATCGGGCGGGGAG
>NZ_QOCZ01000186.1 GCF_018207095.1 Nocardiopsis sp. MG754419 | reverse complement strand
GGCCGGCGTCGACCATCGTGGGTGGTGCGCCCGCCATGCCGGCCCACCACCACAATCCGAGGGCGACCGCCACCGTGGCCAGTCCGGAGACGGCCGGCAGGGGCCAGCGGCGCCGTTCCGGCACGGCCTCGGAGGCCGGGTCGTGGTCCGGGGCGGGCAGCGGGGCGCGGGCGTCCTCGTGGACGGGCTCGTCCCGGGTGGTGATCCGGTCGGTCGGCAGAGCGCGGGTCGGGGCGGGCGGTGTGAGGACGACGGCCTCCTCCGCCTCGACGGCCCTCACGGCCACGGGGCGGGCCCGGTGCACGGGGTAGCCGTCCGAGGTGAGCGGGCGCATGCCGGCGGCGATCCGCTTGCGCTCCTCGGCGGACTCGGGGGACAGGCACGTGTGCACGAGGCGCTCGCGCAGACCGGGAGGGGCGCCCGGCGGACGCAGCAGGGCCAGGGCGGACGAGACCTGGTGGACCTGGGTGCGCCAGGTGAGGCCGTCGGTGTCCCCGGGGGTGTCGCCCGCCGGGGCCGGGCCGTCGGTCGGCGCGGAATCGTCCGGGGCGGGCATGTCCCCCTCGGGAAGGTGGCGCAGTCCCTCGGCGGCGCGACGGATCGCCGAACGGGACAGTTCACCGCAGATCCGCGGTTCCAGCCCCAGCACCCGGGCGACCGCGGAGGGCGACAGCGCGTGCCGCAGGTTCAGTTCGACCAGTTCGCGGTGGCTGGCGGGCAGTCGGGAGAACATGCGGGCCACCGGTGTCTCCGAGGACACCGTGGCCAACCGGGTGTAGGGGCAGGTGTGGGCGAATCCGCGACGCTGGCAGGCGGCCCGCACCAGGGCGTAGAGCCAGGGGCCCAGGTCGGCGGGGTCGCGACGTTCGTTCTCCAGCACCACGCCGGCGACGAGCCCCTCGTGGACCGCCTCGGTCACCGGATCGTGCGGGTCGCCGGGGGTACCGCCGCCCAGGAGGGACCACGCGTACCGGTAGAGGGGTTGTGCGTAGGCGTCGTGGAGAGCCTCGATCGGGCTCGCCGCTTCGTCTCTTTCGTTACCTCTGGTCACGATTCTCCCCCCGCTTTCTGTGGTGACGCTAGCGAGGGGAGGCCCCTGGCGTGCGGGAATCGATCAGATGTGTCCTGAAGGAGAGATTTCTGTTACCCGTCCGCCCCGTCCCGACTCGGGACGGGGCGGACGTCGATCACTCGCCGCCGCGCGAGGGCTGACCGATCGCGACCATGCGCTCCACCGAACGGCGGGCGCGTTCGGACGTGACCGGGTCGACGGTGATCTCGCTGGTGCCGTGCCGCAGCGAGTTCAGCAGCTTGTCGGCGTCGATCATCTTCATGTAGTGGCATTCGGCGCGCGAGTTCACCGCCTCGAACGTCGTGGTCGCGTTGGCGTTGCGCAGCTGGTGCAGCATGCCGGTCTCGGTGGCGATGAGCACCTTGTCGGCCTTGGTGTTCTCCGCGGCGGTGAGCATGCCGCCGGTGGACAGCACCTTGACCCGATCCTGCGGGACCGCCCCGCTGCCGACCAGGTAGAGCGCGGACGTCGCGCAGCCGCACTCGGGGTGCACGTACACCTCGGCGTCGGGCTCGGCCGCCACGCGCTCGCGCAGGGTGTGCCCGTCGATGCCGGCGTGCACGTGGCACTCGCCCATCCACACGTGGATGTTCTCGCGCCCGGTGACCCGCTTGACGTGGGCGCCCAGGAACTGGTCCGGGAGGAAGAGGATCTCCTGGTCCTCGGGGATGGACCGGATCACGTCGGCGGCGTTGGAGGAGGTGCAGCAGATGTCGGTCTCGGCCTTGACCGCCGCCGTGGTGTTGACGTAGGCGACCACGACCGCGCCGGGGTGCTCGGCCTTCCAGTTCCGCACGTCCTCGGCGGTGATGGTGTCGGCCAGCGAGCAGCCCGCGTTGGGGTCGGGCAGCAGGATGGTCTTCTCGGGCGCGAGGATCTTGGCGGTCTCGGCCATGAAGTGCACGCCGCAGAACACGATGGTGCTCGCGTCCACGCTCGCGGCCAGGCGGGACAGGGCCAGGGAGTCACCGGTGTGGTGCGCCACGTCCTGGATTTCCGGGCGCTGGTAGTTGTGCGCGAGGATGACAGCGTCGCGCTCCTCCGCCAGGCGGCGGACCTCGGCGGCCCATTCCTGCCTGGTCATGGTGTCCGCCGTCGCGGTGACCGTTGCCATGTCCTACTACTTCCTCGAGGCGGTGGGCTCGGCGTGCGGGCGCCGTGCCGTGGGGTGGCGGTGCGGGCCACCAGGTTTTTGTCTGGCAGGCACAAACCGGATGCAGCTTAACATGGCAGGGAACGGAAGGGACAGGGTGGATATCCCGGAGGCAAACGGACGGCTCGACGTGGCCGGAGCGGGTGCGACCGTCACGGTCGGCGCCCATGTCGGGGGAGGGGGCGCGCTCTCGGCGCACGAGGCGCTCGCCGTCGTCCTCCAGATCCGCGCGGGCGAACTCTGTGTTCTGTTGTGGCGACGGGCCCTGCCGCCCTGCGAGGGGGAGTGGGCGCTGCCCGGAGGTCGCCTCGGCGCCGACGAGGACCTGGGCGCCTCGATCCGTCGCCAGCTCGCCCAGAAGGTCGACGTCCGCGACGTCAACCACCTCGAACAGTTGGAGACCCGCAGCGAGCCGGGCCGCGACCCCCAGCGACGCACCCTCGCCACCGCCTACCTGGGTCTGGTCCCCGCGCACATCGACCCCGTGGTGCCCGACGACACCGGGTGGCACCCGACCGCCGCCCTGCCGCCGATGGCCTTCGACCACGCCGCGATCGTCCGCTCCGGACGACGACGCCTGCGGTCCAAGCTCAGTTACACCAACGTCGGGTTCGCCCTGGCCCCGCCCGAGTTCACCATGTCGGAGCTGTCCGGGTACTACCGCGCCGCCCTCGGTCACGACGTGGCCGCCACCAACCTGCGCCGGGTCCTGCTGCGCCGGGGGCAGATCGAGGAGACCGGCCGTTCGGTGCCCTCGGGGCGTTCCGGAGGTCGGCCCGCGGCGCTGTTCCGTTTCCGTGCGCGGGAACTGGAGGTCACCGACGCCTTCGCGGTCCTGCGCCCCCCGGGTTAGGGGCCGTACCGCCGTACCGCCGCTGCTCCTGACGATCGTGGGCGGGCCGTGCAGTGGCGTGCCCGTGCCCGTGCCACGGCGATGGCGCGGGCCCCAAGGCCGGCCCGGTTCTCCGCGTCGGAACCCCGGGCGTCGCACTCCGGGGGAGCGGGTGCGGCCGGGGCGGGACCCCGGTCGGTCGCGGCGCGGGCGTGGGTACACTCGCTGATCGTGGCAATTCGTACTGTGGTGTTCGACGTCGGAGAGACGCTGATCGACGAGACGCGCATCTTCGCGCGTTGGGCGGACCGTTTCGGGATCCCGCACATGGCGTTCTTCGGCACCATCGGTGGGGTGATCGCCACCGGTGGCACCCTCACCGAGGGGTTCCGGCTGCTGGTCCCCGGCTTCGACCTGGCGGCCGAGAGCGCCCGCTGGCGTGCGGAGGACCCCGAGGGCGAGCGTGAGCACTTCGGTGAGGGCGACCTCTACCCGGACGTGCGGCCCGCCTTCGACACCATGCGCAAGGCCGGGCTGAGCCTGGTCATCGCCGGGAACCAACCGGTCGAGGCCGGTCCCTCGCTGGCCGCGATGGACCTGCCGGTGGCGGGTATCGGCATCTCCGACGTCTGGGGCGTGGCCAAGCCGCGGCCCGAGTTCTTCGAGCGGACCCTGGAGTTGGCGCGTCAGAGCACCCCCGGGCTCGCGCCGGAGGAGATCCTCTACGTCGGCGACCGGGTCGACAACGACGTCCTGCCCGCGCGTGCGGCCGGCATGAACGCGGCGCTGCTGCGGAGGGGCATCTACGGCTACCGGCACGCGGCCGGGGCCGAGGCCGATCGCGCCGACGTGATCGCCGACGACCTCCACCGCGTCGCCGACTGGGCCGCCTCCCGGAGCGCCGGCTGACCACGTCGGATCAGGCGCTGAGCAGGCGTTTCCCGCACCCCTATAGCCTACTGATAAGGTAGGAAAAATATATTAGAGGCGCGATCGTGTCACGGGCCGCGTCATGGCGGTTTGCCCTCGGCACGCTGGGGTAACGTCGCTACGGTCTCAGACCGGTTCACCCGCCCCTGTCGTCCCACCGGTCGGCACCACCCCGCCCCCGAAGGAGAGCCCGATGATCACGTTCGAGGGCGCCGCCAAGATCTATCCCGACGGCACGGTCGCCGTCGCCCACCTGGACCTGACCGTCGAGTCCGGTCGGACCACGGTCTTCGTGGGACCGTCCGGCAGCGGTAAGACGACCTCCCTGCGGATGATCAACCGCATGGTCGAACCCACCCACGGGACCATCCGCGTCGACGGCGTCGACATCCGGGACCAGGACCCCGCCCTACTGCGTCGCTCCATCGGCTATGTCATCCAACAGGCCGGGCTCTTCCCGCACCGCACCATCCTGGACAACATCGCCACCGTGCCCATGCTGCTCGGATGGCGTCGAGGCAAGGCCCGAGCCCGCGCGGCCGAACTCATGGAACTGGTCGGTCTGGAGCCGGCCCAGGCCAAGCGCTACCCCCACCAGCTCTCGGGCGGTCAACAGCAGAGGGTCGGTGTCGCGCGCGCGTTGGCCGCGGACCCGCCGATCCTGCTCATGGACGAACCCTTCAGTGCGGTCGACCCCGTGGTGCGCACGAGCCTGCAGGACGAACTGCTGCGTCTGCAGCAGGAACTGCACAAGACGATCGTGTTCGTCACCCACGACATCGACGAGGCCGTGCGCCTCGGCGACCGGATCGCGGTCTACCGTCCCGGCGGTGAACTCGCGCAGTACGACACCCCCGAACGCCTGCTCGCCGAACCGGTCGACGAGTTCGTGGAGTCGTTCGTCGGCTACGACCGCGGTGTGCGCCGCCTGTCGTTCTTCCCCGCCAGTGAGCTCTCACTGCGCCAGGACGTGGTGTTCGACGCCGAGGACCGGGTCGAGCGGGCGCGCGATGCCGTGGTGTCCGACGGCGAGCCCTGGGCGCTGGTGGTGGACGAGCGACGCGCGCCCCTGGGCTGGGTGGGCGCCCGGCAACTCACCGAAGCACCCGCCGGCGTCACCCTCGGCTCCCTGGAACTCGCGCCGTTCGGCCACGTCTTCCACGTGGCCAACGACTCCCTGCGGGCGGCGCTGGACGCCGCGGTGCTCTCGCCCGCCGGACGCGCCGTGGGTGTGGACACCGACGGCTCCGTCCTCGGTGTGGTCTCCCAGGCCGACCTGGGCACCGCGATCTGGTCGGTGTCCGAGTGATCGCCGCGGACGCCTCCGGCGGGGTCGCCGCCCTGGACTGGGTGATGGGCATCATCGACTGGGCCGCGGCCAACTGGAGCCACCCGGGCGAACCCGACCGCGGCATCCTGCCCCGGCTACTGGAGCACATGCGGTTGTCGTACGTGTCCATCCTCATCGGACTGGTCATCGCCCTGCCCCTGGGGTTGGCCTGCGTGCGCTGGAGCCCGGTCTACCCGCCGGTGCTCACCGGGGTGAACGTCCTCTACGCGGTGCCCTCCATCGCCCTGTTCTTCCTGATGCTGCCCTACACGGGCTTCAGTGACTGGACGGCGATCATCCCGCTGGCCCTCTACACCCTGGTGGTCCTGCTGCCCAACGTGGTGGACGGACTGCGCCAGGTCCCCGAACACGTGCGCCAGGCCGCCGTCGCGATGGGGTTCGGCCCACTGCGACGACTGGTGGCCGTGGAGCTACCGGTCGCCGTCCCGGTGATCATCGCCGGACTCCGGGTCGCCTCGGTCGCCACCATCAGTATGGTCAGCGTCGCCTCCCTGGTGGGGCTGGGCGGACTGGGGCAGCTCATCGTCAGTGAGGGCTTCCGTCGCCAGTTCGACGCTCCCATCGTGGTGGGCATCGTCCTCACCGTTCTGCTCGCCCTGGCCACCGACACCGTCCTGGTCATCGCCCAGCGGCTGCTCACCCCGTGGGCGCACGCCGGCAAGGGCCGCCTGGCCCGTAAGCGCGCGGCCCGCGCCGAGGCGGCCGCCGCCGGGCGCGACGCCGCGGTCGGATCCGGCTCCACCCCCGACCACCCGGAGTCACCATGAACGTCCTGACCCTGCTGGTCGAGTGGTTCAGCGACCCGGCCCAGTGGACCGGAACCGCCGGAATCCCCGCGCGACTGGGCGAACACGTCTACTACTCACTGCTCGGACTGCTGCTGTCCACCGCCATCGCCGTGCCGGTGGGGCTGATCACCGGGCACACCGGGGTCGGCGGGTTCCTCACCACGAGCCTCGCCAACTTCGCCCGCGCCCTGCCGACCATCGGCGTGCTCTTCCTCATCGTGCTCCTGGCCGGGATCGGTCTGGTTCCGGTGGTGTGCGCACTGGTCGCGCTCGCCGTCCCGCCCATCCTCGTCAACACGCACGAGGGTGTCCGGGGGGTGGATCCCCGGCTCAGGGACGCCGCCCTGGGCATGGGCATGCGGGGCCGGGAGGTCCTGTTCAAACTCGAACTGCCGGTGGCGACGCCGCTCATCCTCCTGGGGATGCGCACCGCCGCCGTGCAGGTCGTCGCCACGGCCACCATCGCCGCCTACGTCGGCGTGGGCGGACTGGGCCGCTACATCGTGGACGGGCAGGCCCGCCAGGACCTGTCGATGTTGCTGGGCGGTTCGGTCCTGGTGGTGGCCCTGGCCGTGGTCACCACCCTTCTGTTCGCCGGGCTGCGACGCCTCCTCGTCGCTCCCGGACTGCGTGCCGAGGCCGCGGCGGCACGGTGAAGGGACGGCGAGCGCCGTCCCTTCGGGCCTTGAAAGTGAGGAACAAGCACATGAAGCACAGGATCGCCCTCATCGGCATCCCCCTTGCGGCCGCACTGTTGACCGCCTGCGGTGGCAGTGACCCCTTCGAGGAGCAGCAGGACGGCGGTGGCGACGAGGGCGGTGACGGCACCGTGGTGGTCGGTTCGGCCGACTTCCCCGAGAGCGCCCTGCTGGCCGAGATCTACGGTCGTGCCCTGGAGGCCGAGGGCGCGTCGGTGGACTACCAGCTCAACATCGGCAGCCGCGAGGTCTACTACGACCAGATCGAGGCGGGCTCGCTCTCGCTCTTCCCCGAGTACAACGGCGGCATCCTCTTCTACCTCGACCCCGAGGCCACCATCGGCGACGCCGAGGAGACCAACGCCGCCATCACCGACGCTCTGCCCGACGGTCTGGAGATCCTGGACTCCTCCGAGGCCGAGAACAAGGACTCGGTGACCGTCACCCGCGACACCGCCGAGGAGGCCGACCTCACCACCATCGCCGACCTGGCCGAGGTGGCCGAGGACATGACGCTCGGCGCGCCCGCCGAGTTCGAGACCCGCCCCCAGGGCGTGCCCGGCCTGGAGTCGGTCTACGGTGTCGAGTTCGGTGAGTTCCGGTCGCTGGACCCCGCGCTCATCACCCAGGCGCTGTCGGAGGACGACATCCAGGCCGGCAACCTGTTCACCACGGACCCGCTGATCGCCGTCGAGGACTTCGTGGTCCTGGAGGACCCGGAGAACCTCTTCGGGGCGCAGAACATCACGCCGCTGATCAACAGCGAGCAGGTGGACGCCGACGCCCGAGAGGCGATCAACGCCGTCTCGGCGGCGCTGACCACCGAGGAGCTGGTCCTGCTGAACGAGCGGATCATGGTCGACAACGACAACGCCGCCGACGTCGCGCAGGAGTGGCTGGAGGAGCAGGGTCTGGCCTGACCCGCGCGGTCGTCGACACCGGCCCCGGAGCGAGCGCGCTCACTCCGGGGCCGGTCCCGTGGAGTCGCGTACCACCAGGTGCGCCGGCAGGACCACCTGGCGGGTCGGGGTGCCCGGCAGGGTGACCCGCTCCAACAGGAGTTCCACCGCCATGCGGCCCGCCTCCTCGTGCGGGCCCGCCAGGGTGGTGAGCGCGGGCACGCACAGGTCGGCGCCGAAGATGTCGTCGTAGCCCACCACACTGCGATCCCGGGGCACGTTCAGGCCCCGCTCGGCCAACCGGCGCAGGACCCCGATGGCGAGCAGGTCGTTGTGGGCCACCAACGCGCTCGCCCCGTCCACCAGGGCCGCGTCGGCCGCGGCCGCTCCGCTCTCCATCCTGGGGGAGAAGGGTCCCAGGCGGGTGGCGCGCAGCCCCCGTGCGGCGGCCGTCGTGCTCAGAGCCCGCCATCGTTCGGCCGCGTGCCAGGACTCCTTGGGGCCGCTGAGGTAGACCAGGGACCGGTGCCCGAGTGAGGCCAGGTGCTCGACGATCTGGCGGCTGCCCGCCCCGTCGTCCACGATCGCCGCCGGTAGCCCGTCGACCCTCCGGTTGACCAGGGCCAGGTTGTGCTCGCGGGCCAGGTCCTTGGTGGTCTCGTCGCTCATCCGGCCGGCCGCCAGGACGAACCCGTCCACCGAGCGCTCCAGACGCTCGAACTGCCGTTGTTCGTTGTCGCCGGACTCCTCGGTGTTGCTGAGGATGAAGGTCAGGCCCGAGGCCTTCGCCCGCCGTTCGGCCCCTCGGATCGTGCCGAAGAAGTGCGGGTTGGTGATGTCGGGGACCAGGAGCGCGATGGTGGCGGTGCGCCCCGACTGCAGGGCACCGGCCAGGGGGTTGGGGCGGTAGCCGAGTCGTGCGGCCACGGCCAGGACGTGTTCTCGGGTGGCGGCGCCCACCCGCCGGGGGTTGCTGAACGCGCGGGAGACCGTGGAGGCGGCCACCCCGGCCTCCCGGGCGACGTCGTAGACGGTGCTGCGCTTGGCGGGACTCATGACTCCTGTTCTAGGGCCTTTGGCAACTTTTGGCAATCGCTTGCCATACTTCTCGACGGAAACCTAGAGTTCACGAACAAGAAATATGACCCCCGTCACCCAGGGGTCTGGCCTGCGCTGATGCGCCCCTTCGACGTTGGGACTGGAGCCTTCCGGATGACCGACCCCCTCAGGAACAACGGAGGCGAGCCGCCCGACTCGCGTCCGACGACGATCCGGTGGCTGGAGATCGCCGAGCTGATCGTCGGCGCACTCCTGCTCGTCATGATCTTCGCGCTGATGCTCATCCAGGCGGTCCAACGCCACCTTCCGGTGGAGAGCTGGGTGTGGGTCGGCGAACTCGCCCGCTACGGACTCGTGTGGCTGGCCTTCTCCCTCGCGGGCTACCTGGTGGGGCGCGACGAGCACATCACCCTGAAGCTCGTCGACTTCGTGGCCCGGGGCCGGGTGATGCGCGCCGTGTGGATCCTGTCCAACCTCGTCGTGGCCGCCACCTGCGCCTTCTTCGCCCTCGGCGCCGCGGACCAGGTCTTCGGCCCGTCCCCGCAGACCACACCGGTCCTCGGAATCCCCCTGACCTGGACCTACGTCATCCCGATGGTCGGACTGACCTTGGCCGCGCTGCGGGGCCTGGCCAACGCGGCGCTCCTGCCCGGGCCGCCCGAACCCGAGGTCCCCCTGACCGCCC
>NZ_QOCZ01000185.1 GCF_018207095.1 Nocardiopsis sp. MG754419 | reverse complement strand
TATGACAAGCGGGCCGCGATCTTCGACGGGACCGTGCAGGTGGCCTCGATCCGGATCTGGCTCCGTGACCTGACCCGTTCAAAAAACAGTACCTAGCGCCGCAGCGGTGAACCCCTCGGGGACGTTCTTCCACCACAGGTGTGCGCCCCGCCGTGAGGCGCCCGCACCGGGACCGGAGCGAAGCGGAGGCCCCGGTGCGGGCGCCTCCTAGCCGACCCGGGCGCGGTCGGTCCCCTCGTGCGCTCCCCGGGCCCGGGCGGCCCCGTCCCGTTCCGTCCGGGGGTCGACGGGTCCCTGCGGCACCGCCCGTTCGTGCGGGATGACCAGGGGCGTGCGGGTGCGCGGGTCGGGGATCACGTCGCAGTCCAAGCCGAACACCGTGCGCACACGGGCGGCGGTGACCACGTCCTCGGGCGGTCCGTCGGCCACGATCTCCCCGTCGCGCATCATCACCAACCGGGTGGCGAACCGGGCCGCCTGCGCCAGGTCGTGCAGGACCGCCACCACGGTGCGGCCCTGCCGGTGCAGTTCGCCGAACAACTCCAACAGGTCGTACTGGTGGGCGATGTCCAGGAAGGTCGTGGGCTCGTCCAGCAGCAGCGTGGGGCTGTCCTGGGCCAGCACCATCGACACCCACGCGCGCTGGCGCTGTCCCCCCGAGAGCGCACCCACCTGGGTGTCGGCCAGGTCGGTCAGGCCGGTGAGCTCCAGGGCGGCGGCGATGGCCGTCTCGTCCTCGGGGCTCCACTGGCGCAGCAGGGTGTGGTGCGGGAAGCGGCCGCGCGCGGCCAGTGCCCGCACGGTGATGCCCTCGGGCGCCAGGGGGCTCTGCGGCAGCAGGGCCAACCTGCGGGCGACCGCCTTGGGGCGCTGGGAGCGCACGTCGGTTCCGTGCAGCAGGACCCGCCCCTCGGTCGGTCGGTTCACCCGGCCCAGCGCCTTGAGCAGGGTGGACTTGCCGCACCCGTTGGGCCCCACGATCACGACGAACTCGCCCTCTTCGACCCGAAGGTCCAGATCGCGCACGATCGGGTCGCCGCCGTAGCCGAGGGTGAGCGCCTCCGCGGACAACACCGGGGTGGATTCGCCGTTCACAGGGTTCCCTTTCGCCATTCGCGGATGAGCAGATAGCCCAGGTACACGCCGCCCAAGGCCATGGTGAACACGCCCACCGGAAGCCCGTCACCGAGGGGCAGTCGCTGCACGGCCAGGTCCGCGCAGACCAGCAACAGTGCGCCCACCACCGCGGACAACACCAGGTTCGGGCCGGGAACGCCGCTGAGCCGGCGGGCGATCTGGGGCGCGGTCAGGGAGATGAACGCGATGGGTCCGGCGACGCTCACGGCGGCCGCCGACAGCACCACCGACAGCACGACCGCCGCCGTCCGGGTGGTCGTGGCGCGGGCGCCGAGGGAGTCGGCGAGTTCGTCGCCCATCTCGTTGACGCCGACGGGGCCGGCCAGGGCCAGCACGAACGGCACGGCCAGGGCGACGGCCACCCAGATGGTGGCGGCGTGGTCCCAGGAGCGGGAGGCCAGGCTGCCGTTCACGTAGGAGGCCAGCACACTGGCCTGGTCACGGGCCATCACCGACACCACAAAGTGGGTGAACGCGGTGGCCATGGCGGCCACGCCGATGCCGGCGATGATGAGCCGACCGGGGTTGCGCAACCCGGTGCCGGTGACCAGGTACACCACGACGATGGCCAGGGACGCGCCGGCCAGCGCGCCCAGCGGGACCGGCACGATGCCGGGCAGCATGAGCGCGGCCACCGACGCGCCGGCGCCCGCGCCGGAGGCGAGCCCGATGACGTCGGGGCTGCCCAGGGGGTTGCGGGTCACCGACTGGAACAGGGCCCCGGCCAGCCCCAGGGCCACGCCGGTACCGGCGGCGACGACCAGTCGTGGTCCGCGCAGGCGTTCGAGGGCGAACAGGTGGGTGGCCTCGCCCTGCCCGCTCAGGGTGGCCGGGATCTGTGCGAGGGGGATGCCCAGACGCCCCAGGGTGAGGGTGGCGGCCGCCGCCGCGACGAGCACCACCAGTAGTACCAGGCCCATGACGACCGAGCGGAGATGGATCGGGACGGCGATCAGGCGGCCGATCCGCAGCACCCGCCCGGTGGGTGACGGAGTGCCCGCGGTCGCGGTGTCGGTGGGCGCGGGCCGCGCCAGGGTCCGGCTCATGTGGTCCCCTTCGTCCGGCGCAGGACGTACAGCAGCACCGGGGCGCCGACGAACGCGGTGACCACGCCGACCATCAACTCCATGGGCCGCACCACGGTCCGCCCGACCACGTCGGCGACCAGCAGCAGGGTGGGGCCGACCAGGACCGCGAAGGGCACCTGGAGGCGAAAGTCCACGCCCACCAGGGAGCGCACGACGTGCGGGACGGCCAGGCCGACGAAGGCGATGGGGCCGGCCGCGGCGGTGGCGCCGGCGGCCAGCAGGACCCCGGCGAACAGTCCGCCGGCACGGGTGACCGTGACGTTGGCGCCGGTGGCCACGGCCGCCTCGTCGCCCAGGGCGAGGGCGTTGAGTCCGCCCATGACGCACAGGGCGATGCACAGTCCGAGGCCCACGACCGGGAGCACCGCGACGACGACGTCCATGCCCCGGCCGGCCAGGGAGCCCACCACCCAGTAGCGGTAGCTGTCGAAGACGTCGGGCATACTGAGCGCGACCGCCTGCACGTAGGCGGTGAGCACGGCCGAGACGACGGCTCCGGCCAACAGCAGGCGGACCATACCGCCCCCGCGCGTGCCCACGGTGTAGGCGGCCAGCCCGGCCAGCAGGGCCCCCGGGAGCGCCCACCAGATCGAGCCCATGACGGAGGTGGGCCCGAGCAGGGCGGTCGCGGTGACCACACCGGCGGCGGCGCCCGCGTTCACCCCCAAAAGACCGGGGTCGGCCAGCGGGTTGCGGGTGATGCCCTGCATGAGCGTGCCCGCCAGCGCCAGGGCGGCACCGGCCACCACGCCGACGATCGTGCGGGGGATGCGGCTCTCCACCACGGTGACGGTGTAGGGGTCGGCGCCGCCGGTGAACACCCGCAGCACCTCCAGTGGGGGTGTGGGTCTACTGCCCGCGACGAGACTGAGCAGCACCGCCCCGGCCAGGACCACCACGCCCGCTCCCAACAGGAGCGAGGCGCGGACGGGCCCGGCCGTGGGCGGTGCCGTCGTGCGTGTCTTCACGTTCACCGGGTCGGATCAGTCGTCGAGCCGCGCGGAGGCCTCTTCGATGAGGGGCACGTAGCGGTCGATGACCCACGGGACGGTGAGCGGGTTGATCAGGGAGGAAGCGGTGACGAAGGCGTTGTCCTCGCTGGAGACCACGGCGTCCCGCTCGATCGCGGGGATGGCCGCGTACAGGTCCTGGTCCTCGATCTCGGCGCGGGACTCGGGGTCACTGTAGAAGGTGAAGATCAGGTCGCTGTCGGCGAGCTGGTCGGCGTTCTCCAAGCCGATGAGCGCGGAGTCGGTGCCCTCCGTCTCGGGGAAGGTCTCCACGACCGGATCGACCTCCAGGCCCAGGCCGCGGACCATGGCCACGCGCTGCTCGTCGGGCAGGAAGACGCCCAGGGTGCCGGGGCCGTCGGTGTAGATGTAGGAGAAGCTGAGGTCGGCGAACTCGGGGTGGTCGGCTGCGGTCTGCTCGAAGGTGTCCTCGATCTCGGTGATGAGACCGGCGGCCTCGTCGGGCTGCCCCAGCGCCGTGCCGATGGTCTCGATCTGCTGGTCCCACTCGGTGCTCCACGGCAGGTCGGGGTAGGCGACCGTGGGAGCGATGTCGTTGAGGATGTCGAAGTCCTCCTGGGTGATGCCGGACCAGGGGGCGAGGATGACGTCGGGGGCGAGTTCGATGATCGCCTCGAAGTCGATGTCGGTGGCGCCGGTGAACTGCTCGGGGAGCTCCTCACCGGACTCGGTGACGGCCTCGTGGATCCACGGGAGGTAGCCGGTGTCGTCGCTGCCCCACTCGTAGCTCTCGATCCCGACGGGGACGACGCCCAGCGCGATGGAGGTCTCGGCGGAGCCCTGGCCGAGGGTGACGACACGCTCGGGCTGCTCGGGGATCTCCGCGGTGCCCAGCGCGCTCTCGATCTCGACCGGGAAGGAGCCGTCGGCGGAGGTGGCTCCGCCGCCGTCACCGCCGTCGTCGCCGCAGGCCGCCAGACCCAGGGCCAGGGCCGCGGTGAGTCCGATACCGCCGACACGGCGCAGAGTGGGGTTCATGCTCACTGCTTTCTTCGTCACGGGAGTCGGCCGCGTCGTGCTCGACGGGTCGTTTTCGTACGGGGGACGCCCGAATCCGGGCAGCACGCACCACAGACAGATCAGGCCAAAACCGACCGGAACGAAGGTTAGTCTAACCTCACTTCCTCCTTATTCAAAAAATCTGAAGCCGCCGGACACCAGGTCCCCGTGGCCGGGCTCGCGCACATCACGTGCCCGGTGCGCCGGACCGCACCACGCGTCGAGGGGGTTGCGCCCGTCCCGGCACGTCCCGGCACGGGCGGTTCCTCGGAGGGACACAGGCGGGCGGTTCACCGGGGCCACCGGCGGACGGCGGCGACGTCGGGGCGGCGGACCGGGCGCCCGGCACTCGTGCACGGGCGCCCCGCGGATCGACGGTGTTCAGGGACGACGGTCGGTGAGCACGTTGCTCACCCCGCCCAGGTAACCGATGTACTGACGCGTGGCCAGGGCACTCGTCCGTTCACGCCCCAACAGGCGCGGCGGACCGAACCGCATGATCGCCTCCGCACCCGTGGCCAGGGTGACCGGCCCACGGCGGGACTGCTCGTAGCGGCGCAGGGCGCGGGCCGGGTCACGCTCGACGGCGTCCTCGGCGAGCACGCGGGTGAGCGCCCAAGCGTCCTCCAGTGCCTGGTCGGCACCCTGCGCGGTGGAGTGCGGGAAGGTGTGCGCGGCATCGCCCAGCAAGGTCGCCCCACCCACGCCCCACTCGCGTGGGACCCGGTGTCGCACGTGCTCGAAGAACGCGGGGGCCTCTTCGGCCTCGTGGTCCAGAACGGCGCGCACCCAGGGGTCGGACCAGTCACCGAACAGCTTGCGCAGCACGTCCATCGGGGACTCGGGACGGGGGATCTCGGGGCGCCAGCGCACGTCGAACCACCACTGGACCAGTCCGTCGCCGGCCGGCAGGATTCCGCACCGGCCCTGGCGTCCCTGGACCACCGCGCCGACCGTGCCGGTGGCCGCCTCCATCGGCACCTCGGTCATCGCCTGCCAGCTGGCCCAGCCGGTGGGGCGGGCGGGATCGCCGTCCCACAGGTCGCGCCGGGCCGCCGACCGCACGCCGTCGGCGCCCACCACGACGTCGCCGGTGGCGCTCGTCCCGTCCCCGAACAGGGCACTGACCGAGCCGTCGGGGTTCACACGCACCCGGGTGCAGACCCGCCCGTAGCGGACGGTGCGGTCGGGCAGGCCGTCGGAGAGCAGTGCCAGCAGGTCGCGCCGGGGCACGACGCGCGCCTCGAACCCGTAGCGTTCACGGACCGCGTCCACGTCGAGCGTGTAACGCACGCGCCCGGACGGGTCACGGTTCTCCAGTCCGTCCAGGCGGCGACCGATCCCGGAGACGTCGACCCCGACGCCCGCCAGGGCGGCCACCCCGTTGGGGTACAGGCCCAGCCCCGCCCCGTCGGTGCGGGGTGCGCTCGCCCGCTCGTGCACCTCGACCTCGTGACCCAGGTCGGTCAGACCACGGGCCAGGGCGAGCCCACCCACACCGGCACCGATGACGACGACTCTCATGAAAGCTCCCCACCCACTCGTTCGGCTGCCAACACCGTACTGACCGATCAGGCGTCGGTGGCGGGCGGAGGGGTCACGATCCGGCCGACCCGCGCTCTCCGCCGTAGAGGTGGACGCGCGACTCCCAGGGGCGCAGGGGGGGCGCGCACCCGGTCGGGCTCGGGGTGGCTGCCGATGAGCGTCCGCGACGTGGTCGCGACCGGTTCCTCCGTCAGGTCGAGCGGGGCCTCCTCGGCGCTCCGGTTGGCCGGCACCAGCAGGGTGCGGCCGTCGAGGGATCGGGTGCAGGCGAACACCCGGGGGTCGTCCTCCGGCAGCGGGGCGTAGCGACCGTGCACGATCACCGGGTGCTCCTCGCCGAGTGCGATGAGCCTTCGATAGTGGTGGAACACCATGTTCGGTTCGTGGTTGGCCGGGTGGGTGTGGACCCGGGCCTGGCGCACGTCCACCCCGGGCATCCCTCCGACGGTGAGCACGTCGCGGCCGGCGAAGACCTCCCCGTTCATCTCGTGCGGGAACTCGTGCAGCCGGGGTCCGTTGATGGCGTGGTCGGCGAACAGCCCGTGGTCGCCGACCACGGGCCCGTCCGGCGACCTCGGGTTCTTCGAGACGAAGCTGACGACGTCCATGCGGAAACCGTCGGCGCCCCGGTCCGGCCACCAACGGGCCACGTCGTGCACGGCCGCCCGTACCTGGGGGTTCTCCCAGTTCAGGTCGGGTTGGGAGGGGCTGAACAGGTGGAGGTGGTACTCGTCCCGCTCCGGATCACGGGTCCAGGCCGGCCCGGAGAACACCGAACCCCGGTTGTTGGGCGGACCGTCGTCCCGGCCGGGCCGCCGGAAGTAGAAGTCGGGCTGTTCGGGGTCGCCGGCGCGGGAGGCGGTGAACCAGGGGTGCCGGTCACCGGTGTGGTCGACCACGAGGTCCATCACCAAAGGCATGCCGCGCTCGTGCGGGCCGTCGCGGAACCGATCCCAGTCCTGGAGGGTGCCGAACCGGGGGTCGATGTCGGTGTGGTCGCTGATGTCGTACCCGTTGTCGTCCCTGGTCGAGGGGTGGACCGGAGACAGCCGGACCAGGTCCACCCCCAGGAGCGCGAGGTGGTCGAGCCTGTCGATGATCCCGGGCGGGTCACCGATCCCGTCACCGTCGCTGTCGTGGAAGCTGCTCGGGGAGATGGTGGACGACGCCGGACTTCCCCCACTCGGTGCCGGCCTCGGGCATGGGCTTCCTCCCCCACCGGACGACGCGCTCCCTTCCCTCGGTCCGGGTACCGCCGTGGGCGGTGAACGTCCGCCCGTCGCGCGAATCCGGTTGATCTTCGCCGGGCAGGCGGGATAATCCGAGTGCGACCCGATCTCGACAGGGGGACTCATGTGTCTGCACGGAACCGGTGAGACCGTACGCTCACGGACGGAAGGGGCCGCCCCCGGTGCCGCCCCGGTCGCGCCCCGACAGGCGTGGGCGTGGCCCACGGGTCGCGGACGCGTGGCGGACCTGAGCCACACCATCGCCCCCGACATGCCTTCCTGGGACGACGAGAAACCGACCCGAGCGTCCCTGGGCGAGCCCGTACCGGACGGCGCGTTCGGGTTCTACGTTCAGCGGTGGACCCTGACCGAGCACACCGGCACCCACCTGGACGCCCCCGGACACGTCATCGGCGGTGGGCGTCTGGTCCCCGACATCGCCCCCGAGGAACTGGTCGTCCCGGCGGCCGTGCTGGACATCCGGGAGCGCGCCGCGTCCGACCCCGACACCACGGTGGACGTGGAGGACGTCCTCGCGTTCGAACGCGCGCACGGGCCCATCCCCGAGGGGGCGGCGGTGCTCATGTGTTCGGGGTGGAGCGCCAAGTGGGCCGAGGGCGACGCGGCGGTCCGCGGTGTGTCCGAGGACGGCACCTGGCACTTCCCCGGTTTCTCCGCGCAGGCGTGCGCGTACCTGGTGGAGCGCCGGTCGGTGGCGGGTTTCGGGGTGGACACGTTGAGCACCGACCCGGGGAACTCCACCGACTTCGCCGCCCACGAGGTGGTCGGCCGGGCCGACCGTTGGGGGCTGGAGGCGCTGACGGGGCTGGACCGTCTACCACCCCTGGGAGCGGTGCTCACCGTGGGTGTGCTGCCGGGACTGGACGCCTCGGGCGGTCCGGCCCGCGTACTGGCCCACTGGTGATTCCTCCGCGCTCCCTCACACCGTGGCGGGTCAGTCCCGGGGGCGCGGAACGTTCGGGTCGGGCGTCCACTCCAGCAACATGATGGTGGCGTCGTCGCTGAATCGTCCGCGCTGGTGTGTGCGGATGGAGTGGATGAGGCGACGGAGCGTCTCCGGAGCGGGCTCGCCCGCGGAGGCGGCCCGGATGACGAAGTCGGTGAATCGTTCCAGGCCGAACATGTGGCCCTCGGCGTCGTGCGCCTCGATGACCCCGTCGGTGTAGAGCAGCACACGGTCACCGGGTTCCAGGGCGAAGTGGTGGACGGTGCGCGGCGGGAGGTCGGGGACGACGCCGTCGAGGCCGAGCGGGAGTTCGGGAGGGCGGTCCATGGCCCCCTCCACCAGACGCCGGCCGCGGACGAGCAGCGGCGCCGGATGGGCGCAGTTGGCCCAGGAGAACAACCCCGTGGACAGGTCCAGGTCGGCGAAGACCGCCGTGCAGAAGCGCTCGGGCAACCAGGTGAGCAGGGCCTTCTCGACGTTCTCGGTGAGTTCGTCCAGGTCTGCCCCGTTGCGGCGGGCGCTGCGCGCCCCGGCCATGGCCACCGACGCGGTGAGCCCCGAGGCGAGGTCGTGCCCCATCGCGTCCAGGATGACGGCGTGCAGGGTGTCCCGGGTGATCGAGTGGTCGAAGGCGTCGCCGCCCAGGTCGTAGGCGGGTTCGAGGACGGCGGTGGAGACCCCGCGCCGGGTGCCGAGGGTGCGCGGGGGAAGGAAGGCCCGCAGCATCTCGGTGCGCAGCTGCACCGAGCGGGTGCGGGTGCGGCGGACGTAGGTGTCGCTGTAGGCCCGTTTGGAGGTGATGACCAGCCCCAACAGCGCGGCGAGGGTCTGGCACCGGCGGAGCGTGGGCTCGTCCAGCAGCGGGGCGCGGATGTGCAGGACGCCCATGCGGTCGGCACCGTCCTTGAGGGGCAGCCAGAGACTGAGTTCCTCGGCGCCGCCCTCGACGAGTCGCAGGGTGTCGTGCCGGTAGGCCTCCCCGGCGACGGTGGTGTCGATGTCGAGGATGGGGCCGCCCGTGAGCGGAACCAGAAGGTGTTGTTGCAGGTCCACGAGGTGCACCGTGATCTTGCCGAGGCCGATGGCGTGGCCGTAGCGTTCGGCGGCCTCCAGGACCTCGATCGGTCCGCACGCGTGCACGGACCGGACCAGTTCCTCGAAGAGGAGTTCACTCTCGCTGAGCGGGGTCACACCGTCCATGCCTCCTCCTCCCGACGGTCTTCAGTCTCACACCCCGACTCCGCGACGCGCAGCGTCCGCGCTCGCGTGTCCCCGACCAGGTCGCGGCGGCCCGCACTCCCCGTTCGTCAACTTTGATTGACTTCCAGCGATGGTCAACCTAGATTGACTTTTGTGGGGCGGAGACCGACCGCGCCCTCGGGAGGAGAACACCATGAGCACCGCCTTCGACGGCCCATCGAACGGCCGCACGGACGTGCCCGGGCTTCCGGGGAGGGGGCCACGACAGGGCGAGGACCTCGACCTCGGTCACGGTCGTGCCCCCGGCGAGGACACGGCGCACCACCCACCCCGGCCCGCGCGCCGGG
>NZ_QOCZ01000184.1 GCF_018207095.1 Nocardiopsis sp. MG754419 | reverse complement strand
ACATACCCCCTCCACCGCGGCGCACCCTCCGGAGGCGCGGGCTCCCTCTCCCCCTCGGCGGGAACCCCCGTGGCCCCTCCCCGGAGGGACCGACCCCACGGCGCCCGGACACGACCGACCCCCACCGCGAGCGGACCGAGACCGCGCGGGATCGCCGCGCCCACCACACCCGTCCGAGCGCGGCGCCGCCGAGGCGTCCGCACCGACGACCCACGGGCAGGAGGACGGGGCGCCCTCCGCACCCCGGGCCGGGCGCTTCCGGGCGCGTCCCGGCCGTGTCCGCGAGGAACCGTCCCGGAGTCGGGGCGGCCGCGTCGGCGACGACCCTCCGGAGGAGGAGGCCCCCGACCCGGAGGAGCCGGGCGACGGGGACCGGTCTCGCAGGCCGCCCACCGGATACACCGAACTGCTCCCCGACGCGCCCGTGGCCGCCCTGGACCGGATCACCCGGGGCTGGGCCGCCGAGGCGGCGCTCTCCCGCCGTTCGCTGGTCGTGTTGGTGGTGCTGGGCCTGGTGGCGGTGGTGGGGGCGCTCCTGGTGCTGCGGGAGCGACCCCAGGAGGTGGTGGATCCCACGGTGGCCACCCAGGCGGGCTCCGACGACGCTCCGGTCCCCGGCCCGGAGGCGGCGGCGCCCGACGCGGGGCCGGCCTCCCCCACTCCGGACGGCGACGTGGTGGTGCACGTGGGGGGTGAGGTGCACGAACCGGGTCTGTACACCCTGCCGGCGGGGTCACGGGTGGCGGACGCGGTGGAGGAGGCGGGCGGGGCGTTGCCCGACGCCGACCTCGACCTGCTCAACCTGGCCCGAACCCTGGCCGACGGTGAGCGCCTCCTCGTGGGGGTGCCCGAGGAGCAGACCGCGGGTGCGGGAGGCGCGCCGGCGCCCGACGCGGAGGGGCCGACGGTGAACATCAACACCGCCGGCGAGGACGAGCTACGGACACTGCCGGGGATCGGGGAGAAGAAGGCGCGGCAGATCCTCGCCCACCGTGAGGCGCTCGGTGGTGCCTTCTCCGGTGTCGACGACCTCCTCGGGGTCGACGGGATCGCGGCGAAGACCCTGGAGAACCTCCGCCCGCACGTGACGGTGGGGTGAGCCGACCGTGGTGACGTGGCTGGGCAGCGACGGGGACGGGTTGGGGCGCCCGCCCGACCTGCGGTGGGTCGCTCCGGCCGCGGCGTCCTGGGCGGCCGCCCTGGTGGCGCTGGCCGTCCCCCCGTGGGCGGCGTGGTCGATCGCGGGCGGGGCGGTCGTGGTCGCGGCGTCGGTGGCCCTGTGGCGAGGGCCGTCCGCACGACTCGGAGAGGCGCCGATCGCCGTGGCGGTGGCGACCCTGGTGTGCGCGGCGACCGTGGCGGCGGTGGCCGGACTCCACGTGCACCGGACGGCGACCAGCGCGGCGGTGGCGGCGGCCGAGCGCGGCGGAGAGGTCGAGTTCGGTGCGGTGGCCACGGTCGATCCGCGTTCCCGGGCGGGCATGCCACGGCCCGGACGGGCGGAGTGGGTGGTGCCGGCCCGCACCACGTGGGTGCGGGTGGACGGCCGGGTCCGCGCCTCCCGGGCCTCGGTGGTGGTGCTGGCCTCCGGGGAGGACTGGTCGGACCTGTTGCCCGGCCAGTCCTTCACCGCGCGCGGCGCCTTCCTCGCCGCGGAGGAGGAACCCCTGACGGCGGCCCTGGTGGCGGTGCACGGACCTCCGGAGGAGGTGGCCGAGCCCGGACGGTGGCAGGCCTTCGCCGGCGCGGTCCGGGCCGACCTGCGCGAGGCGGCGTCCGGGCTGCCCCAGCCCGAACGCGGGCTGTTCCCGGCGCTGATCGTGGGCGACACGTCGGAACTGCGGGAGGAGGTCGCGGAGGACTTCCGGGCCACCGGGATGACGCACCTGCTCACGGTCAGCGGCGCCAACCTGGCGGTGTTGACCGGGTTCGTGCTGGCGGTGGCCCGGTGGGCGCGGGCACCGACCTGGTGCTCGGTCCTGGGCGGCGCGGTGATGATCTGGCTGTTCGTTCTGGTGTGCCGACCCGAGCCGAGCGTGGTGCGCGCGGCCTTCATGGGCTCGTTGGGGCTGTTGGCGCTGGCAACCGGGCGGGCGCACGCCGGGTTGGGCGCGTTGTGCGTGACCGTGGTGGGCGTGCTCTTCGTGGCGCCGGGGTTGGCGACCTCCTACGGGTTCGCGTTGTCGGCGCTGGCCACGGCCGGGATCCTGCTCCTGGTACCGGGGTGGACGCACGCGTGGTCGGCGCGGTTGCCGGTACCCCTGGCGGAGGCCCTGGCGGTGGCGGTGGCCGCGCACGTGGCGGTCGCCCCGGTCCTGGTACCGCTGTCCGGCGAGGTGTCGTGGGTCGCGATTCCGGCCAACGTGCTCGCCGCACCGGTGGTGGCGGTGGTCACGGTGACGGGGTCGGCGCTGGCGGTGCTCGCCTCGGTCTGGTCGGGCGCCGCCGCGCTCCTGGTGCACGTACCGGGACTCGGCGTGTCCTGGATCGCCGTGGTGGCCCAGGTCGGGGCGCGGGTGCCGTACGGGGCGCTTCCCTGGCGCGCGGACGTGGCCGGGGCACTGCTGTTGGCCGGGCTGGTGGCGGTGTTCCTCCTGACCCGGGGGCGGACGCGCAGTGTGCTGGCCGCCGTGGTCGTCGCCGTGCTGGTGCTGGGGTCGGCCGCCCGGTGCGTACCGGGGGGCTGGCCACTGTCGGGCTGGCGGCTGGTCGCGTGCGACGTGGGGCAGGGGGACGCGTTCGTGCTGTCGACCGGTCGTGGGGAGGCGGTGGTGTTCGACACCGGGGACGACCCGGACCTGGTGGACGGGTGTCTGGAGCGCCTGGGGGTGCGCGAGATCCCGTTGCTGGTGCTCAGCCACGACCACGCCGACCATGTGGACGGCACGCCCGGGGTCCTCCGACACCGGCGGGTGGGTGCGGCCCTGGCCCCGGTGGGGTTCGCCGACACCCCCGTGGGCCGTCTGTTGGCCGAGGAGGGGGTGCAGCCGGCCGTCGCCGAACGCGGACAGAGTTTCACTGTGGGCACGTGGACGCTCCGGGTGCTGTGGCCGCGGGCCGGCTACCAGGGCACGGTCAACGACACCTCGGTGGTGATCCGCGCCGACGACACACACATGTCGGTACTGCTCACCGGGGACATCGAGGAGCCGGCCCAAGGCGAACTGCTCCGCGGTCCGGACGCGCCGCTGCTGGCGGTGACGGTCCTGACCACGCCGCACCACGGGGCCGGCACCCAGGACCCGGGCTTCCTCGCGGCCACGGGGGCCCGGGTGTCGGTGACCTCCGTGGGCGAGGGGAATCCGTACGGTCACCCGGCGCCGTTCACCCAGAACATCCTGGAGCGGGTGGCACGGGTGAACGCGCGCACCGACCGAGACGGCGACGTGGCGGTGCTGGACGCCCCGGTGCGGGTGATCTCGCGCGGGCCCGCCCCGGACCGCTGAACGGCGGGCACCGATGCCTCGTCTCCGCGTACCCCGCCCGACGGGCGTGGGAGAGGGCCACCCGGGGGCGGGGCGGCCGGAGGAGGCACACCACGCGCGCTCGACGCGTGACCTCGCCGTCGAAGCGCACCGGTCGGTCGGTGGTTCGTGGCATGCTCGTTGTATGCCTGCACCCGCCCTCATCACACTCATCGTCGGCGACGAGGAACTGCTCGTCGACCGGGCCGTGGCCGCGGTGGTCGCCGCCGTCCGTGAGGCCGAACCCGAGGTGGACGTCCATGACCTCGTGCCCGCCCAGGTGGGTCCGTCCACCCTGGTGGAGGTCACCTCGCCATCGCTGTTCGGTGACCGCAGGGTGGTGGTGCTCCGCTCCTCGCAGGACCTGACCAAGGACCTGGCGGCGACCGTCACCGACTATCTGAAGGCCCCCGCCGACGACGTGAACCTGGTGCTCACCCACGCGGGCGGCGCCAAGGGCAAGGCGCTGTTGGAGGCGGCCGGCAAGGCCGGGGCGCAGAGGGTGGACTGCAAGGGGCCCAAGAAGGGGCCCGAGCGGATCGCCTTCGTCAAGGGCGAGTTCGCCGCGGCCAAGCGACAGATCGCCCCCGACGCCGCCGAGGCGTTGGTGGACGCGGTGGGGACCGAACTGCGCGAGATCGCCGCGGCGTGCACCCAGTTGATCGCCGACACCGAGGGCCGGGTGGACGCCGCGGCGGTGGCCCGGTACCACTCGGGCAAGGCGGAGGCCTCCGGATTCACGGTGGCGGACCGGGCTGTGGAGGGACGCCTGCCCGAGGCCCTGGAACAGCTGCGCTGGTCGTTGGCGGTGGGGACCGCCCCGGTGCTGATCAACAGTGCGCTGGCCGGCGCGGTGCGCGGGATCGCCGTGGCCGCCCAGCCACCGCGCGGGATGAGCGAGGCGGACCTGGCCAAGCGGGCGAAGGTACCGCCGTGGAAGATGCGGAGCCTGCGGCAGCAGGCGCGCGGGTGGAGCCCGGGCGGGGTGACTCGGGCCATGGCCGTGGTCGCCGAGACGGACGCCCTGATCAAGGGTGCCGGGCGCGACCCCGAGTACGCCTTGGAGCGCGCGGTGATCGAGATCGCCCGGGCCCGCGGCACCCGCTGAGGCCGCCCGGAGCGTGCCTCGGGTCCGGGGTCAGCGGATGGTGCGTCCGCCCTGCCACACGCGCAGGGTGCTCAGCCCCATGGACCAGGCGAAGGCGCCCTCGTGGTCGGCGTCCCACTGCACCAGGTCGGCGAGGCTCCCCGGGGCCAAGAGCCCGCGGTCGTTGAGTCCGAGGGCGTGGGCGCTGCCGACCGTGGCCGCGTTGAGCGCTTCGTGCACGGTCATCTCGAACATGGACACGGCCAGGGAGATGACCAGCGGCATGGACGTGGTGCCGGACTGGCCGGGGTTGTGGTCGGTGCCCAGACCCACGGGAACACCGTGGTCGAGCAGGGAGCGCACCGGCGGGGTGCGGCGTTCGTGCAGGGCGGTGGTGGGGCAGGCGACCACCGGGGTGCGGGTGGCCGCCAGGGCGAGCATGTCCTGGTCGTCGGCCTCGTGGAGCAGGTCGACGGAGGTGCAGCCCAGTTCGGCGGCCATGCGCACCGCGCCGTGGCGGGGCCTGGAGCAGGCGTGCATGGTGGTGCGCAACCCCACGGACTGTCCCACACCGAGCAGCATGTGGGCGTCCTCGGTGGTGAACTGCTGGTTGTCGCAGTAGACGTCGACCCCGTCGGCCCCGGCCATGGCGGCGTCCCCGAGCCAGGAGGCGGCGGTGGCCACGTACTCCTTGGGGCGACCGAAGAACTCCGGGGGCACCCCGTGGGCGGGGAAGAAGGTGACGTGCAGGCGCGGCATCCCCGGCTCCTCCTCCAGGGAGCGCAGCAGGCGCACGTCGGCGAGTTCGCCGTCCCGGGTGAGGTGGTAGCCGGTCTTGGCCTCCACGGTGGTGCTGCCGGAGAGGACCCAGTGGCGAAGGCGTTCCCGGACGGCGTTGCACAGGGTCCAGGGGTCGGTTCCGCGGGTGATGGTGACGGTGGTGGACACGCCCCCGCCCGCGGCGAAGATGTCGGCGCGGGTGGCGCCCTTGGCCCACATGTTGACTTCGGCGTAGCGGTCGCCGGCGTACACGGGGTGGCAGTGGGCGTCGACGAGCCCGGGGGTCACGAGTCCCCCGCCGATGTTGACGATCTCGTCGACGTCGGTGAGGTCGTCCATGACACCGGGGATGTGCTGTGGCAACTCCGCGGCGGGCCCGACCCAGGCCACCCGGTCGTCCTCGATGAGGACGGCCGCCTTGGTCAGCAACTCGTAACCGGTCCACAGGCGGCCGATGTTGGTGAGGAGTACTACCGGCATCTGGTGCTCCGCCCCCGCCGGTCAGTTCCGGCGCTCGGCGCGCGGACCGGGTACGCGGAGAGCACGGGCGGGCATGGCGACCTCGTATCTGGATGTGATTCCGACAGGGCCGTGGGCGGCCCGGGGCCGCCTCGCGGTGCCGGATCAGTGGGGGTACGGGCCGTCGGGGGACGGCGGCCACTGCCGGCCGGTGCTCCGAAACCGTAGTCCATTCGCCGACATCATGTACACCTCCCCGCGTGGACGAATGCGAGCGTTCCCGCCCGAAGTTCGCAGGAACGCGGCGTGACGAAGGCCACCGGAACCCTCTCTGAGCTGCGTCGACCCGAGTTACGGGTGAGATTCGGGATGTTCCCGTCGAATGCGAGCGGCTCCGCGCGTCCCCGGCGCGCGCGAGGGGCCGGGGTACCGATGCGGTACCCCGGCCCCGATGTTCGCGAACGGGCTCGGCCCGACGCCCCCGGCGGCTCACCGCCGGCGCCGGTCAGACCGTGCTGGGCGCGTGCTCCTCCAGCCGCGCGGCCAGCGGCGCGGGCACGAACGCGTGCAGTGCGGTGCCGTCCGCGGTGTGCTCCTCGCTCACCACACGCCCCTCGTCGTGCGCTCGCGCGACGAGGTCGCCCCGCGAGTACGGGACGAGGGCGTGCACTTCCCGGGCGATCTCGGGCAGCGCGTCGGCCAGGGCCGTGACCAGGCCGGAGACGCCCTCGCCCGTGCGCGCCGAGACCTCGACCATGTCGGGATAGCGGGTGCGCAGGGTCTTGAGGACGTCGGGGTCGGCGGCGTCGACCTTGTTGACCACGATGAGCTCGCGGACGTCGCCCGCCTCGATCTCGGCGAAGACCTCGCGCACGGCGCTGATCTGCGACTCGGGGTCCGGGTGCGCGCCGTCGACCACGTGCAGGATCAGGTCGCCGTCGGCGACCTCCTCCAGGGTGGAGCGGAACGCCTCCACCAACTGGTGCGGCAGGTGGCGGACGAACCCGACCGTGTCGCTGAGCGTGAAGCCGCGACCGTCGGGCGTGCGGGCCTGACGGACGGTCGGGTCCAGCGTGGCGAACAGGGCGTTCTCGACCAGTACGCCGGCTCCGGTGAGCCGGTTCAGCAGGCTGGACTTACCGGCGTTGGTGTACCCGGCCAGGGTCACCGACGGCACCTGTCGGGTGCGTCGGACGTCGCGCTTGACGTCGCGTGCCGTGCGCATGTGGGACAGGTGTCGACGCAGTTTGGCGATCTTGTCGTTGATGCGTCGGCGGTCGGTCTCGATCTTGGTCTCACCGGGTCCGCGCAGTCCCACGCCGCCGTTGCCGCCGCCACCCGCGCCGCCGGCCTGTCGGGACAGGGAGTGACCCCAGCCGCGCAGTCGGGGCAACAGGTAGTTGAGCTGGGCCAGTTCGACCTGGGCCTTGCCCTCGCTGCTGCGCGCGTGCTGGGCGAAGATGTCCAGGATGAGCGCGGTGCGGTCGATGACCTTGACCTTGACGACGTCCTCCAGCTGGATCAGCTGGCCGGGGGTGAGCTCACCGTCGGCGATCACGGTGTCGGCGCCGGTGGCCTCGACGATGTCGTGGAGTTCGGCGGCCTTGCCCTTGCCGACGAAGGTCGCCGGGTCCGGCTTGGAGCGGCGCTGGGTGAGGCCCTCCAGGACCAGGGCGCCGGCCGTCTCGGCGAGCGCGGCGAGTTCGGTGAGCGAGTTGTCGGCGTCGGCCTGCGTGCCGCGCGTCCAGACCCCGATGAGGACCACGCGCTCCAGGCGCAGGGTCCGGTACTCGACCTCGGTGACGTCGGTCAGTTCGGTGGACAACCCCTGGACGCGGCGCAGGGCGTGGCGCTCGGCCAGTTCCATCTGGCCTTGGTCCGGCGTGTCCGCGGGGTGTTCGTGTCGGTCGTCGCCGGTACCGCGGGACGCGTCGTCGGCGTGGGTCCCGTCTCCGGCGGTGACCCCTTCACGGAACGCGTCCTCGGCCTCGGGGCCGGTGTGGTCGCTTCCGTGGATGTCAGCAGTATTCATATCCCTCCAGGTGGGTCAACGCGGACACCGCCGGGATTCTTCCCGTTCGCCCCGTGGACGGCGGCCGCCGTGGTGTTCACGGTCGGGGCCCGCGCCCGTGACGGCGCGTGGCGGGGCGTGTGTCCGCGGGACGCGCCCCTGGGTCGATGGTGACACCTCACCCCGAGTGAAGGCACGTTAATTATCGCAGGTGGTGTGACACAAGCCATCGGATCATGACGGCCGCGCAACCCGCGAAGGCACCACGAAAACCGAAGAATCCAAGCATTTAACTAAGAATTTCAGCGATACTTCTCTCTGGACGAATATCGGGCCTGATCGACACTGCGAGTGACGTTGACCGCTTGACATCGAGATAGTAGTTTCACTTCCACATACCAGAAGCTTATTTCGTATTGCGGAAGGTTTTCCATGGGCGCCACGCACGGGGTCGAGATCACGGGCCCCCTCAACGACCGGTTCGACGAGATCCTCACCGACGACGCCCTCGCGCTCGTCGCCGAGCTGCACCGCACCTTCGAGTCCCGCCGTCAGGAACTCCTGACCGCGCGCGCCGCCCGTGAGGCGAGGGTCGCGGCCGGCGAGGACCTCGACTTCCTCCCCGAGACCAGGCACATCCGCGAGGACGACGGCTGGCGGGTCGCACCGCCCGCCCCGGGCATCACGGACCGCCGCGTGGAGATCACCGGCCCGACCGACCGCAAGATGACCATCAACGCGCTCAACTCCGGCGCGAAGGTGTGGTTGGCCGACTTCGAGGACGCCAACACCCCGCTGTGGGAGAACATGATCGAGGGGCAGCTCAACCTGCGCGACGCCCTCGACCGCACGATCGACTTCACCTCCCCCCAGGGCAAGACCTACGCCCTGAAGGAGGACCCCGCGCTGGCCACCATCGTCGTGCGCCCGCGGGGCTGGCACCTGGACGAGAAGCACGTCCTGGTCGACGGTGGGCGCGTGAGCGGCGGCATCGTCGACTTCGCGCTGTACTTCTTCCACAGCGCGCAGCGGCAGATCGCCAAGGGCAAGGGCCCGTACTTCTACCTGCCGAAGATGCAGAGCCACCTCGAGGCGCGTCTTTGGAACGACATCTTCGTCCTGGCCCAGGAGCGTCTGGGGATCCCGCGCGGCACCATCCGCGCCACCTGCCTGATCGAGACCATCCCGGCCGCGTTCGAGATGGAGGAGATCCTCTACGAACTGCGCGAGCACTCCGCCGGTCTCAACGCCGGACGCTGGGACTACCTCTTCAGCATCATCAAGACCCACCGCACGCGCGGTCGCAGGTTCCTGCTGCCCGAGCGCAACGCCGTCACCATGACCGCCCCGATGATGCGCGCCTACACCGAACTGCTGGTCAAGACCTGCCACAAGCGCGGCGCCCACGCCATCGGCGGTATGGCCGCGTTCATCCCGTCCCGCAGGGACGAGGAGGTCAACAGGAACGCCTTCGCCAAGGTCCGTGATGACAAGTCCCGGGAGTCCGGTGACGGCTTCGACGGTTCCTGGGTCGCCCACCCCGACCTCGTCCCGATCGCCGGAGAGATCTTCGACGGCGTCCTGGGCGACCGGCCCCACCAGATCGACAAGCAGCGTCCCGACGTCGAGGTGACCGCGGCCGACCTGCTCGCCGTCGACAAGACCCCGGGCGGCGTCACCCTGGCCGGTCTGCGCGGCAACATCAACGTCGCCCTGCAGTACCTGGCCGCCTGGATGGGCGGCAACGGCGCGGTCGCCGTCCACAACCTCATGGAGGACGCCGCCACCGCCGAGATCTCCCGCTCGCAGATCTGGCAGTGGCTGCACAACGACGTGACCCTGGACGACGGCCCCGAGGTCACCGCAGCGCTGGTCCGCCGGATCATCGACGAGGAGCTCGTCACCATCCGGGAGAGCCTGGGCGCCGCCTTCGACGAGGGCCTCTACGAACAGGCCAAGGAGCTCTTCACCGAGGTCGCCCTGGACGACGACTACGTCGACTTCCTGACCCTGCCCGCCTACGAGCGCATGCCCTAGCTGTACTGACCACGGAGGTTGGTAACACCCACCCCGCCCGACACACGACAAGAGGGCCTCCGGTATCGGTGTGGATTGCGACGTCCCACCGGCC
>NZ_QOCZ01000183.1 GCF_018207095.1 Nocardiopsis sp. MG754419 | reverse complement strand
GCCCCGTCCACGCTCGCCAGGGCCCCGTCCTCGATCGGACGGGGCCCTGGCGAGCGTGGACGGGGCGGGTCAGCCGGAGCGTTCCACCACGTACGCGCACAACGACAGGAACGCCTCGCGGGCCGGGATGTCCGGGAGCGTCGCCAGTTCGGAGCGCGCCTTCTCGGCCCAACCCCGCAGCGTGGCGTCGGCCTCGTCCATCGCCGGGTGCGGGCGCAGCAGGGACAGCGCCTCCTCGGCCTCGGCGTCGTCGAGCGGCCGGCCCAGCAACGACTTCAGGCGCTCGTCGGCCGGGTCCTGGGAACGCAGGGCGTAGAACATCGGCAGGGTGAGCACACCCTCCCGCAGGTCCGTGCCCGGGGTCTTGCCCGAGTCGGCGCTCTCGCTCGCCACGTCCAGGATGTCGTCGGCGAGCTGGAAGGCCATGCCCAGAGCGTCACAGGCCCGGGTCAGGGTGCTCACCATCTCCGGGTCGACCTTGCCGAACATGCCGCCGAACTCCGCCGACGAGGCGATCAGCGACGCCGTCTTGTCGTCGATGACGTTGAGGTAGTGGTCGAGCGGGTCGATGCCGTCACGCGGCCCCGAGGTCTCCAGGATCTGCCCCTGGACCAGACGGGCGAAGGTCTCCGCCTGCAGACGGACGGCCTCGGTGCCCAGGTCGGCGAGCATCGTGGAGGCCTTCGCGAACACGTAGTCGCCGGTGAGGATGGCGACGGTGTTGCCCCAGCGCTGGTTGGCGCTGGGCTTGCCGCGGCGCAGTTCCGCCTCGTCCATGACGTCGTCGTGGTAGAGCGTGGCCACGTGGGTCAGCTCCACCACGGCCGCGGCGGGGATGAGGTCGGGCACCGTCGGGTCGCCGAAGTGGGCGGCGAGCAGCACCAACATGGCGCGGAAGCGCTTGCCACCGGCCTCCAGCAGGTGGGACGCGGCCTCGGTCAGCATCGGGTCGCTGGATCGCACCGACTCGCGCAGCAGTTCCTCGACCTTCTCGAGGTCGTCCTGCACCTCCCGGGCGAGGGTCGGGTCGACTCTCGGCAGAGCGAGAAACCCGCTCGGGACAGCACCGCTCACCGTAAAGCTCCACCTGTCGAACGGGCGTGCGGGCGGCCCCCGATGCGAGGGCCGCCGCACGCTCAGCACATGAACATGATCCGACTTGCCACGGTATCCGACCCGGAATGATCGTCCAAAGCCACACCCGGGTCGACGATCACTCCTCGGCGTCCACCTCTGTGTCCTGGTAGACCATCACCGCGGAGGGGTCCTGACCGGCTTCGGAGGGCGGCAGCAGGTTGTCCAGCACCTGTCCCGGGAAGATCCCGAGGGCGAGCGTGGCCGCCACACCCACGGTGATGACACCGCCGGTGAGGGCGCCCGCGCGGGCCACCGTGGGACCTTCGCCCTCCGATTCCCGGAAGAACATCACAACGATGATCCGGATGTAGAAGTAGGCCGTGATGGCGCTGCTGAGGACACCCACGACGACCAGGGGGGTGGCCCCGGCCTCGATGGCGGCACCGAACACCGCGAACTTGCCGATGAACCCGCTGGTGAGCGGGATACCGGCGAAGGCCAGCAGGAACAGCGACAGCGCCAGCGCGAGCCCCGGGGCGCGACGCCCCAGTCCGGCCCAACCCTCCAGGTCGCCCAGCTCCTGACCACCGTCGCGGGTGCGCACCAGGGTGACGATCGCGAACGCGCCGAGCGTGGTGAACCCGTAGGCGGCCAGGTAGAACATGGCGCCCGCGAGGCCCTCGGCCGAGGCGGCGACCACGGCGGTGAGGATGAAGCCGGCGTGCACCACCGAGGAGTAGGCCAGCAGCCGCTTGATGTCGCGCTGGGTGACGGCGATGACGGCGGCGGCGACCATCGTGAGGATGGCGACCGTCCACAGCATCGGCTCCCAGATCTCCACCGAGCCGCCGAAGGGCACGAAGAACACCCGCAACAGCGCGCCGAAGGCGGCCACGAGGGTGCAGGAGGCCATGAGCGCGGTGATGGGGGTCGGGGCCCCCTGGTAGACGTCCGGCTTCCAGCTGTGGAAGGGCACGGCGCCGACCTTGAACAGCAGCCCGATCGCGACGAGACCGATACCCATGACGAGCAGGGGCTCACCGTTGCCGTCGGCGAAGATCTCCGCACCGCCGGCGTCGACCGCCTCGCGGATCGCGGTGAAGTTCACCGAGCCCGCGTAGCCGTACACCATGGCGATACCGAAGAGGAAGAACGCCGAGGAGAACGCACCGAGCAGGAAGTACTTGACCGCGGCCTCCTGCGAGAACAGGCGACGACGACGGGCCAGACCGCACAGCAGGTACAGCGGCAGACTCATCACCTCGAGGGCGATGAACATGGTGAGGAAGTCGTTGGCCGCGGGGAAGAGCAGCATGCCCAGCACCGCGAACAGCACCAGCGGGTAGACCTCGGTGTGCTGGGAGCCGGCGAGGATGTGCCTGCGCTCCTCCTCGCTGCCCGGGACCGTGGCGGCCTGGGCGGAGAACGCGTCGCGCCCGTCGCGCCGTTCGGCGATGAGCATGAGGCTGATCAGGGCCAGCACGGTGATGGTGCCCTGGAGGAAGAGCACCACGCGGTCCACCGCGAGCACCCCACCGGCCACGAGCGTGCCGTCACCGACCGCCCCCACCTGGGCCACGATGATCAGGAAGGTGACGAGCAGGGTCGCGGCGGCGAGGGTGATCTGCACCGGCCGCAGGACCTTCTTGGGCACGAAGGCCTCGAACAGCACCGCCAGCACACCGGCGCCGAACACCAGGATGAACGGTGCGAGCAGCCACCAGTCCAGGTCCGGTGCCGCCTCGGTGATGCCGGGGAGCGACGGGGGCGCCCCGTCGGCGACGTAGAGCGTGTTCACTCCTCGTCTCCTTCCTCGGTGTCGCCCTCGGCGGTCGTGGTGTCCGCGGCGGTGTCCGCCCCGATCTCCACGGTGCGTTCGACGGCGGGGTTGATCACGTTGAGCAGGGGCTGCGGGTAGACGCCGAACGCGATGATGAGCGCGATCAGCGGGGCCACCGCCCAGGTCTCACGCGCGGACAGGTCGGGCAGGGTGGACAGCTTCTCCGGGGTGGGGCCGGTCATGGTCCGCTGGTACATCCACAGGATGTAGAGCGCGGCCAGGACCACACCCACGACGGCGATGATCGCCGGGACCGGGCTGAAGGCGTACACGCCGACGAACACCAGGAACTCGCTGACGAACGGTGCCAGACCGGGCAGGGCCAGACCGGCCAGACCAGCGATCAGGAACACCGCCGCGAGCTTGGGCGCGACCTTCTGGACGCCCCCGAAGTCCTCGATGCGGGAGCTGCCGCGACGGGCGATGAGGAAGCCCACGATCAGGAACAGCGCGCCGGTGGCGAAGCCGTGGTTGACCATGTACAGCGCCGCACCGGCCTGCCCCTGCGCGGTCAGGGCGAAGATGCCCAGGGTGATGAAGCCGAAGTGGGACACCGAGGTGTAGGCCACCAGGCGCATCATGTCGCTCTGGCCGATCGCGAGGATCGCACCGTAGACGATGCTCACCAGGCTGAGCGCGACCACCGGCCACACGAACCAGGACACGGCGGCCGGGAACAGCTCCAGGCAGAATCGGAGCATGCCGTAGGTGCCGACCTTGTCCAGGACACCGACCAGCAGCACGGCGGTGCCGGGGCTGGAGGATCCTGCGGCGGTGGGCAACCAGGTGTGCACCGGCCACATCGGGGCCTTGATCGCGAAGGCGATGAAGAACCCGAGGAAGAGCCAGCGGGCCGTGGCCGGGTCGACGGCCGCGAGCGGGCTGCCCGACGCGGTCAGCTCGCTCCACAGGAAGGTGCCGCCGATGACGTACACGCCGATCACCGCGACCAGCATGATGAGACCGCCGGCGAGGCTGTACAGCAGGAACTTCATCGCGGCCTTGGCCCGGTCGGCGCCCCGACCGTAGCGCCCGATCATGAAGTAGACCGGGATCAGCATCGCCTCGAAGAACACGTAGAACAGGAAGACGTCGGTGGCGGCGAAGACACCGATCATCATCGCTTCGAGGGCGAGGATGAGGGCGAAGTAGCCGCTGCCTCCGTCCTCACGGTCGGAGTGTTCGTTCCAGGCCGCCAGGACCACCAGCGGGACCAGGATCACCGACATGAGGATCAGCACCAGGGCGATGCCGTCCACACCCACCGCGAAGTGGACCCCGAAGTAGGGGATCCACGGGTAGACCTCCTCGAACTGGAGGCCGCCCGCGGCGGAGGTGTCGAAGTTCAGGGCCATGACGACGACCAGGGCCAGGGTGGCCAGCGAGACGCCCAGCGCGATGCGCTTGGCGATCTCCGCGGAGGCGGCGCCCGCCCCGGTCGTGGTGGCGGTCCGGGTCGCGACCGCGGTACCGCCGCCTCCGGCCTCCTGGGAGGCGGAGGCCGAGGCGCGGGCCGTGGCCGACCCCGCCGGTGTCTTGACGCGTGGCAGCGCCCAGATGAGGAGCGCACCGATCGCCGGGAGGGCGATGGCGAGTGTGAGCCAGGGGATCATGTCAGAACCTCACAGCCAGCGTCGCGGCGACGATCACGGCGCCGATGAGCATGGTGAGCGCGTAGGTGCGGGCGAACCCGGACTGGGTCTTCCCGAGCCCGGTGGAGGAGTCGCGGACCCCGGTCCCGATCCCGTTGACCGCGCCGTCGATGACCTTGTCCTCGATGACGACCAGGGCCTTGGTGAGGACCTGACCGGGTCGCATGAACAGGCCCTCGTTGATCTCGTTGCCGTACAGCTCGTTGCGGGCCGCGTCGGTGACGAGGTTGCCCGCGGGGGCGGTGCGCTCCACGGGCTTGCGGAGGTAGACCGCCCAGGCCAGGGCCACACCCAGGACCAGCACGACCAGGGCCGCGATGCCGTAGGGGGCGGTGAACGCGTGCCCCACAGTGAAGTGCGGCAGTTCGGCGCCGGTGACGGGCTGGAGGAACGCGGCGAAGCGGTCACCGGCCACCAGGAAGGCGCCCAGGGCGAGCGAGCCCAGGGACAGCACCACCATGGGGGCGGTCATGCTCACCGGGGACTCGTGCGGGTGCACGCCCTCGTCCCACCGCTTCTCGCCCAGGAAGGTCATGAAGACCATCCGGGACATGTAGAAGGCGGTGAGCGCGGCGCCCAGGATGACCAGCGATCCGAAGACCAGACCGAGCTGGCCGCCGAGACCGAACGTGGCGGAGATGATGCTCTCCTTGGTCCACCAGCCGGACAGCAGCGGGACCCCGATGATGGCGAGGTAGCCCAGTCCGAAGGTGGCGAAGGTGATCGGCATCTTCGACGCCAGACCGCCGTAGCGGCGCATGTTCACGTCGTCGTTCATGCCGTGCATGACCGAACCGGCGCCGAGGAACAGCCCGGCCTTGAAGAAGCCGTGCGTGACCAGGTGGGCGATGGCGGCGGCGTAACCGATCGGGCCGAGGCCCGCGGCCAGCACCATCATGCCGATCTGGCTCATCGTGGACCCGGCCAGGGACTTCTTGATGTCGTCCTTGGCGGAGGCGATGATCCCGCCGGCCAGCATGGTGGCGGCGCCGACGGTCATGACGGTCAGCTGCGCCGCCGGGGAGGCCTCGAAGATCGGACCGGCGCGCACGATGAGGTACACACCGGCGGTGACCATGGTGGCGGCGTGGATGAGCGCCGACACCGGGGTCGGGCCCTCCATGGCGTCCAGGAGCCACGCCTGGAGCGGGAGCTGCGCGGACTTACCGCAGGCGCCCAGCAGGAGCAGCAGGCCGATGGCGAGCAGGATGCCGTCGCTCGCGCCCGGCACCGCGGCGAAGACGTCGCTGAAGCTCACCGCGCCCAGCACGGTGAACATGATCATGATCGCCAGGAGCAGGCCCATGTCGCCGACCCGGTTGATCAGGAACGCCTTCTTGGCCGCGGTGGCGGCGGTGGGCTTGTACTGCCAGAACCCGATGAGCAGGTAGGACGCCAGGCCCACACCCTCCCAGCCGAGGAACAGCAGCACGAAGTTGTCCGCCAGCACCAGCACGAGCATGGCGGCGACGAACAGGTTCAGGTACGCGAAGAACCTGCGCCGATCCGGATCCTCGGCCATGTAGCCGAGGGAGTACACGTGGATCAGCGAACCCACGAACGTGATGAGCAGGACGAAGGTGATGGAGAGCGGATCGACCAGCAGGTTGATCTGCGCGGAGAAGTCGCCGACCGCGAACCACTCGTAGACGGGGACGACGACGCTGCGCGCGTCGGCTCCCCGCCCGAGCAGGTCGAACAGGACCAGGACGGCCCAGACGAAGGAGACCACCGGGAGGACGGTGGCCAGCAGGGGCCCCCAGGCGTTGGTGCGTCGCCCGCCCAGCAGCAGGATCGCCGCGCCCACCAACGGCAGGGCGATCAGCAGCCAGGCGTTCGACAGCACCGCGCTGTCGGCCGCGGTCGCCGCGGATTCGGCGGCGAGGTACGCGTGATGTTGTGTCACAGCCACGTCGCCTTCTAGTGCTTGAGCAGGTTGGCGTCATCGAGCGACGCGGACCTGCGGGTTCGGAAGATCTGCATGATGATCGCGAGGCCCACGACCACCTCGGCTGCGGCCACGACCATCACGAAGAAGGCGATGACCTGCCCCTCGATGTCCCCGTGCATTCGGGCGAACGCGACGAACGCCAGGTTGCAGGCGTTGAGCATGAGCTCCACGCACATGAAGACGATGATCGCGTTGCGTCGGACGAGAACGCCGACCGCGCCGATGGTGAACAGAAGCGCCGCGAGGACGATGTAGTTCATCGGGTCCACGAGGACTCGACCTCCTGCCCGTTGCCGTTACCGTTGCCGCCGTTGTCGTCCGACGAGTCGGAGTCGTCCTCGCCCTGGGCGGGGTCGGTCCCCTCGCCGGAGGCGCCCTCCTCGGTCCGCGTGGTCTCCGAGGCCCCGCCCGGGAGCGGGGAGCGTCCGGCCCGCACGTCCGCGGGCACGCCCTTCTGGTACTCGGGGTCGCGCGCGGTGAGCACGGGGTTGAGGGACAGCTGGGACACCGTGCCGTCCGGCAACAGCGCGGGCATGTCGATCGCGTTGTGCCGGGCGTAGGTGCCCGGTCCGGGCAACGGGGTGGGGTGGTCACCGCGGATGCGGTCCTCGGACAGCTCCCGCTGGGTGCGGCGCTTGCCGATGCGGGCGGTGTGCGCGAGCACCATGGCGCCGAGCACCGAGGTGATGAGCAGCGCGGCGGTGGCCTCGAAGGCGACCACGTAGCGCAGGATCAGCTCGCCGGCCAGCCACGGGATGGTCCCGCCCACGGGCGCCGCGGCGGTGATGCCCGCCGGGTCGCCCACGGCGATACGGGTGATCCCGGTGGTCAGGGCGCCGACGAAGCAGATCGCGACGATCGCCGTCATGAGTCGCTGTCCCCGCAGGGTCTCCACCAGGGAGTCCGCGGAGCTGACGCCGACGAGCATCAGCACGAACAGGAACAGCATGAGGACGGCGCCGGTGTAGACGACGATCTGGACGACCATCAGGAACGGCGCCTCGTTGATGCCGTAGAAGATGGCCAGACCGACCATCGTCAGCGCCATCGACATGGCGGAGTGGACCGCCTTGCGGGAGAAGACCACGCCCAGGGCGCCGAGCAGCACGATGGTGCCCAGGACCCAGAACACGGCGGCCTCACCCGAGCCGATGGGGGCGCCCGCGGCCAGGTCGAGCGTGGGGGCGGCGGGGGTCTGCGGGGTCACTGTGAGGCCTCCGCGTTCTCCGGCCGGTCCTGCGTCCCGTGCTGACCACGCCCGGTGGCGTAGTAGTCCTGCTCGTCGTCGCCGAGCCGCATCGGGTGCGGGGGCTGCTCCATGCCCTCGGTGAGGGGCGCCAGGAGCTGCTCCTTGGTCCAGATGAGGCTCTGGCGGCTGTCGTCGGCGAGCTCGTACTCGTTGGTCATGGTGAGCGCCCGGGTCGGGCAGGCCTCCACGCACAGACCGCAGAGAATGCAGCGCAGGTAGTTGATCTGGTAGACGCGCCCGTAGCGTTCGCCGGGCGAGTACCGGTCGTCGTCGGTGTTGTCACCGGCCTCCACGTAGATGGCGTCGGCCGGGCAGGCCCAGGCGCACAGTTCGCACCCGATGCACTTCTCCAGACCGTCGGCCCACCGGTTCAGCTGGTGCCGTCCGTGGAAGCGCGGCGCCGTGGGGCGCTTGACCTCCGGGTACTCGACGGTGGGCACCTTCTTGAACATCGTGTGGAAGGTGACACCGAAACCCTTGACGGGGTTGAGCCACTCAAGCACCGGTAACCTCCCCCTTCTTCTGATTGCGATCGGCGGTGCCGGCCGTGGCCGTCCGCGACGGTTCGGCGAGCACGCTGCTGCCGTAGTGGGCGGCGGTGCTCGGGGGCACCGGGAACCCGCCGAAGGAGGGTTCCTTGTGGGCACGGCGCGCGTTCTCGGCGCGCTCTCGGGCCTCCTCGGCGCGCTCGCGGCGCACGAAGCGCAGCCAGGCGAGGAAGGCGGCGATGGTGGCGACGCTGAAGGCGGCGATGACGGCCCCGATGAGGATCGGGGAGGCACCGTCCAGGATGAGCATGCGCACGACGGCCACACCGGTGATCCACACGAGCTGGATCGGGATGAGGACCTTCCAGCCGAGCTTCATCAGCTGGTCGTAGCGCACACGCGGGAGACTGCCCCGGGCCCAGATGAACAGGAACATCACGGCGACGAACTTGAGCATCCACCACAGGACCGGCCACCAGCCCTCGTTGGCCGTGGGCAGGATGGCGGTGACCCCCGGCGGGGCGTACCAACCGCCGAGGAAGAGCGTCACGGACACCGCGGCGACGGTGCACATGTTCACGTACTCCGCGAGGAAGAACATCGTGAACTTCATGGATCCGTACTCGGTCATGAAGCCGCCGACGATCTCGCCCTCACCCTCGGCCAGGTCGAACGGGAGACGGTTGGTCTCGCCGACCATCGTGACGATGTAGATGAGGAAGGAGGGCAGGAGCAGCACCGCGAACCACAGGTTCTCCTGGGCCGCGACGATGCCGGAGGTGGTGAGCGTGCCCGCCATGATGAAGACCGCGACGAAGGACAACCCCATCGCGATCTCGTAGCTGATCACCTGCGCGGAGGCGCGGAGGCCGCCGAGCAGGGCGTACGGGGACTGGGAGGCCCAGCCGCCGAGGACGAACCCGTACACACCCAGTGCGGCGGTGGCCAGCACCAGCAGGGCGGCGATGGGCAGGTCGGTGAGCTGCAACGGGGTCATGACCCCGAACAGGTTCACCTCGGGCCCGATCGGGATGACCGAGAAGGCCAGGAACGCCGGGACGGCCGCGATGATCGGGGCCGCGATGTAGACGAACCGGTCCACCCCGCGCGGGATCAGGTCCTCCTTGAGGGAGAGCTTGATGCCGTCGAACAGGGACTGGAGCAGGCCGAAGGGGCCCATCCGGTTGGGTCCGTGCCTCTGCTGCATGCGGCCCATGACCTTGCGGTCGGCCATGATCATCATGAGCACGCAGATCATGAGGAACACGAAGATGGCCAGCGCCTTGATGGTGGTGATCCACCACGGGTCGTTCCCGAAGGCGCTCAGGGTGCTCTCCGCGGCCAGGTCTGCCACGCGCGGATCGAGAGCGGCGGGGGTCACTGCTGCCTCCCGTTGGTGGTGGGCGCGGCCAGCTCGACCGTCTGGCCGACGGTGGCGCCCAGGTCACGACGGATGTCGCAGCCGTGGGCGTTGGCGGGAAGCCAGACGACCCGGTCCGCGATGTCGGTGACGACCGCGGGGACGGTCACCGATCCGAGCGGACCGGAGACGCGCAGCGAGCCGCCGTCGGGGACGCCGACCTCGTCGGCCGTGGTCTTGGACAGGTACGCGCGGGCCTTGCGCGCGGTACCGGCCAGGTAGGGCTCGCCGTCCTCCATGCGGCCGGTGCCGAGCAGCTGCTTCCAGGTGGAGAGCAGCGCGCGGCCGGGCCCGGTTTCGGGCAGCGGCGCCGGGCGGGCGGCGGGGCCGGCGGCGCGGTCGCCCGCCCAC